>CACZSI010000067.1 GCA_902783775.1 uncultured Lachnospiraceae bacterium
AACTAATGTGATGATATTTATATTGATATGCCAAAAGTCAGGTAAATTGCTCTATGCATATATATCATTTTTTGCAATTAACTTTTCATTAGCTATAATAGGCTTTATTTTTGGCGTTGAATATGATGACATATTAACAGGTGTGCAGGAGCATGAATTTGATTTGAGAAATACATTGATGTTATCGCCTGTTTTTTCGACATTTTCATCTACATCTCACGGTATGAAGAAAATATTTTTTATTATTTATATTGTAACAGCAGCGGTTATTGCATGGAGAGTAATAAAAAATAGTAACAATAGAATTTCTGAAAAGGCAGAAACTGTATCCACTAGTAGCGGATTAAAGAAATGTGTTATTGTTTTAGCTACTATTGCCACATCCTATGTATGCAGATTTATCTTCGGTGTCATGGGAACTACTAGCTATAGAAGATTTAATATTGTGTTTGGTATTGTAGTAGCCGTTTCATTGACATGTATTATGCTAGAACTTATTTTTGAAAAAAGTTTTAAGAATATTAAGAAAATAGTACTTAATATTATAATATTATCTGTAGTAATGACAGGTGTACTTTTCGGTGTTACAAAAACTATGAGAGGCATGAAAAATTATGTGCCAAGTAAAAGTATAGTAGATAAAGTGGCAATATTTGATTCCTACTATGCAGGTGATGATATTAAAGATCTTATTGAAGTAAATGATAGTGAAATAATTGATGCAATTATTAAGAATCACAAAAATACAGTTTATAAGAAATATTCTTCTGATGACGAATATTGTGTCAGATATAAGTTAAAGCTAGGTATTACAGTTACTAGAAGAATTTATTTAGATGATGATTTAATGCGAAAATATTTTAGAAAAGTAATGCTTGAGAGAGCTTTAGATTGCGATGTGCAAGAAGCCTGTTTGCTTAATGGATATGCAGGCAGTGTGTATCAGTCATATCCATATGAGATAAAGAAAGCTAATCAATTTAAGAATGAATTCATAGTGGCATATAAAACAGATTTAAAGAAGGTTGGATATCGTGATTATGAAAATGGTAACTATATGTTAAATTTCGCACTGGGTAAATCATTTAGTAATTACACCACATTGGATAAAATATATGTGCCATTTGAGTATAAAGAATGTTATAAGGTTTTAAATAAATATATTAAAGCGGAATTTGGTGAAAATTCAGTTAACAATTATATTTTATTTAACAATAAAAAAATCAGAAAAGGTCAGATGAAAACTATAACTATAGAAGTGCCTAAACAGTTTGAAAGTGCCGATGGCGATTTATATGCCCTGACATGTATGAAGGACACAAAAGAGGATGAGAATAGATATTTAACATATCATTCTGCATATGATTCTCTTAATTTATGTAAGAAAGTCGAGGGCAATAAGTATAAGGTTGATGTGGATTTATATGACAGCAGAGATAATCTTAAAAGAGTTTTGGTACTTTACAAAAAAACTGATATGGGAGTGATTCATTCTGGAATAATAAAACTAAATTTTGATAAATTGAAAAAATCCCAAAATGCCAATGTTAAATTATTATTTAAAAATGAACATAGTCCTGGATATAATGATTACAAAGAAGAGGCAATTTCATATAATACAAAATGGGATTACAATTATTAGTATTAGTGATACTATGTTGAAAAATCACAAAAAAAGTAGTATATTTAATAGCGTGAGACTGTGGTTTCACGCTATTCTTTTATATTGGGGTTTGCCCGATAAAGACTTATAAATTTTGTGCTGATTAAGTATTAAACAAGATTATAATAATAGCGTGGGCATAGCCCATAATTAGATATATCGGAGGTTTAATGATGGATAAGAAGAATATTGACTGGGAAAACTTAGGATTTGGTTACGTAAAAACTAATAAGCGTTTCGTTTCTAATTTTAAGGATGGAAAATGGGATGAAGGTACATTAACAGAGGATGATACAGTAGTTATCAATGAATGTGCCGGAGTGTTACAGTATGCGCAGACTGTTTTCGAGGGAATGAAAGCTTATACTACAGTAGATGGAAGAACTGTAGTTTTTAGACCGGACTTAAATGCTAAGAGACTCGTTGATTCAGCTACAAGATTAGAGATGCCTGCATATCCAGAGGATAAATTTATTGAGGCAGTAGTAGAAACAGTAAAGGCTAATAAAGAATTTGTGCCACCTTACGGATCAGGCGCAACATTATATATTAGACCATATATGTTTGGTAGCTCACCTGTTATTGGTGTTAAACCAGCAGAGGAATATCAGTTTAGAGTATTTACTACACCTGTAGGACCATACTTTAAGGGTGGAGCTAAGCCTATTGTAATTAAGGTTAGTGATTATGATAGAGCCGCACCACACGGAACAGGACACATTAAAGCAGGACTTAACTATGCAATGAGTTTATATCCAATTGTTAAAGCACATGAAGAAGGTTTTGCTGAGAATATGTATCTTGATGCACAGACTAGAACTAAAGTAGAGGAGACTGGCGGAGCTAACTTCATCTTTATTACAAAGGATGGAAAATTAGTAACTCCTAAGTCAGATAGTATTCTTCCTTCAATTACTAGAAGATCTATTGTGACTGTTGCTAGAGATATTTTAGGAATGGAAGTAGAAGAGAGAGAAGTATATTTTGATGAAGTTAAAGATTTCGCTGAGTGTGGTCTTTGCGGAACTGCAGCAGTTATCTCTCCAGTAGGAAAGATAAATGACCATGGTAAAGAAATCTGCTTCCCATCAGGAATGGAAGAGATGGGACCTGTAACTAAGAAATTATATGACACATTAACTGGAATTCAGATGGGTAAAATCGAAGGACCAGAGGGATGGTTATACGAGATTAAATAGGAAAGGCGCTTATGTATTATAACAATAAACAGATAAAAAAGAATGCGATGGCATTGCTTAAGAGAAACTATTGGTGGATTATCCTAACAGCTTTATTGTTTGGAGTGATATCTGGCGATGCTAATATAGACCTAAATATCGGAAATCATATTTCTACTTTTAATACTATATTCAATGACAGAAATAGAATAGGTAACAATGATTCAGTGTATACTCCATACGATGATTCATCTAGGGATAGATCATCAGATGATAAAGATGATGATAAAGATGACATTGAAAAATATGATGATTCCGTAGATGGAAATAACACAGATAATTATGATTCTAATGAGTTCGATGATCTTGAAGACAGACTTGACAAGATTATGGACAGAGTCAGAATGAAGGGGTCAGCTTCTAAAGAGGACATTGAAGAACTTAAAGATGTTATAAAAGAAATAATAGGAAAAGATAAAAGTATAGCAAATGCCATTATAGGAGTGATTATTATTGCATTAATAATTACAGGTATCGTTGTTATAGTTTCAATGCTAGTAAAAGCACTATTGTTTAATCCATTGAAGATAGGATTATACAGATGGTTTTTAAATAACAGAAACGAGAATCAGAAAAATGTTGACACATGGGGATATGGTTTTACAAAGAATTATAAAAATGTTGTAAAAATTATGTTCTTACGTGACTTATACACATTCTTCTGGGGCTTACTTTTCATTATTCCTGGAATAGTTAAAGGTTATGAGTATAAGATGATACCATATTTATTAGCTGAGAATGCTGATATGACTAGTCAGGAAGTGTTTGAGAGAACTAAAACAATGATGAGAGGAAGAAAATCAAAAGCATTCTACTTAGATTTATCATTTATTGGATGGAATATTTTAGTTGCTCTAACAAGCGGATTATTAGGAATATTCTTTGTGAATCCATATTACTATCTATGTTGTGCAGAATTCTATATTGCAGCATGCTTTGGAGATAGTTATTATGAACAGTCTCAGAATAATAATCAGACATTAAACATTGAAGTATAAATAAAAATTAATCGGATAATCAAGGACTTTGGTTATCCGATTTTTTATGGCTTGAAGTCTGCAGTTGACAGGAAAAAATATATTTGTTAAAATTATAACAATCTTGGCAAATTCAAGAAAAAAACATTGCGATACCACATCAATAATGTTATTATGGAAATGTATTGCGATTTAGTAATTTTTATTTTTTGGAGGATTAATATTATGTCAAAAAAAGTTGTTATTGCAGGTGCATGTCGTACAGCAATCGGTAAGATGGGTGGAACTTTAAGCACTACACCAGCACCAGTATTAGGTTCTATTGTAATTAAAGAAGCTCTTAACAGAGCAGGTGTTCCAGCTGATCAGGTAGATCACGTATATATGGGATGTGTTATCCAGGCTGGATTAGGACAGAACGTTGCACGTCAGGCATCAATTAAGGCAGGTTTACCAATCGAGACTCCTGCAGTTACTGTAAACGTAGTTTGTGGTTCAGGTCTTAACGCTGTTAACATGGCAGCTCAGATGATTAAGGCTGGAGATGCTGACATCGTAGTAGCAGGTGGTATGGAGAACATGTCTATGGCACCATATGCATTAGATAAAGCTAGATTCGGATATAGAATGAATAACGCTACTATTGTTGATACAATGGTTAACGATGCTTTAACAGATGCATTTAACAATTACCATATGATGATCACTGCTGAGAACATTGTAGATCAGTGGGGATTAACAAGAGAAGAATTAGATGAATTCTCAGCTAACTCACAGCAGAAATGTGAAGCAGCTATGGCAGCAGGAAAGTTCAAAGACGAGATCGTTCCTGTAGAAGTTAAAACTAGAAAAGAAACTATCGTAGTTGATACAGATGAAGGCCCTAGAGCTGGAACAACAGCTGAATCATTATCTAAATTAAGATGTTGTTCAGGTAAGGAAGGCGGAGCTGTAACAGCTGGTAATGCATCAGGAATCAATGATGGTGCTGCAGCAGTTGTAGTTATGAGCGAAGAGAAGGCTAAAGAGTTAGGCGTAACTCCTATGGCTACATTCGTAGGTGGAGCTTTAGCTGGTGTTGCTCCTGAGATTATGGGAATCGGACCAGTTGCAGCTACAAATAAAGTATTAGATAAGACAGGATTAAGCATTGATGACCTTGACCTTATCGAGGCTAACGAGGCTTTCGCAGCACAGTCAGTTGCTGTAGCTAAGGACCTTAACTTCGATATGAGTAAGGTTAATGTAAACGGTGGAGCTATTGCCCTAGGACACCCTGTAGGAGCTTCAGGATGTCGTATCCTTGTAACTCTTCTTCATGAGATGCAGAAACAGGATGCTAAGAAGGGTCTTGCTACATTATGTATCGGTGGTGGTATGGGATGTGCCACAATCGTAGAGCGTGACTAATAAAAATTTTAATTACATTTTAGGCTGGCATTTTTTGCCAGCTTAAAGTGGGTTTAAAGGAGAAAAAAATGGAATTTATAAACTACGAAAAAGAAAACTATGTAGGAATCATCACAATTAATAGACCAAAGGCTTTAAACGCACTTAACAGCCAGGTTTTAGATGAACTTAATGAGACAATTGACAACATTGACATTAATGATACAAGAGCAGTTATCATCACAGGTGCAGGAGATAAGTCTTTTGTAGCTGGTGCTGATATCGGAGAAATGTCTACACTTTCTAAAGCAGAGGGTGAGGCTTTCGGTAAAAAAGGAAATGACGTATTTAGAAAATTAGAGACATTACCTATTCCAACTATTGCAGCTGTTAACGGTTTTGCATTAGGTGGTGGATGTGAGATCTCAATGAGCTGTGATATCAGAATTTGTGCTGAGAATGCTATTTTCGGACAGCCTGAGGTTGGCTTAGGAATTACACCTGGATTTGGTGGAACTCAGAGACTTGCTAGATTAGTAGGTATGGGAATGGCTAAGCAGTTAATCTACACAGCTAGAAATATTAAAGCAGCAGAAGCTTTAAGAATAGGTTTAGTAAATGCTGTATATGCTCCTGAAGAGTTAATGGATGCAGCTAAAAAGATGGCAGCTAACATCGCAGCTAACGCACCTATCGCAGTTAGAGCTTGTAAGATGGCTATGAACGAAGGAATTGACGTAGATATGGATAAGGCTATCGAAATCGAGGAGAAGTACTTCGGAAGCTGTTTCGAGAGCGAGGATCAGAGAGCAGCTATGGCTAACTTCCTTGAGAAAGACAAGGAAAAGAAATTAAAGGTAGTTCCATTTAAGAACTGCTAATTAAAATTGGTAATAATTAAATTTATTATATTATTTTTGGAGGAAAAAAGATGAAAGTAGGAGTAATTGGTGCTGGTACAATGGGCCAGGGAATCGCTAAGGCTTTTGCTCAGGTTGAGGGTTATGAAGTAGCACTTTGTGACATCAAGCAGGAATGGGCAGACGGCGGAAAAGACAAAATTGCAAAAGGATATGCAAGATTAGTAGAAAAAGGTAAAATGACACAGGAGCAGGTAGATGGTATTTTAAATAGCATCACACCAGGTCTTAAGGAAGATTTATGTGCTGACTGCGATTTAATCGTAGAGGCTGCTTTTGAGGATATGAATGTAAAGAAGACTACATTCGGTGAGTTAGATAAGATCTGTAAGCCAGAATGTATCTTTGCTTCAAATACATCATCTCTTTCTATTACAGAGATTGGAAATGGTTTAACACGTCCTATGGTAGGAATGCATTTCTTTAATCCTGCAGATAGAATGAAATTAGTTGAGGTTATCGCTGGAGTTAACACACCAGACGAGACTGTTGAAAACATCATTAAGATTTCAGAAGAAATCGGAAAGACACCTGTACAGGTTAACGAAGCAGCAGGTTTCGTAGTAAACCGTATCTTAATTCCAATGATTAATGAAGCTGCATTCATTAAGATGGAAGGTGTTTCAGATGTTGCAGGAATTGACGCAGCTATGAAGCTTGGAGCTAACCACCCAATGGGACCTTTAGAGTTAGGTGATTTCGTAGGTCTTGATATTTGCTTAGCTATTATGGATGTTCTTTACAATGAGACAGGTGACAGCAAGTATCGTGCTTGTCCATTAATCCGTAAGATGGTTCGTGGTGGAAACTTAGGTGTTAAGTCTGGTAAGGGATTCTATGTATACAATGCAGACAGAACTAAGACACCATTTGATGCTCAGTAAGATATAAAAAAGATGGAGGAATAGAAAATGGATTTTACATTAAGTAAGAAACATGAAATGGCTAGAACTCTTTTCAGAGAATTCGCTGAAAATGAAGTAAAGCCATTAGCTCAGGAAGTTGACGAAGAAGAGAGATTTCCTGCAGAGACAGTTGAAAAAATGGCTAAGTATGGATTCTTAGGAATTCCATTTGGAAAAGAGTATGGCGGACAGGGATGTGATCCTTTAACATATACTATGTGCGTAGAAGAACTTTCTAAGGTATGTGGTACAACAGGTGTTATCGTATCAGCTCATACATCACTTTGCTGTGATCCTATCGCTACATACGGTACAGAAGAACAGAAACAGAAATTCTTAGTTCCACTTGCTAAAGGTGAGAAATTAGGAGCTTTCGGTTTAACAGAGCCAGGAGCAGGAACAGATGCTCAGGGACAGCAGACAAAGGCTGTATTAGATGAAGAGACAAACGAGTGGGTATTAAACGGTTCTAAGTGCTTTATCACAAACGGTAAGTATGCAGATGTTTACATCGTAATCGCTGTTACAGGTAAGGTTGAGAAGCGTGGAAGAACAATGAAAGAAATTTCAGCGTTCATCGTAGAAAAAGGTACTCCTGGATTCACATTCGGAACAAAAGAAAAGAAGATGGGTATCCGTGGTTCAGCAACATACGAGTTAATCTTTGAAGATTGTAGAATTCCAGCTGAAAACTTATTAGGCCAGAAGGGTAAAGGATTCCAGATTGCTATGCACACATTAGATGGTGGACGTATCGGAATTGCTGCTCAGGCTTTAGGTTTAGCTGAGGGTGCTTTAGAGAGAACAGTAGAGTATGTTAAGGAAAGAAAACAGTTCGGTAGATCAATCGGACAGTTCCAGAACACACAGTTCCAGTTAGCAGATATGGCTACAAAGGTAGAAGCAGCTAAGTTATTAGTTTACAGAGCTGCAATGGCAAAAGCTACAAAGTCTAGATATTCAGTTGAGGCTGCTCAGGCTAAGCTTGCCGCTGCTGAGGTTGCAATGGAAGTTACAACAAAGGCAGTTCAGTTACACGGTGGATATGGTTATATCAGAGAGTACGATATTGAGCGCATGATGAGAGATGCTAAGATCACAGAGATCTATGAGGGAACATCAGAAGTTCAGCGTATGGTAATTTCTGCTGACTTATTAAAGTAATTTAGGAGGTACTAAAGTGAAAGTTATTGTTTGTATAAAACAGGTACCTGATACAAAGGGTGGAGTTAAATTCAATCCAGATGGTACATTAGATAGAGGCGCAATGCTTACAATTATGAACCCAGATGATAAGGCTGGTTTAGAGGCTGCACTTAGATTAAAAGATCAGTACGGCGCTGAGGTTACAGCTATTACAATGGGACTTCCAAAGGCTGAAGAGGTTCTTCGTGAAGCTATGGCTATGGGAGCTGACAAGGGAATCCTTGTAACAGATAGAGTTTTAGGTGGAGCTGATACATGGGCTACATCAACTACAATCGCAGGAGCAATCAGAAACATTCCTGATTATGACATCATCTTCACAGGTCGTCAGGCTATCGACGGTGATACAGCTCAGGTAGGTCCTCAGATTGCTGAGCATTTAGGAATTCCAGTAATTTCTTATGCTGAAGATATTAAGGTTGATGGAGATAGTGTAGTAGTTAAACGTCAGTATGAAGATAGATATCATATGATTAAGGCTAAGACACCTGTATTAATTACAGCTCTTTCAGAATTAAATGATCCTCGTTATATGACACCAGGCGGAATCTTTGATGCACTTGATGCTGAGATTACTACTTGGGGTAGAGCAGATCTTATCGATGTAGAAGATGGAGATTTAGGACTTATGGGTTCACCTACTAAGATCGCTAAGGCTTCAGATAAGGTTCGTAAGGGTGCTGGAGAAAAAGTTGTTCTTGATACACCAGACGAGTCAGTTGATTACATCATGGATAAGTTATTAACAAACCATATTGTTTAATTAGAGAGGAGATTTAATCATGCAGAATATCAATTTAGAAGATTATAAAGGCGTATTTGTCTTCGCTCAGCAGGTAGATAACGAATTAAGCCCTATCGCTTTAGAGTTATTAGGAGAAGCAGGAAGACTCGCTGAAAAATTAGATGAGAAGGTAACAGCAGTACTTCTCGGAAAAGATATTAAAGGATTAACAGATACTTTAGCAGAGTATGGTGCTGATAGAGTAATCGTTGTTGATAATCCATTATTAGAAACATACAGAACTGAGCCTTACGCACAGGCACTTACAGCAGTAATCAATGAGTATAAGCCAGAGATTATGTTAGTTGGTGCTACAGCTATCGGTAGAGATTTAGGTCCTACTGTTTCAGCTAGAGTAGCTACAGGTTTAACAGCTGACTGTACATCATTAGAGATTGGTGATTTCCCAATGGTAGCTATCCCAGGAAGAGAGCAGAAGCACAATCAGCTTCTTATGACTCGTCCAGCTTTCGGTGGAAACACAATCGCTACAATCGCTTGTCCTGATAACCGTCCACAGATGGCTACAGTACGTGCAGGTGTTATG
>CACZSI010000068.1 GCA_902783775.1 uncultured Lachnospiraceae bacterium
AGCATAATATACATAACTGCTTTTGTAAATGTACCTGACAAAAACATTGACCTGAATTTTTTTTCACAAAACCCGTTATTCAATTTCATTTGTTTTCTCCCAACGCTGTTCAATAAAATCAATGTACCCTCTTTTACCGACATCCTGTTGATTATTCTGATACCACTCAAAGGCTTGTTGCAGACCTTCCTTCAATGGCGTAACCGTCTTCAATAATTCATACTGCTTTGTCACATCCAGGTAATACTCATAATCGGCAAAACAAAAATATTCCCGTTGCCAGATATCTTCCATTACAGGGACGGTCTCTAACCTTGTACCGACAATTTCATAACAAAGCGCCACCCAATCCTTCACACTAATTGCTTCCTTGTTTCCTACATTGAAAATGCGTTGCTTTGGTTTCTTATCTAAAATAATTTCCATTAATCTGCATAAATCTTCTGCCAGGAAAAACTGCATTTTCATTTCTCCATTTTTAGGCAGATAGAACGGTCTATTCTGCATTGCGCAATCAAATACAAATGCCTCTCTGTATACATTGTTGTATTTCCCGTATAAATACGGTGGGCGCAAAATGTAAGCTCCGGGTACACGTCTGTGCAATTCCTGCTCCGCTTCTATTTTATCAGTTCCATAAGTGCCCCAGTATTGATTTGCACCAATTGGTTCCCCTTCTTTAAAAGGCTGTTTTCCTGCATCCGGATACACCGCACTGGAACTAACCATAATGTATTCGTCAAAAGACTCCAACCCATCTAATAAATCGGAAATGTCCTTCTTTGTGTACGCAGTCACGTCTAGTACCACATCAAAGTGCATCCCCTTCAACCTGTCACCTAAATCGTTTCGGTCGTTGCAAATTAACGTGACATTTTCAAGCTGTTTTTTCGTATCACGATTCAATACATACACATCATATTCTTTCTTTGCCGCAAAAAATTCTGCTACCGTCTTACTTACAAATACAGTTCCTCCGGTTACTAATACCTTTTTCATATAGAATCTCCTTATCTTTCATTCTTTAATAATTTTATCACATACCTGACTTATCAACCACCCTGTATAACGTTTAGTATGTACTCTGTAATATTTCATATTTCTTCCTTGCTAAATAAAAATACCCTCCTTACTGGTTTGTCCAGTAAAGAGGGTACATATCTTTTACAAATTGTATTATTTAATTTTTACTTTCTTTTTACACCATGCTGAATTTTTAACGCCATTGCATGTTCTAATAAACACAGTATATTTTCCCTTTTTAAACTTCTTAGTTTTTAAAGTTGTTTTTTGGAAATTTTTCTTATATACGGTTTTTTTACCGCGCTTAATCTGGATTTCAAATTTAGTAGCATTATATTTTGATATATCCTTTTTAACCTTAACTGTTAGCTTACGCTTTTTACATTTTAGGCTAAATTTCGGCTTTTTAGGAAGCGTTACTTTATTAGGTACCACACTAGAATATGGATCTACTACCGGGCTAGGGTCAGTTTCTGCAATATAGTCAAATTCAATTCTTTTACCGTTTTTAACGTAAACACTAATTCTTGATAATCCTCTTCCCTTTTTAGTAATAACAAATGAATATCCTCTTCTATTGCTACGTGTTACAGTACATACTTTTTCATTAGATGACTCATAACTTAGTACTGCTTCTTCTCCAGCTTCCTCAACTCTAACGAAAACTTCATCGCCTTCTCTACTAGATCTTATAACATCACCATTGGCAATATATGTATTGTTAGATGTGATTATTTTGTTCTTTAAGTCAGCATCTTTTTTTACGTGAATAGTAACTTTTTTATTTACTGCTCCCTCAGTAGAATTATTTAAAGTAACTTCATCATTACAAGTACATGTAATAACAGCATCTCCTGCTTCTTTTGTTTTGAAAGTAGGATAATTAGAATTTTCGTTAGTAACTTCTACTATTTTAGGATTACTGCTAACCCATTTGTACCTAATCTCATTATCTTTACCTACGTTTTTAGCTGAAATACTAACAGGTTTTACTACAGCGTTTTCAGCTAAATTTATTTCGCTAGCTGATAATTCATATTCTGGTTTATTAAATACCTTTACATTTATAGTTTTATGGATGTCTGCATTTTTTTGATTGATTACATTAATAGATGAATTACCTTCTTCAAGTGCTTTGATTGTAAGTTTTCCTTCATCCCAGTCATCGTCTTCTTTTGTTGCGTTTACTACATCATTATTAGCATTCGATATATTAAAGTACTGAATTGCATTATTACCTGCTTTATCCCACTTAACATATTCCTGATTAAAAGGTAACATTGCTACCTTAATAGTCTCTGCATATCCCTTATAGCAATATAAATTCATAGTATCAGCATCCTTAGCTGCTTTAGATGTTAATCTAATTCCTGATGCTTTCATATGTGTATATATGTCAACCTGAAAAGGATAATCATGTATTACAGTAGGTGCTTTAAGTGATGTATTTGTTAATGTATTATCCCATCTAAATTTACCCTTTAATCTAGCAAACCCAACTGAACTATGCTGAATTCTAACTGTATCTATTAGTCCTTTACTATTAGCTATTTCATAAACAGATGGCAATGCATCTGATGGATTTGCTGATACAGTCATTACTGGTAATGGCTTCTGAGCTGTTGTATCATAAGGCTTGTAAAAATATGCATTTGATTCAATCTTCTCTGAAGTTCCTTCAAATACTTCGTGGGCATTAATATACTCAATCCAACTCTTAGCTGTATTAAGGTTCTCTTCTCCTACTTCTACATTTTGAATCAATGATACAAAATTATGGCTACTTGTAGTATGTGTTATTTCAGCATAAACTGATGATGATGCTAACACTGTCATTAATAACAATGCTAATGTCATTGAAGTTGTCTTAATAATTTTCTTCATCTCTTCTCCTTCTTCTTGATCAGACAATAGTCTTTTATAATGTTTAGTTAAGTCTTTTATTAAAGGTATATCTGTCAAGATATACCTTTAAGTGCAATACGTAGTATAGCACTCGATTTTTTTCGATTTTTTATGCCTATTAATCGCTCGATTAACTACGTAGTGACTTCATAACAACTTCTCAAACTGCTTTTCTTCATTCGTTTTCTCCCAATATCCCTCTTCTTTCTCCCAAATATATCAGTGATTTGGGAGAAAGATGATATCTTTAGGGAATTTCTATATTCATTATCCCCAAGACATCTATTTTCATACCCAGCGAATGTACTATCACATGCTTTATTTATTCCACTAATCAACTCATTTACGATAACGGCGAGAGTTTATCGCTTGCGCACCCGCCTATTTATCGCATCAGATTTATATAGATTGTGCTTATCCGCTTTCCTATTTAAAGCATTATAGTCATATAAGGTGGAATACAAACAATACCATCTTTAATCTGTTTAAAAACAACTCGTTTTTCATGTTGCGATAAAAATCCTGGTATTTGATCATATATCGAAAGTACCTTACTTCTATATTTCGCACCTATTTTCATTATATCTTCACGATATAATTTAAGGATATCTCTCTTTTCCTTATCTGCTTGTGAAAAATCTTTTTTATTTTCTATAAATGCAATAACAGACATAGGCATTCCACCCACAAGCATATACTGATTGAATAACAGCATCGCCTGATTATGCGCAAGTATATTTCTTTCTCAAATAAGATTATGCGCAGGTTGCAAGTTGAGAACTTACCTTTTTCACACTTGTTTTCTAAACATGAATTTATCATTTTTCCACTTAACGCACAAAAAATATTTTAGCATTCCTATAGTACTCTTGAGAAATAGTTTTATTATCTATAAATATTTGTGTTTTCATACAATATAAGCATAAATCTATTGCTATATCAATCGGTTTCTTCTCAGATAACACTATTCTTTCAATATGACTTATTCTTTTATTTAACGCTCTTGACTCTTTAGCATTTTTAAGCAAAAGTTGGTAGAGTTCATCAGAATAAACATCCACATATGTTGATGTCAGTTTTCCTGCAACTCTTTTTCGAACATAAAGATATTTCTTTTCGTTTTGACTTTTTATTTCCGGCAATTATATAATCAACTGTAGTGTTAAGCAACAGTGCTATAATCACCAATGTATCAATCCTTGCACCATTGATTACGAGTTCAATCATCTTCTATCCCTGACTTATCTTGCCTAGTTTTTCTGGTAATCTCTCCTGTGCATAATGCTTTTTATTTCTCAATTCTTTCTTACCGATGGCTATGCATCCAAGATGCAGTCACGGCACAGCAATATCTTCACCTATTATATCGATAGAAGCACATCTCCATGTCCCGTAAGATATTTCATTGATTTAATTCATATAAGTGTTAACGCTTTAATGATTTTTCTGAATGACTATACATATATTTTAGATTTGGCAGGCACAAACCTCCATACATGATAATGTGCAAATTCTCAAATCTTGCTCATTATTGTAAACAAAATTGTATTTTCAAATTATAAAAAGAGACTAAAAAAAGGCACGATAAACCTTACCGTGCCAAATGTATTCAATTACCAGTCAGATTCGCTTCTTCCATTTAAGTAAACTTTTACAGAATCAAATTTTTCATAGCAATCTGTTTCTTTTTTTTTCGTTTTTCCTGGTTCTATTGCCTCACTTCCTCCAACATATCCCCAATTAGTATCAACCAATTTATCTCCTTTAAAAAACAATGCAGTATATTCAACAAATTCTGCAGGTACTTTTCCAGTATTTTCCACACTTATAATTGCCTTATTTTTAGCAGTATTTACGTCACATTTTAAGTTTTGCACAACTGGATTATAATACTCACATGGCTCTGGTTCAAATTCCCATTTAAATTTTGAAAATTTTTGATCAGAATTAAAAATTAATGCTACTTCTGTATCTTTTGCGAATGCAGAAATCTCGCCATCTTCTGTTCCAACAATTTGTTCATTTCCATCAAGCAAATCTACAGAAACGTTTAATGCACAATCATTAACTGTATTTTTTAATACTAATACTAAATAATATGTACTATAAGATTTATATGTATAGGATTTTACTTCTATACCATTCGATACAGCATCTGCATCAAAATTACTACTTGCTATTGAGTCATCAACACTAGCCTCTCCAACAGAACCAACGTTCTCTTTTTTTTCATTATTGTTATCAGCCTTCGTTTCAGTAATTGTTCCTTTATTCTTTTGGCTCGTCTTTTCGCTATCATTCTTATTTTCCGAACATCCAATAAGCATAAACGCTGTCAACAATGAAATTACTAATACATAAATTTTTGATTTTTTTTTCATATAGCCTCCGTTCCGTTTACTATTGAGGGTAAACAACATTTTTTTATATAGGTATTCCTGTAAAGGAATACCTATATCTGATATGCTTAGTATATCAGCGATTTTCACAAAAAAATCGAGATATTTATACCTCGATTTCATTCAATTTAATTCTGCACTTGCTTATAGCGTCTCCTACATACTCTCTCTAATTATCTGTCTTTCTTCATCTTTTTATAAAAGTTTATAGTCACCTTCTAGAATAAGTGTTCCTTCAGTAATCCCATAATATACCTCCTATAAAAACTTCAACAAGCTGAAATAAAATCCCAAAATTCTTCGTTTAAATATTAAAGGCCAACATAGGAAGGAGATATTGATATGAAAAAATCGGCTTTAGTATTGGCAATGTCATTAGCATTTTTGATTGTGGGAGGAATGGTGGTCCCAAGTTCAAATACTGTTTATGCAAATAAAAAAGAAATTAAATTTGTTGAACCGTATAACGTGTGTGAGCTAATGTATATGGATGCAAATCCGGGAAAGGTGGAGTATACATTTAGTGATGGGATTTTAACTGTCAGTGGAACAGGAATTGCAACTAAGTCCTACCGTGAAGTTGTTAATGCAGATGACATTGAGCAGGTGGTGATTAATGAAGGAATAACAGCCATTGCTGATTATGCATTTGGAGATTTAAAGAATTTAAAGAAAATTGTAATTCCAAAGTCTGTAGAAAAAATTGGTATGAAGTCATTGGCAGGACTTACAATGAATTCTATCGTAGTACCCGCAACTGTAAAGAACTTTGGTTACAATGCAATGATAGGTGGACACATTAAAAAAGTTGTTATGCCAGGAAACTTTAATTGTAGTACATACGATCCAAGTCTGTTGGATGAAGAAGGCTATCCATTGAAAGGCGCTATTAGAGGAGGAGATAAAAGACTTTATCAAATATTGCCAAAAACAGACCACTTGATTTTAAACAGCGACTTTAATCCTAATGTTATGACTTATTTCTATAAAGCCAAAAAGATAAGTTTGTCAAAGAAGGATAAAAAATACAAGGTATTTAGCAATCTGATTTATACTAGGAATGGTAAAAAATTAGTAATGGTACCTGCATCTACTAAACATGTGAAAGTTAGAAACGGATGTAAGGTTATTTTAGCAGATGCATTTCTATATTATTATGGTAAGTATTCGGCAAGCGAAGATTGGAATTGTGATAGTTATTATATTTTTTGTAATAAGTTGAAAACTGTTACCATTCCTCATTCAGTAAAGAGAATCAAATGGGATAAGAATAAAGATATAGATTATGATGATTTAGAGAATGTTGATTTCAAATGGAAACTGAAATCTGGAAAGTGGCGCGGAAATGTACTTGTTGACATCAGAAATATTTGCCAGCCAGGTGATAATTTTATCTTTCTGTCTAAAAAATATAATGTAAAAGAATATAATAATATGTTTATTTCTTACGATGGTGTATTGATAAAATATTGTGGATATACCAAAATTAATGAAGGAAAAGGAAAGAAAAGATATGAGGGATCGAAAAATACATTAAAGATTCCAAAAAGCGTTAAAGAAATTGCTTATCACGCGTTTTCTTACATGGATAATCCAAAAGTTCTTAAAAAAGTAATTTTGCCAAAGACTATTAAGAAAATTAATAATTATGCGTTTACTGGAGCATATAAATTAAAGAAAGTTAAAAATTTATCAAAAGTAAAGAAGGTTGGAAAGCATGCATTTTATAATACACCATTATATGGGAAAAAGAGAGTGTGAACTGAGTATTATGTACGAAGGTCGTCTGCCTGATTAATCAATAAATAACGCCTAGCTGACAGCGCCTGGTTGAGCCAGGTGCTGTTGACCTGCGCATTTTTTATGATACTTATATAAACAAGAGCCGAAAGCACACAATTGGTACTTTCAGCTCTTCAACTTATCATAGAATGTCTATTTACA
>CACZSI010000069.1 GCA_902783775.1 uncultured Lachnospiraceae bacterium
GAGCTTTAGTAATTCTGTTAATTGCCTATAAAGTCTATTACAAGTACTTAATTCAGGAAAAAAGATGTACAAATAAAACAAAGGGAATTGTAAAAAGATACACATTAGCGAGTAGGAACGGAGGTATATTTTTACCTGTAGTTACTTATGTTGTAGAAGGCAAGCAGTATAAAGTTGTTGGCCCGGAATACAAAGGGTACATATTGAAAAATGTCAGTACTCCGATGGCCACAGAGAATGAAGTCGATTTTGCAGAGGATGATAAGCAAAGATTGATAGTTAATTATAAAACTAATTCAATGTTTAGTGTTTTTAAAAATCCAATGTCAATTCTTTATCCAAAGGGTACAGAGGTGGATGTTTATTATGATCCAAAGAAACCAAAACTTGCTTATGTATTGAGATATTGCAATCGGAAGATATATTTTTGGTTCTTATTTATAAATGGATTAGCTGTTTTAGCAATTGACATTATTATTCAAATACTATTGTAGTTAGAATATTACGGAAGGGAGAATAAAGTGGGTATTGAAGTATAATAGATAAAAGTTTAGTGGTAGTGATAGCATAACTTCCACTGAGAGTAGGAGCAGAAAGAATGAAAGTGTTAATATCAACAGGAGCATTGCTTGGTTATGTGAATGGAAAAGAGTTTCGGTTATTAAAGGATATTGTTCCACGATTGGATTGCGATGGATTGGAATTTATGATGTATCGAGACTGGTATGAGAGAAAAGATGAAGCAATTGATGTAGTAAAGAGTTTGGACACAGATATTCCGGTAATGCATTTTGAAAAATCTATGGGAGAAATGATTGTAAAGGAAGGTCTTTCCAAAGTTGTGAGTAGGTTTGAAACGAATTGTGAAATTGCTAAAGAAATTGGTGCGAAGAAAGCCGTGTTCCACTTGTGGAATGGAACTACATCGGATCAACAGATAGATAAGAACATTGAAGCATATGGAGAATTGAGACAGATTTCCGATTCATATGACATTGAATTATTGATTGAAAATGTGATTTGCAATAAATACAATCCTTTTTGCAATTGGAATTGGCTCATAGAAAGATATCCGGATGTTTCCTATATCTTTGATACGAAGATGGCGGCGTTTCATGGGCAAATGGATGGAATCTATGGTTTCAACAAAATTGATCATGTAAAACATTATCACGTCAACGATTATGCTGGTGGATATATGGAATGGGAAACATTGAGAGAGCGGGTCCTTCCGGTTGGCGCAGGGAATATTGACTTTGAGAAATTTTTCGGTTTTCTGAATGAGATTTCATATGATGGAACTATCACGTTAGAAGCATCGGGACTGAATCGCGTTACGAGAGAGTTAGAATATGATATGCTGAACAACCAGGTGAAGACGGTTAGAAAACTAATAGATAATTAAAGCGTTGAACGTATTGAGCTCTGCGAGATATGTAATTGTATAAATGAGGATTACATTTTTTCAGCAGGACTAGTTGAAAATAGTGGTATAAGGAAATGGGGAGTCAGGATAAAACATATCCTGACTCTCTTTACCCTTCTAGTACAATCAACGGAATCAACATTTCCTCCGGTGTCAGGCTTCCGTGCATAGATAGCCACACTTCTTCGTCATTAAAGATAGACAGGTTCCCGGTGGCAATGGCAATGTAGTTTCCAAGCATGGAGCGGAATTCTTTATGAGGGATTCCGGTTCCCCAAAGGTTCAGTTCCAGTGCTTCCTCCGTGGTAAGTAGAACAAACTTTTCGCCAAACTCTTTCTGGAATTCTGTTTCGAAACATTCTTTTCGTTCTTCCTTAACAAATAGGTTGAGAACACGTGGTTCGAGAGAAGGCATTCTTTCCAGACAATCCATGATTTTCGGATAATCGGTAATGATAGTAGCCTCTGTGTCCAGATGTCCGTGGTCAGCAGTGATAAGTAATAGTGTGTCATCCAGAGACTCGAACAGCTTCTTTACCGTAGTTTCCATTTCAATCATTGCATTGTGGACAATGTCAGAATCACAGCCATGTCTATGAAGCAGTCCGTCCGGGTTATTCCAATAAGCGTAAATGTATTTTTCTTCCGGTTGGTCGCATAGCGTCTTTACTTTGGAGCAGATTTCCTCCAGACTTTGCGGGTACGGTTCGATAAACGGTGCAACCATATAACCGGTTTTTCCCAGACGATTCATCCGTGTGGCAACATCTTCGTATGGCGTCACGGCCCACGGAACATTGTAGTCAGCCACCTGAGTCTCGGTTCCCTGAATGGTGTTAAAAAATACAGTTACGTTCTGGTCAACTTGTGGGTAGTAACAATCCCAACCCAGCCAACTGTGCTCACAAGGTTGCAAGCCGGAGAGGGCAGAAGTTGTTGCGGAAACAGTGGTAGACAAAAACGTGGACTTGTAAGTTCCTTTCAGATGACTTCGAAAGAATCCATCTTTTTCTAAGTGCTTTTCCAGGATGTGTGTTCCCATTCCGTCCAAGAGCAGAACAACAATATTCTTATATTTTTTCACCATATATTGGTCTGCCAATGGGAGCGAACTTCCTAATGTTTCCAATCCGAATTTTTTCAAAACAGAGTTTGGAAGGTTGGCAATACAATTCTTATAATCAGGCAATACTAATTTGCCTTGTTGTACAAGCTCATTTAATTGTTTCAATCCCATAGGTAACTCCTCCTTTAATCTAAAAAATAAAAGACCACTTATCCAGAAAAGATAAGTGGTCAGTATATTATAATCTGTTATGCTGAAACTTATTCTTCCATGGTATCCATATATTTACGTACATCATCAAAACCATACACATAATTGACGCGCACGGTGTTGATATTGTTGTATGAATATCTGGATACAAACTGAAACATGTGAAGAACTCCTTTCAAAAAATATTACGATGATAATAACGCAAAATGGAAAGGGTGTCAATAGGGGAAAAGGAAAAAATTGGCCAGTGAATGCTGTAATGTGGTAGAATTAAGACGACAATCAAATAATTAAGAAAAATTTATTTAGTGGAGAGACTAGAATGTTAAAAAGAAAAATAATAACAAAAATTTTGTTGAGAGGAATAATTCTTTCTTGCGGTATTGCAGGTATAGCATTTATGAACCACCAGAGAAGTGCAGCAGAAAATATTCCCACGAATAACATAATACACATAACTCAGCAGTTAGAAGATATTAAAGTGATTCCGGATAAATATAACACTGGAATTAAAGGAGAATTGATACAAGCTCCAGCGGAACTTATTATTTCCGGGATAAAAATCAAGCCTTCAGGAGGGATGGATCGAAAGCTTGATTTATTCTATCAGTCCGCACAATTTCCACAGGAACTTGTAATTGAAAATTATGATTTTAGTTCATCGAATTTCAGTATTCAGAATGGAGAAAAACTGACGAATAAAGTTCATCTTATTTTTAGAAATTGCAAATTTCAATCATTGGTGATTAGCTCTGGAAAGAACGCTACTAGCCAATTTGAAAATTGTACATTTACACATTTTTCCGGAAGCAATGCTAATTTTAATAATTGCTATTTCGGCAGCGGAACCAATGGAGATGGAATAAATCCGGGAGAAAACTGTACCTTTACTAATTGTATGGTGGCTGATTTAATTCATCCAGCAGATGAGGCAAATGAAAATCATGTGGATGGATTTCAGATTTTTGGTAGTAGCTCAGGCGAAGACAATGTAAATATTCATTTGGATAATTGTCGTTTTGAAGTTCCTTGCATTCCTTTTTCGAAACCATCCGGAGCACTGAATTGTCCACTAACAATGACTATGCGCTACAGCAATGCAGATAATATTTCTTTTGAAAATTGTTATATAAATGGCGGCGTTTATTACGCGATGATGATTCGGGCCAATAATCAAACTATTACTAATCTGTCTATCAAGAATATTCATTTAGGTGGAAACAGTAAGAATCTTTATGATTGCGATGGCGAATTTACAAAGCAGTTAGAAGAAAATGTTTCTCAGACTGATAGGTTATATGTTTCATCAGTACGAAAATCAGAAGACGGGATTCACCTTAGAGTTTCCAATGACACCAGAACAAAACGAAAACTTAGGGTGGTGACAAATCATGGATTACAAGCACCTATTGTGATTCCGGCCTGCCCATATGGACGAGAGATTATAGAAGACAGTATGCTTTACAATGATTTTCCATTTGATGTGGATGTAAAAATTCCGGATGCAGAGTGGGTAGTTTGTTATGATATGACAGAGGAAGCGATACAGATCCGTTTTGTGAATTGGTCAGAAAAAGATGTTTATCTAAACAGCACGACATTTCAGCCGGTTAATATCGAATCTACTAAAACAGAATCCCAGCAATTTCAGATAGAAACAGAAACTGTGAAGGAAAAAGGAACATACACATTTACAGAAAAAGAATCTGTCAAAGGAACACAAACATTTACAGAAAAAGAATCAGCCAAGGCGTCGGAATCTTTAAGTGTGCTAGGAGTAAAAGTTCCAAAAGTCAAGAAGGTTAAAGGTTTTAAAGCAAAATGGAAAGGTAAGAAACTGAAACTTTCATGGAAGAAAATAGGGAAGATTGGTGGATATCAAATTCAAGTTAGTAAAAGGAAATCCTTCTCAAAATCTTCTAAATTTACTGTCTCTAAATCTGCGACCTCATTTCGTAAGAAGTTGAAAAGAGGTAGAAAATATTATATTCGAATAAGAGCATTTACCTATTATAAAGTCGGATTATATACGAAAAATGTAGCTTACGGGAAATGGGTGAAGCTTAAAAAAATAAATTATAAATAGAGGGAAATGTTAAAATGAGAGAAAAATTAATTAAAGCTTATGATTGGATTGTAAAATATTTTATGTACTTCATATGTGCAGCAGTGGTTGGGTGGATTTATGAAGTGCCAGTAATTATGTTTGAAAACCATCACGGATTTCAAAATCGAGGAGTGCTATTTGGCCCTTATTTGCCAATTTATGGATTCGGGATGCTGGTTTTAATGCTTACAGTAAATCCAATCCGAAAGATGAAACTTGAAAAGATATCTTCAGCTTCTACGATATTGGCATTTTGCGTAAAGTTTATTTTAGCTTTTATTGCAGCATTTGTAGTCACATCCTTAGTGGAGTTAGTGGCTAGCTATATGATTAGCCCAACTTCATGGGAGTATGTAAAGAATGGCAAAAATAATCCACCTTGGTTTTACAGCGCTAACGATGGATACGTAATTAACTTTCAGGGAAGAATAGCGTTGAAATCAAGCTTGCGATTCGGCATTGGATCTATGTTTTTATTGTATGTGTTACAACCTCTTATTGACAAATTCTCAGGCAAGGAGAGGGTGTTTAAGATTGTGGGAAGAATACTGCTAATAATTTTTATAATTGACTGCATTGTAACTTTTATATTCTAGAAGGTGCAGGATTGTTGTATGACTGCGCAAAGAGCTGAACCCTGAAGGAAAGAATTTTTGTGCAGGGTTCAGCAAGGTAGAGGCGCCATAAGTCTGATATAATAGAGAGAATGTATATGTTTAAAAAATGAGGTAGAGGCATTGAAAAAAAGATTGAGTGATGTATTAGTGTTCATTGGATTTATAATTGTAGGTGTGATTGGCGGAATTGTTGCTAATGGAATTGAAAAAGAAATGTTTGGTGAAAAAGCAACGCGATTGGAATCATTGGTGCCCTTTATTATTGAAATATTTTTGTTTATATCGATGTTATTCTTGCATATAATTATTCATGAGTGTGGACATCTAATTTTTGGGCTGATTAGCGGATACCGGTTTTCTTCATTCATGGTGGCAAATGTTATGCTGCTAAACGATAATGGAAAACTGAAATTAAAAAAGTATCATGTTCCGGGGGCTGGAGGACAATGCCTTATGATTCCGCCAAAAGATAAAGGCGATGAAGTTCCTTTCGTTTTGTATAATCTCGGTGGAGTTCTAATGAACTTTATTACAGCGATGCTTGGAACTGTTATATATATATTATGTGATGGAGGCGCGATTGTTAATGCAATATTGATAAACTTTTCATCAATTGGATTTTTACTTACATTGCATAATGGGATTCCAATGAGAACAAAACAGCTGGCTAATGATGGAATGAATATATTGAAATTGAAGAAGAATCCTAAAGCGCGCAAGGCCTTTGCAAACACATTATATATATACGAGCAAACTATAATGAAAAAGAGGCTTCGAGAGATGCCAGAAGAATATTTCGAAATAGATTTGGATTCTGGCGAATATGATTCAGTTTCCGCATCGATTTTTATTTATCGATTTATGAGATTAATGGATTTAGGAGAGTTTGACGAGGCAATAAAGCTAGGCGAATATATATTGCAACATACCGATTCAATGATCGGGATTCATAAAAATACAATGAAGCTAGAGATAATGTATTGTCGAATTTTATTGGATTATTCAAAAGAAAAAATTAATGAAATTTATGAAGATAAAGAGGTTGAAGCATTTTTAAAAGTGGCAGGAAAAATGATTTCAACGCCTAGATACCAGTATGCGCATGCGTTGCTGGTGGAGGAAGATGAGGGGAAGGCAGAAAAATATTATAATGATTTTTATAAGGTAATGGAGAAATATCCTTATAAGGCTGATGCCAAGATGGAAGAAGAATTATTGCTGAGGGCAAAGAAAAAACATGATTAGGAGGAGAATTTAATGAAAAAGAAGTATCTAGTTTTTTTATGTTTGATGACAATGGTGTTTGTCACTGCGTGTGGAAATAAAAATAAAGATGTAAAAAAAGAGGATTTAAAAGAATATGTTATTGAAGACAGCAAACAGTTTGATGTTATGGAAATTAAATATAATGGAAAAGTGTACAGACCGTTTGCGGCGGCAAAACCATCAGATGCTGATACAATTATTGGATATTACAAACAAGATGGAGAATACAATAGTGTATATACTTTAAAAGATACAAAATCTGATAATTGGATTGTTGATGTAATGTCAGATGTTAACGAAGAACCTAAAGGTCATTCAATGGGATTTATTTGGAAAGAAATAAATGAAAAAAATATTCCTAAGGGGATTGAGGTGGATCCGGAATATAAAAAATGGAATTAGTGAAATGGTGGTGGAGAGGCATGATGGCTCGTGGAACTCATCTATTTAAGAAGAAAGGTCGAAATAGATGAGTGCTATCAAGAAAAAGTGCTGGCGCGACTCATCTATTTAAGAAGAAAGGTCAAAATAGATGAGTGCGAAGAAGGAATTAAGCCGGCGTGACTCATCTATTTAAGTAGAAATGCCGAAATAGATGAGTGCTATCAAGAAAAAGCGCTGGCGTGACTCATCTATTTAAGAAGAAAGGCCGAAATAGATGAGTGAGAAGAAGGAATTAAGCTGGCGCGACTCATCTATTTAAGTAGAAATGCCGAAATAGATGAGTGCTATCATGAAAAAGCGCTGGCGCGACTCATCTATTTAAGTAGAAATGCCGAAATAGATGAGTGCCATCAAGAAAACGTGCCGGCGCGATTCATCTATTACAGAAAAAACACTAGAATAGATGAATAAATCATATCTGGAAGAAGCATTTGACTAAAAGCTGGAACTGGACATCTGGAAGAAGCATTTGACTAAAAGCAGGAACTAAACAAATGAAAGTGAATAAAAATTGAATAGCATATAAAAATTGAATACCACATAAAAATATGATACCCTAGAAGGAGTGATGATTAAAAAAGAGAGGGAAGTATAATGAAAAAATTGATAAACACTGGTATTACTGTTTTCGTAGTGATTGCAGCTACGTTATTTTTTTATGCCAACACAAAAGCAGCTGATATAGGGGCTCCTCAATATAAAGTTGCTAAAAATTTAGCAAGGGATGACGCGTTTGTGTATGCTTATAATGTAAAAGATTACGGTGCTGATAGTACAGGAAATAGTGACAATACTGAAATATTTCAGAAATTGTTAAATAAAGCTAGGGATATAGGTGGAGCAATTGTATATGTTCCGGCAGGTAAGTATAAGATTACAGGTTCGCTAAGAATTCCTAAGGGAGTTACATTACGAGGAGATTGGAGAAAACCTGTCAAGTCGCAGTCACTAGACAATGGAACTATTTTAATGGCGTATATTGGAAGAAATGGCGGAGAAAAAGATCAGCCATTTATCGAGACGGAGCCGGAGAGCGGATGCACTAATTTAACCATTTGGTATCCGGAGCAGAGGGCTGATAATATTGTGCCATATTCGCCTACTATTAGGATAGGTGTGAACAATTATTTCGGAAATGAATATGTAAATATAAAGGATGTAACCTTGGTCAATTCATACATTGGAGTTTGGTACAATCAGGATAATTTTGGAGCATCGCCGGTGGTTAACGGCGTGTATGGAACAGCGCTGAAGAAGGGCGTTGAGATTGACTGTATTGCCGATGTAGGAAGGGTGGATAGAGTAAACTTATCACCGGACTATTGGTCAGGTTCTAAACTTTCGGGGGCGCCTGAAAAGGGATCGGAATTTGAGAAGTACATATATGACAATGCCACAGGCGTTATAATGAGAAGAAATGATTGGTCATACACATGTTTAATTGACGTGGATGGCTATAACATAGGTTACAACACCAATTATTCCAATGATGGAAATCGTTCCACACCTAACGGCCATCATTACAAATACAATTTAACAAACTGTAAAAATGCCATTGTGTTTGATACCAGCAATTATGTGGGAATATTGTTTGATGATATAAACATTTATAATTGTGAGAATGGGATTGTAGTAAAAGGTGGTACCAGCGATGTGGTGCAGTTTGTAAAGGCTAACATAACATGTACTAAGTACGCCATAAATGTAGATAAGACATCGTCTACTAAAGTATTGATGACAGATTCTATTGTTAATAAAGGATTAGTAAATATGGATGGCGGTACATTTGTTAGTACCAATAACACATTTAAGAATAAGACACCTCAGATTGTCATCGGTAATTTAGGAAGAGTAACTTTGACTGGATGTAGTTTTGAGAAAGAAAAAACTATTCTAAATAATTCAATTTACAAATCAAACTTAGATAATAAGGAAAGCGTGGCTTACAACGTGCCGGCATTTGATATAAAAAAGGCATTGTTTAAGAGTCATATGCCGTCGAAAACGGATTTATATGTAGTTACTAAGGCACCGTATAATGCTGAAGTTACGTATAATCATGGCGGAGCAGGCGATTGCACAAAGGCCATTAACAATGCGTTAAGAGATGCCGGCAATAACGGTGGAGGAATAGTATTTTTGCCATCAGGACATTACCGAGTAGATGGAACATTGACGATTCCAGAGAATGTAGAATTAAGAGGAGCCACTGATGTAAGTTCGGTGCCACATGGCTCGGGGGCGATTTTAGAGTCCTATGCTAACAAGGGGAATGCCAATGGAACTGCGTTTATACGAATAGGCCGCAAAGGCGGTATTAGAGGAATTATCATAAACTATCCGGAGCAGGTTTATAAACTTGATGGCAATGGAAAATATAATGCAATAGATTATCCATATGCAATTCAGGGACAGGGATCGGATATTTATGTGATTAACACAGGAATCAGAGCGGCATCAAGAGCCTTGGATTTAGCAACATACAAGTGTGATAATCATTACGTGGATTTCTTAGCCGGTCACGTGGCACATCAGTGCGTCAAAGTAGGTGGCGATTCAGAAAACGGAATTATAAACAATTTAATGTTTAACACCATAATTTATGCATGTGGGCAGGAATCAAAATTTGGAAGTTTCCCTAACAGTCCTGCCGGAAACGGAGATGCAGTTTATGATCAGCAATTAAGAGAACTAGAATTTTTAACTATTGGAGATTGTAAGAACGAGAGCCTCTATAATTGTTTTCCATACGGAGCCTACATTGGACTTAAACTTGTAAACGATGGAAAAGGCGGCCCTAAGGATTTGATATCTATGGGGTTAGGAATTGACGGATCAAGAAAGGCTATTTATTTTGATTCCGGATTAACTGGCAAAATGGATTTTATCGATAACCAGATAGTTTCACTAAATAATGATACGCCAATAACCAGATATATTGAAGCTAAGTCAAATTCGAATTTTACAGCCAATTTATATAATACAGATCTTTGGGGATATCCTGAAAAATCTGTTGTAATGGAATCTAATAGTGGTACACTTAATTTAAGTAATGCCAATTTTCAAGCTAGAGGATATAATTGCGCCCTTGATATTAATGCGGGAAGTGATATTAATATCTATTCATCAAGCTTCAACTCTAACAACGCTAAGTTTTCCCAGGGCAATGGCAATGTAAGTCTAGATAATGTTGTGGCAGATTATTCGGACGAAGAAAAAAGCAGAATGAAATCAGTGGTGGAAGGATTTTCGTCTTCCTTAGAAATAGATGCACAGTCTAGTTTAAGCACCTCCATTAATCGAAGTAATTGGGTGGCAAGTGCTAGCACATACAATGAAAATGCTGCAAAATCTCTAGACGGAGATTTGTATAGCCAATGGACTACTATGGACGCCCAAAAACCGGGACAATGGTACCAGGTAGACATGGGAAAAAATATAGAATTTGATACTATTGTAACTACACTAGGAAAATCAGGGGATGTTCCTAGAGGATATAAAATATTACTATCAAACAACGGCACGGATTGGAGAGAGGTCGCTAGCGGAGAAAATCAGAATATTTATTCTGTAGGTAATCAGGTGGCAAGATATGTGAAAATTGAGCAGACCCAAAATGAAGGACATTGGTGGGCAGTTTATGAATTCTATGTCTTAAAAACATCAAGTTATGATGTGGGAGAGGGCGAAAAAGTAGAGGAGATAACGCAGCCTACCAGCACATCTTTAATAACATCAAATCCGTCAACGGATAAAACCACAACTCAGGCACCATCAAATATCCAGACTGCAACACAGGCGCCATCAAATATCCAGGGTACAACACAGGCGCCATCAAATATTTCTCAGCAGGAAAATAGTTCTGGCACAAACACTAAAGTTACTAAGAAGATTAGGGTTAAGTATAAGAAATACAAAAAGAAATATACTAAATTGAGTTGGAAAAAAATTAAAGGCGTCAAAAAATATATTGTATTTGCCGCAAAATCAGGAAAGAAATTTAAGAAAATTAAGACTCTTAAGAAACTTAAATTTGTTCATAAAACGAGCAAGGCAAATCGAAGAAAATACAAATATTATATTGTAGCTGTTAATAAAAATAAGGTGGTCATTGCGCAATCAAAGATTGTGAAAATTAGAAAATAATAAGAGAGGAGCATCATTTATGAAGGGATTAAAAAGAATAGTATGCCTGCTTATGGCTATCACGTTGCTTTTGACATCGTCATTAAGTCTGATGGCTGAGGAAGTAAAAACTGAAAAGAAAGAAATCAAAAAAGTATTGTTTATTGGAAATTCATTCACCTATTACAATACAGTTTGCAATGTCGTTCAGGGCCTAGCTAAAAGAAACGGTCATGACATTGAGGTAAAGGCCGCTACCAATGGTGGAAAAAGTTTAGAGTACAATTCCAGCGCAGCCAATGTAGTCAGTGCAATTAAAGAGGGTGGTTTCGATGTTGTTGTGCTTCAGGATATTGTCAGCACATTTGATGCAGATAAATTGCAAAGGGGCGCAGATAAAATTATTCCGATTGTTAAGGAATATAATCCGAATGCGCAGATTGTATTTTACGAGCCTTGGCCTAAAAAATATGTGATAAAAAATCCTAATAGCAGACTTCCATATTTCACAGACAATTACATCAAGACTGCAAACAAGGTTGGTGCGAAGTTAGCTCCGGCAGGTGAGGCGTATTACGATATATACGTCAATTATGGCAAGGATTATTATTGCAAGGATTCATTGCATCCGCAACCATTGGGAACATTTACTTCTGCCGCAACAATCTATTTTACAATTTTTGATGAGGACGAGTTAAAGCCTTTTGAGGAATCAGAGCAGAAAACATTAGATGATTTGATTTTAAATAATGTAGCTTATGCGCAGGAAGGTATCTTAAAATCCTATCCTCTTAATGATCTTAATTTAATATATGCATTGGGATATAAATATTCTAAGGCGGTAGTAAAAGCTGTAGCAGGAGAAGGCAAGTATGTATCAATTGGAACATACGTAGAGAAGGAAGAAACTAAGCCTGTCAAAGTTAAGAAGATTAAGATAACAAAAGCAACCAAAAAGAAAAATGTAATCAAAGTAAGTTTCAAAAAAATAAAAGATATTACGGGAGTAAATATAAAAGTAGCTAAGAAAAAAATCTTCTCAAAAAAATACGTAATATATAATAAATCCATTAAAGGCAAGAAAACTAAATTAACAATTAAATCAAATAAGTTTAAGAAATATAAAAGTAAAAAATTATTCGTAAAACTTCAGGCATACGTAGTTAAGAACGGAAAGAAGACCAAAGGAAAGTGGTCAAAAATAAAGAAAGTAAAATAATAGTGTTAAAAGACACCAAGATGTATCTCGTCAAGTGAGCTGCATCTTGGTTTTTTTATGGCAAAATATATGTTATCGCTCAGTAGTTTGAGCATAAAATAAAATTGAAACTTATGCTCAGATGAATCCGAAACAAACATAGGAGGATTATATGAGCTATATCAAAGTATTGAATATATCAAAAGCTTTCCATATGGTGAAGTTGAAAATATCTATGCCTGCTGGCATCCTGAGAATATAGCATCACAAAAGTTGTGCCTAAGTAAAGGCTTTGAGATTTTGGGAAAGGACGATGACGGAGCTGTTATCGGAAAATTAGCGATTTAGTTATTGACTTATAGGGAAGAAATGAGTTAATGTGTAAATATATTCGCACCGAGTGATCGGAGCGGATATATTTTTTAATCTTACATACAACATAAGGTATGAATGAAGATGTTAAATATTTGTGTACTGTAATGGGTGGGAAGTTGCACCCTTCAGGATAAAATTGCTGTACAGGGTGCAGGTGTGGCTGGAAAGGAGGAAAACTAGTACACCCTGTAAAGCGAAAATGCTGTGTGGGGTGCAGGCGAAGCAGGAAAGGAGGCAATCAAGTGCACCCTGTGGAGCGAAAATGCTGTGTGGGGTGCAGGTGAAGCAGGAAAAGAGTAAATCAAGTGCACCCTGTAAAGCGAAAATGCTGTGTGGGGTGCAGGTGAAGCAGGAAAGGAGGCGATAAAGTGCACCCTGCGGAGCGAAAATGCTGTGTGGGGTGCAGGCGTGGCTGGAAAGGAGTAAATCAAGTGCACCCTGTAAAGCGAAAATGCTGTGTGGGGTGCAGGCATGGCTGGAAAGGAGGAAAACTAGTACACCCTGTAAAGCGAAAATGCTACATAGGGTGCAGGCAAAGAAAAAAAGAGAGGAGATGAATTATTTGAAGAGATTAATTCAAGAATTATATGAAGAAAGACAAAAGATAGAAAAACTACTTAGGATAACAAATCAAGAATTGAAAAATAAGCAGGTTCCAGGAGAAAAAGTAATAGTAAAAACTAGGGGGAACTCATTCCAGTTTTATCTTAGAGAAGCGGATGAAGCAATGAAGTATTTACCTATAAAAGAAAAAGAATGGGTGGCCGATATTGTAAAAATGGAGTATTATAACAAGCTTAAGAAAAAGCTAGAAGAAAGACTTAATGTTATAGATCGGTGTATCAGAGGGCTTGGGAGGACAGAACCAAGTCAAGTTTTCGAGATATTGGGGAGGGGGAAACAAAGAATGATTGAACCAATAGAACCAACGGATGAGCAATTCCGGTCCGAATGGGAAGCATGCGAGTATTGCGGAAAAGAATTTTGGAATGGTGATGCGGAAATATACACAGACAAAGGAGAACGTGTCAGGTCAAAGTCTGAGAAGATTATTGCAGATAAGTTATATAAAGAAAATATTGCGTATCGATATGAGTATCCATTAAAATTACTAAATGGTACGATAGTGTTCCCGGATTTTACGATTTTAGATGAAATTAGAAGAAGAAACATTATCTTCGAACATTTTGGAATGATGGATAATGAGGAATATGCTAATAATGCGATTTCTAAACTGCAGATGTATGCGAGAGAAGGATATGTTCTAGGGGATAATTTGTTTGTGACAATGGAAACCTCCGAGAGACCTTTGGATAGTAGGGTGCTAGATGGAATTGTAGGTTTGATAAAAGGTGAGTGGTTGTAGAAGATATGTTTTATATTTGATATAATTAAAGAAGTGAATGTTTGGAAAATTAACAGTTGTCCTGGTACGATGAAAAAAAGAAAGAAGAGGATACTTAATATGAAAAAAATAATATCTTTTATGCTACTAATAATGATAACAATGAATATGAATGATATTGAAAATATCTCAGCTAAATCAAGCGTATATTATATTCAATTTGATGAAAATGATAGCTATGATATTTCTAAGAAGGAAGATTTAGAGCCTAATTGCCTCAATGATATATATGGATCCCCTTTAAAGCATTATTGGTTTTACGAAAAATCATATGATAAATCAACTGATAATTACTATGTTTATCAATGTGAAATATGTAAATGCCGTAAATATGTTAGAACAAAAAATGTGATTAAGTCTAAAAAAATTAAAAAAGTAAAAATAGCTGATAGATATGCCAAAGATAGAAGAGAAACATCTTATAAAAAAATCGTAAAATCGTATAAGCAACTTAAAAAGTTGAAAAAATATATTCGCAAAAATTTCAATTCATCGTCTAAATATTTAAAAGTATTAAAGAAGTATACTAAAAAATATTTTAAGAAAAAAACATTGATTTTTGCTGTGGACACTGTAGATGAAACATTTTGTACTAGTGATTTAAAGATGCTAAATAAAGAAAAAAATAAACTCATAATAAATATAGACAAAGTGAATATGGATAAAGAAATGGTAATATATTATCCACCAATGGTGAAATATTATTCTAGCGCATATTTTATTAATTTATCAAAATCTGATATTAAGAAAATAAAGAAGGTAAAAATAAAATACAATGCTTTTTATACCAAGTAAAAGCAGATAAAAATATTGCGCCAAAAGGAAGTTAGGAGGTTTGGATGAAATCTAAAAGAATTATAACATTACTGCTTATAACAGTTTTATCAATCAGCCTCCCTGCTCCAATAAAAAAGGTTAATGCCAGCCAAGTAAAAAAAATCAATGCCAGCAAAGTAAAAAAGGTTAATGCCGGCCAATCAAAAAAATTAAAAAAGATTGTCCTAAATAAGAAGACAATAAAACTTATGGTTGGTAAGCGGACTAACTTAAAGGTTAAAATAGTTAAGCCATCTAAAGAATCTAAAAAAGTTAGATGGAGTAGTAGCAATAAAAAAATTGCAGAGGTGTCAAAAAAAGGTGTTGTCATTGCTAAAAAGAAGGGGATAGCAGTGATTAAGGCTACATCAAAGCGCAATAAAAAGGTTAGCGCAAAATGTAGGATTAAGGTTATGGCGAATAAAAAATTAAAGAAAAAAGAAGAAGATCAGATTATTGATACGATATATGATGGTAATATGCCAGAGTCCTATAATCCGGTACTTAAGTCTATTAGTCACAGAGGATATAACAAGGTGGCACCGGAGAATACGCTGTCTGCCTTTAGGTTATCAAAGAAAATGGGATATTTTTATGTAGAGACGGATATACATTTTACTGCGGATCAGGTGCCGGTTTGTCTTCATGATGATACTGTGGATAGGACATCAAATGGAACTGGATCTATAAATGATATGACGTTTGATAAGGCTAGGCAATTGGATTTTGGGATGTGGAAATCAAAGGAATATCAGGGGGAGAAAATCCCTAGTTTCGAAGAGTTTGTTAAGATGTGTAAAAATTTGAGTATACATCCGTATATAGAAATAAATGATAAAGAAATTGACTCAGAAGAGCCGATAAAAAAATTATTGGATATTGTGAAAAAAAATGGGATGAGATGGAAGATTACTTGGATTTCTGCTAAGATTTCATATTTGAAAGTAATAAAAGAATTGGATCCCAGTGCCAGATTGGGCTATGTGGTGAAAGATGTTACGGATAAAAAAATAAAACTCACAAGAGATTTGAAAACAGAATTGAATAATGTTTTTTTGGATGCTGAAAGTGATTTATTGACAGATGAAATAGTGGATAAGTGCAGCAAAGCAGAGGTTCCGTTAGAGGTGTGGACTGTCAATAATGTTGATGAAATACTGATGCTTAATCCTTATATAAACGGAATAACAAGTGATATGTTGATAGCCCAAAATGTTATTATAGACAATGTTTATAATAAGGGATATTTGAAAAAGAAATAACGAAAGGATAGTTAGTAACAAAGTAAAACAGAACAATGAATATTAGAAGAATGGATAAAAATAATTGGAACAAAAGCTTTGATTGGAAAAAGGAAATATGTTTGCTGTTGTTTTGCTTATGCAGTATGTTGGTAGCTATTCAAGTTTTTAATTATTGGGATGAAAATCAGAAGACATCTGATAAAGATGCTATAAGTTATGTGGAACAGATTAGAAAAGATGAAAAGATAGAAAATGTGCCAATTTATATAGACATAAAAACTATGCCTGAAGAAATTGCTAAATATAAAATAAAAAGTGTTACTCTGCGATATTATATTGTGAGGGACGACGATTACTTTTATGTAGTGCAATTAAGCGGTAGCACCTTAAAAAAAATCCAGCAGCAGTACAGAGAAAATGGAGGAGTGCTTAATTATCATTTAAAGGGCTATATGTATGGCATTCCTAGATACAGTAAAAAAGCTATTGGGAATTATTTTGTGGACAATAATATTACGTATAAGGGTTTAGATAATGAAACTAGTGAATGTGGATTGGCATCTTATACTACCTATATGGATGAGATGGATAAAAAATGGATATATGGCCGAATGCTTATAATAGGATGGGCATTGATATCTGGAATTTATATGATTATAAGACTGATAAAGGTAGCACGAAGATATTATATTGAAAAAAAAGAGGTGGGTTCATATGATGCGACAGCTCAGGTAGATGAAGTGTATTGCTCAGATAATGATTATAAAACTACCGATATGTTTATTGAGCCAGATCCAGGGACCGGAAGAAGTATAGTTCTTAGAAAACTTAAATATAAAGGTGTTATTGGTATACTGACAGTACTAGTGGGCCTAGGTTGTGGAATTTACATGTTATTTTACTTTAATATAGACTTTAATAATATGGATAGCAGAGATAGATTAATAATTTTAGTGTCAACGATAGTTATCTGTTTTTTCCTCTGGAATGGTTTGAAATTCGTGGATTATTTTAGAGGAGAAAAATCTAGATATGTGGCTAAAAGAAAGAATTATCTAGAACTGGCAGATGATCTTCTAGGGCGAACAGTCTATGAAGATAATAAGGTGGTTATCTCAGAGAAGGCCATTGCCGCAAAGAAAAATTTGACGGAAATTGTCCCTGTAGAATGGGTAAAAAATGTATACTTCACTGAAGTTAGGTATAATAGATATATTAAGATGAAAGTACTGCGTTTAGAGATAAGAGATGGAAGAACAATTGATATTGACTTAGTGGGACTGGGAGAAATAGGAAAAGAAAAACTGTTAAGCGTGTTGAAACATTATTGCGTCAATGCATATATTAGATAAAAAAGTGCCTAGGATAGCAGAGGTGAAATATATGAAAAGAAATAATAAGAAAATAAAACTGACGGTGGTGAGTACCCTTCACTACGCAAGATTGGTATATCGCTCCATACTTTTTGTATTGCTAATAGCCTATTATATATATTTTAGAATGACGAAAGGCGAGAAATTTCTAGCACCTTTTGAAAAAATACCGGTGCTACTTATCATAGTATGGGGAATATTTGTGGTGGAAATGATTATGCGATTTTTTCCATCAAAATATGAAAGCCCGGGATGTCAGAAGCAGTTTGAAAATAATTACATTAAGACGGGCAATACAGAAATTATCATTCCGGATAATCACGCTACATTACTAGTAGCGCTAATATGGATTGTGTTCAATGCCATTTTCGGAGCGTTGCACATGAATAAAATTATTGATGACGGGATTATGATATTATTAGCTAGTTTTTATTCAGTTTGCGATATGATTTGCATACTATTTTTCTGCCCGTTCCAATCATGGTTTATGAAAAATAAATGTTGCAGCGCCTGTCGAATTTATAACTGGGATTATGCAATGATGTTTACGCCATTGTTTTTTATAAACTTCAGGTATTCTTGGAGCTTGTTAGTGCTGTCGGTGGCGCTAATGCTTAGATGGGAGATAACATTTTTCCGTCATCCCGAGAGATTTTCAGAGAATACAAATGAATATCTGCAATGCAAAAATTGTACTGAAAAATTGTGCACTCATAAAACTCAGCTTAAATCATTGTGGAAGCAAATAGAAAAAACCACGGCTAAGCGTATTATGAAATTGAAAAAATAAAGGAAATCTTGCGACAATAGTTAAGCCTTGCTTGGTTGACATTGCCTATGTATATAGTATAATTCACTTAGCGGCCAATTGGTGTCGGAAAGCATTTAGCTGTTCCGGTGAAAAGGGAAACAGGTGAAAATCCTGTGCGAACTCGTCACTGTAATCAGTCTTTTCTATCATAGATAGAAAAACATAATTAATAAGTCACTGCGAAAGCGGGAAGGCGAATTATGTTATAGCTGTAAGTCAGGAGACCTGCCAGTTGAGTAGACCTTATAAACCACGAGTAATTGGTTTTCGTCTGATGTTATGGTGCGGATATAAAGTATCCGTTTCTTTTTGTGTGCAATGCACATTATTTCAGAACGATAAATCCTTATGACAGTTTATAGGTCATAGGGATTTTTTTAATTCATAAAAATCCCATGGCTAAAATAGATGTGAGAGGAGAGAAAAAATGAAAAAGAAATTAGTAGTAACATTATTAACTAGCGCACTTGTTTTAAGTATGACTACAGGATGCGGTAAGAGTGTGAAGAAGGATGAAGTAAAAGTTACTAAATCTACTGAAGCTAACAGCGATAAGAAGGCAGCAGATAAAGTAGCTAAGCTTATTGACGCTATCTATGTTCAGGAGAGAGTAGATAAGACAGATAAGCAGTGTAAGGAAGCTAAAAAAGCTTGGGATGCACTTACAGATGCTCAGAAAGAGTTAGTAGAAGGTGAGAATGCTGATCCAGATTATTTCGGAAGAGATACAGGTGATGCTTCACTAGATGATGCAGGAAATCAGAATGACATTGGAGAGAATGAATTATTAGTTGTAAGTTTCGGTACTTCATTCAATGACAGTAGAGTTAAGGATATTAAGGGTGTGGAGGATGCTTTAAGAAAAGCTTATCCTGATTGGTCAGTTAGAAGAGCATTCACAGCTCAGATTATCATTAATCATGTACAGGCCCGAGACAATGAAA
>CACZSI010000070.1 GCA_902783775.1 uncultured Lachnospiraceae bacterium
GCACAAAAAAAGTACCACCCCAGACAATTTAATGCCCAAAATAGTACCCGCGTGCGCCTCCAGGGGCTCGAACCCTGCACACCCTGATTAAGAGTCAGGTGCTCTACCAAATGAGCTAGAGGCGCAAATATTTGTGTTCCTTTATCAGCGGAACGAATGTTATTATATAATAGATTTAAACGTTTTTCAAGCCTTTTTTTCATTTTTTTTTAATTTTTATTAACTTTTTTTATTATTGCACTTTTTTCCCTATTTTATAGGCTTTCTAAATTACTTCCTCCTTGCTACATCCCTTTTTTATTGGTATATTTATATTACAAGTGTGCTTTATTTATTTAAGGTATGGCATTGGACGGCTTTTTTTATTTTAACTTTTTAGTTGTATTTTATGAGGTGAATGACTATATGAGAGAGAAAAAACATTTTATTCCAAATAGTACTTATTATACTATTTCAGTATATGTTATTATTACATGCATTATTGTTGCTTGTTTTATTAAGGCACTTTTTTATTGGGGATCCGTATCCTCATTCATTCATGAAACAATGAGTGTATTAAAGCCTTTCTTCTACGGCATTTTAATTGCATTTCTAATTAATCCGTTAATTAGCTGGCTGCATAATAATTTTTTTACTAACGTTATTAAACTTAAAAATTATAGTCTTAAAAAATTCTTTTCTATTTTTACAGGTTATATTTTAGTTCTTTCTGCTTTGATATTAGGAATTATCTATATCATTCCTGAAATAACTACTTCATTGCAGAGTCTGGTTAGTAAAATTCCTACTTGGGCCACTGATTTACAATCATATTTTAGAATGCTTTCTAATAAATATCCTAATTTTGATTTTGCCATTTTAGAAACGGCTATACATAACTTAGAAAAAACTTTAAACAGTTCTATTAACGGAATTGTTAAAAATCTTACTACAGCCATTGTATCTACCGGTATCGGCGTAGTTAAATTCGTTTATAACTTTATCGTATCAATTGTAGTTTCCTGTTATATCATTATTGATAAGAAAAGACAATTGCGTTCAATGAAAAGATTTCTATTTGCTTTCTTCAGAGAGGACTGGGCTAAAAAAATCTCTCGTACATCACTTACAGCAATTAGAGTTTTCGGAGACTTTTTTGACGGTAAAATGATTGATTCTCTTATTATTGGAATTCTTTGTTTTGTGGGAATGATTATCCTAAGCTTTTTCAATATGCCGGAATTTAGATCTATGGCATTACTTATAAGTGTGGTAGTTGGTGTCACTAATATGATTCCTTACTTCGGTCCTTTTATCGGTGCCATTCCTAGTATTTTATTAATGAGTTTCTACTCTCCTAAATACGGATTTATAATGATGGTTTGGATTCTTATATTACAGCAGCTAGACGGAAATATTATTGGACCTAAGATTTTAGGAGACTCCACTGGTATTCGTCCGTTCTGGATTATTTTCGCCATTACAATTGGTGGTTGGAGTGCTGGAATTATCGGTATGCTTTTAGGCGTTCCTTTTGTAGCAGTTTGTTCTAAACTATTAGATGATTCAATTAATTCTAGACTATATATTAAAGGAATAGATATGCCAGCCTACAGTGAAGAATCTAAATTTAAGATTCCTAGAATCATAAAAAGTTCCACCATCTACTCTTTTAATGCTAAAGCTAATAAAACTGAAAAAGATAAAAATGAGGATTTAGAAAATAAAAAATAATCCCATCTAATTAATAAAAGGGAATGCTTTACAAGTTTACTTGCACGGCATTCCCTTTATATTTCTCTAATATATTATTATCTTCTTGCTATTAATTTATGAATAGGATTTCCCTGACTGGAAAATTTTTCTTCATATTCTGTCATTACATTTCCCTGACACATTTCTTCATTATTATGTAAGTCAAAGGTATGATTTACTATTTCCCAATTAGCTTTTGGAATTTCCTCTAGAGAGAACTCAAATAATAAATCATTATCTGTTTTAAATTCCACTACGCCATCGCTTTTTAAAATATTATTATAGCGATTCATAAACTGAACTGATGTTAATCTTCTTTTAGCATGTCTGTCCTTAGGCCAAGGATCAGAGAAATTCAAATAAATTCTATCAACCTCGCACGTATCAAAAACACTTTCTATATTCTCTGCATCCATTCTGATAAATCTAAGATTTTTAACCTCTTCTTCCTCATTTTCTAGTCTCTGAAGAGCTCTGATTAACACGCTAGAAAACTTTTCTATTCCTACATAATTAATATCAGGATTCTGCTTAGCTAGTGCAGTTATAAACTGGCCTTTTCCCATTCCTATCTCCACTCTGATAGGATTATCATTTCCAAATACTTCACTCCATTTTCCTTTATATTCCTGTGGTTCATTAATTGCCATATCATGCTCTGCTATAGCTTCTCTAGAACCAGGTACATTTCTTAATCTCATTTAACTTACCTTCCATCTTAACTTTTTTCGACTTATATATTAACCATAAATTACATATATAGTCAACATTAATTTTCATACATAGTCCAGAAACCTAAGTTTTCTTTCTTCTTAAAGTTATTTTCCACATACTTATTTATATTCTCATCCCATTGATTTGTCTCTTTATACTCGCTTCTAATAAGAATATATACATCTTTATTTTTAAGTTCTTTTACATATTCTATAGGTGGCTTTGCTCCTGTGTTACCCTCCCATAAGTAATCATAATATCCTGTGTAGTTATTAGAAGGAACGTTAAATAGCACTGCACACTTATCTAATATATAAACTTTCTTATCGGACTTTTCTATAATCTTCTTAGTTTCTAATATTAAATCCTCCTGCTCTTTTTCAATAGGAAGATACTTATATTTTTCTATCTTTGATGCTACTATATTATCATTCCATAAAGCATAGATTGTACTAACTGAATAAACTGTTAACAATACTACTAAAACTATATTAAATATTCCTAATAAAATATTGTCCTTTAAGTTTATTGCCACAAAAATTAATAACATTATTATTGTCATTATAAAATGTTCTCCATCCACTCTGGGAATAAAGAATGCAAAAGTGCTAAAAGTAAACAATATAATAATAATAATATCTTTATTAGCTAATATCGCTTTTTTAATATCATTTTCCTTCCGATATTCTAAATATACCTTATATAATATATTAACTATTATCAGTATAAATAATAAAAATGCCAGAGTTATACTTCCTATAAATAAATCCTTTGCCTCCCCCACAAAACTGCCAATGCCGTTAAAACACAAATCTCTAAATTCATTCCATACTCCCTGATATAAAATATATCCAATAAATGCTAACGATGTCACTACCATTGCCACGGCTATAGTTAATAGCTTCTTAATTAACTTTTTATCATCATTAAAATAGAAAATAACCCCTACCACTGCTGTAATTATAAACACTGCCATAATATGTTTTGACCATATTATTAACCCTAAAATTATACCTATTTTTACAGCATTTAAATATGTAAATGGCTTGTTAACAATAATATGAAGAATTGCTAAAAGCATCATAAATATAACTATATTGTAATTATAATATAGCGAATTAAGGCTATAAGAAACAATAATGCTTATTATGTTAATAGAGACAATAACATATTTTTTTACTTCATACTTACCTAAAATTTTATGAACTAAATAAAATATTATTAGCCATATAATCCCTGTTAATATCCTTATTACCACTAAGCTGTTATATATTTTAGCAGCCATCATTCCTATTATATATGTAAAAGGCGTGGAAAGTATATTTATGTCTTTATAAATCTTAAGGCCTCTAGCCATTCCTCCGCAACTCCATATTTTATTAACATCATCTAGATTTCTTACCACAACAAAATAATTAAATCCCATACATACTATCAAATAAAATAATGCCAATAAAATATCTTTTATATTTATCTTTTCTTTTATGTTCAACATCTACGCCTCCTTATTCTGCTTAAGTATACCATAATTCTTTTAAACTTATCAAAACAATGTGTGAATTAATTCAGAAAGTGATATAATATAGTAATTAAGTGTTAGGAGGTATTCTATGGGCTTAAGTATTAATAATATATTAGATGAATTATCAGAAATTGATGCTGTTTCCGCTAAGATATTGCAGGACAGTCACGACGAAAAAAATAAGTATGCTGAATATATTGCTCATGAGAAAACTGAGTTCGATGCATCTTTAAATGATGAAATCGAAAAGGAGCTAGCTGATTACAGAGCTAAATTAGATACTGAAAATGTTAAACAGCTAGAGGACCTAAAAAAGAAATATGATTTAGAGATTGAAAAATTATCTAATAAATATAATAAGGAAAAAACTGATGCTATTGCCTCAGAAATATTTGACCAAATTATAAAGGAGTAGTTCATGGCTGATAGATTAACTAAGTACAGCGGACTAACTACTAAAGTTCGTGCTATGAAAAATAAGCTTCTGACAGAGGATCAATATTTAGAAATGTCTAGACTTAACACTGTTGCGGATTTTGTTTCTTATTTACAGAATATTCCCGCTTACAGTGAGGTTCTAAAAGATGTCAATCCACATATTGCACATCGTGGTGAGATTGAAAGTCGAATGAGATTTTCCGCCTATGAAGATTTTTCTAAGTTATATCATTTTACCGGTATTTCTGAGAAAAAGGCTTTGTTGGTTTACTTTATGAAATATGAAGTTCATATTTTAAAAATTATTATAAGAGAAATTATGGACAGTCGTTCCATTGACATTAAAGATAATACTGCCAATAAACATTTTAGACGTTATTCTAATTGTGATATTGCTAAACTTTTAACATCTAATAATATGGAAGAGTTTGTTGAAAATCTAGCCGGCAGTATTTACTATAAGCCAATGAAAGTTATTCTTTCAATGGAAAATCCTAGCCTCTTTGATTACGAGATGAATTTGGATTTATTCTATTTTAGATATCTGTGGAAGCATAAGGAGGAATTTATTCCTAAGGGTGAATTGCCACTGTTTGAGAAACTATTTGCCTCCCGTATAGATTTATTAAATCTTCTATGGATTTATAGAAGCAAAAAATATTTTGTGGTGCCTAATTCAGAAATTTATTCATTTTTGATTCCGGTATACTATAAAATTTCTCAAAATGAAATTAAACAAATGGTGGAGTCAGATTCTGATGAGGAAATCCTAGATTTAATTAAGAATACACACTATGGAAGTTTTTACGATATTGATGTAACAGAAAATTTAGGATCTCAGTTTGAGGAGATTCTAACAGGAATTTATTTAGATATATTTAAGTCTAATCCATATTCCGTAACATGTATTTCTGCATATTTTATGTTAAAAAATACAGAAGTTTCTAAGATTGTTATGGAGATGGAATGTATACGATATGGTTATCCATCCACTAAAACTATGGAAATAATTAATAGAAAGAGAGGTGTTTTATAATGATAGAAAAAATGAATTTCGTTACTTTGGCCGGACCGAGAAATCAGATTGACTATCTTGTTGATAACTATCTCTCAAAGCATGATATACATTTAGAAAATGCTTTAAGTGAATTATCTGCTAACGATAACTTCACTACTTATACGGATGAAAATCCTTTTAGAAGTAAGTTAAATGAAAGTCATGAATTATGTCAGCTCTTAGATGACACGAACAATGTACCTACTTATGATATAGATATTTTAAGTGCTGAAAAAATCATTGACGATATTGATTCCACATTAAATGAAATCCGCTCTAAAATTAATGAATTAGAAAAAGAGCGACTTTTAATTGATGAGGATTATGAGAAATTATCTTACTTTAAAAATCTTAATTATACATTGAGAAAAATTAGGAATATGAAATTTTTCAAGTACAGATTCGGAAAACTTCCTAAGGCTGATTACGAAAAATTTATTTCCTATTTAGATTCTGAAATAAACGAAGTTTTTATTTCAACATACGAAACTAATGACACAGTTTACGGAGTGTTTTTTGCACCTGATGAATATTTCGATGAAATATCCAATGACTTTAGAAATATTCATTTCGATGAAATAGCGATTTCAACTAAATATCAGGATACTCCGGAAATCGAATGTTCTAAATTAGCTAAGCAGCAGTTAGAACTTACACAGCGAATTGATGAACTTCAGGAATCTATTCACACTATAGTAGAAGATCATAAAAAAGATTTAGTATCCGCTGCTAGAAAAATTGAATCGGCTTACAGTAATTTTAATGTAAGAAAATATTCGGCGGTTACTAGACAATCAGGATTATCATTTCAGGTACTGTGCGGTTGGATGACCGTAAAGGATTCCTTAAAACTTCAAAAAGAAACGGATGATGATCCTAATGTAATGTGTATTATAGGAGACGAGGATGAGGAACACAAAACTACGCCTCCTACTAAACTTAGAAACTTACGATTATTTAAGCCTTTCGAGCTGTTCGTGAAAATGTACGGTGTTCCGGGCTATGATGAGTTTGATCCAACCTGGTTTTTAACCATCACCTACTCTATTATCTTTGGTATGATGTTCGGTGATTTAGGCCAGGGACTAGTTCTTTTTATTGGCGGTTTAATACTTTATAAATTAAAAGGACTAAATCTAGCAGGCATTGCTTCTTTCGCAGGATTTTTCTCCTGTATATTCGGAGCATTATTTGGAAGCTTCTTTGGTTTTGAGTTTGAGTCGGTTTTAAATCCACTGCACTCCACCATTAAGCTACCGTTTTTAGGTACTATAAGTACTGTATTAGTAGCAGCATTCTTGTTTGGAAGCTTTATGATATTGACCACAATGATTCTCAATATCATGGTAGCCTTTAAACAAAGAAATATAGGAAAGATGTTATTTGGTCCTAATGCAATCAGCGGATTCATATTCTATGGCTCCATTATTTTAATGATTGTACTTTATATGACTAAGCATCCACTTCCTGGAACTGCTGTTTTATTGATAATGTTTATTATTCCACTGCTTCTCATTTTCTTAGAGACACCTCTTAGAAATTTGATTAACAGACATTCGCCTGTTATAGACGAGTCACCTGGGATGTTTGCTGCAACAGCATTTTTCGAGGTATTTGATTACTTAATCACATATCTTTCTAATGCATTATCATTTTTAAGAATTGGCGTTTTTGCTATCAGCCACGCCGCTATGATGCAGGTAACAATGACCTTAGCAGGAGCTGAAAATGGCGGAACACCTAATATTGCAGTAGTTATTATTGGAAATATCATTGTTATGGCAATGGAAGGATTAGTAGTTGGTATTCAGGTTCTTCGACTAGAGTATTACGAACTATTTGGTCGTTTTTACGAGGGAAAAGGTCGAGAATTTGTTCCATATAGAAAAAAAGAACATAACAAATAGGAGGTTTATATGTTATTCAAATTTTTATTTTTAATTGCACTAGTAGGAACTATTATTTTACCTATCGTTTATTATATGGCAGGTACACACAATAAAAGACGTTTTAAGAATACAGTTATCTCAAATGCCTTAGGATTTTTCTCAGTATTTATGTTTGGTACTGTATTCCTATTTTCCACTACAGCACAGGCTGCTGTAGCTGACAATGCCAGCCTTTCTAGTGGTTTAGGTTTAATTGCTGCCGGATTAGCTATCGGACTTTCATGTCTAGGAAGTGGTTACGCCGTTGCATCTTCTGCTTCTGCTGCCCTTGGCGCATTAAGCGAAGATTCATCTGTTTTCGGTAAAGCCTTAATCTTCGTAGCTATGGCTGAAGGTATTGCTCTTTGGGGATTTATCGTAGCATACCTTATCCTAAGTCATGTTGCTTAATTTAAATTAATTAAACACCGGCTATTTAGGAGGTGGCTTATGAAAATGTATCTTATAAGCGACAACATCGATACTTATACCGGCATGAGATTAGCCGGCATTGAGGGTGTTGTAGTGCACGGCCGCGCCGAGACAAAGGAAGCTGTGGAAAATGTTATTAAAGATCCTCACTTAGGAATCATGCTTATCACTGAAAAATTAAGCAGCGAAATTCCTGAGATAATTGATGATTTAAAACTTAACCGCAGAAAGCCGTTGGTGGTAGAAATTCCCGACAGGCACGGTACCGGAAGAAGTAAGAATTTTATAACCAATTATATTAATGAAGCTATAGGCGTCAAAATATAGAAAGGACTCTATTATGACAATTGAAGAAAAAATGGAACATTTTAGAGCCATATCTTTAGAGAGTGCGACTACTCAAAGTGAAAAATCTCTCGAGAATTATAAACAATCTCTCGATGCAGATTTAGAAACTTATAAAGAATCAGCTCTTATTCTAGCTAAAGAGTCTAAAAGTTCAAAGTTAAATCAAATAAAAAATGAATATCAGAAAAAATTAGCAGCTAGCCAAATATCTCTTAAAAAAGATTTAACCAGCACTCAATCATCTATTAAATCAGATATTTTTGAGAAGGTTAGATCTATGATTATGGCTTATCGAAAAACTAATGATTATTACGATTTGATTATGAGCCAAATTAAAAATATTGAAGATAACTATTCTGAGTTTGATCCTGTAATCTATTTAGATCAGGATGATAAAGACTTGTATGAAAAGGTTAAATCTAATACTTCCCTTTCTGTGGAATTATCAGATAAATCTTTCCTAGGGGGCACCCAGACTATTGTTCATAAAAAGAATATCTTAATCGATCATTCTTTCAGAACTAAGTTAGCTGAATGTCAGAATAGTTTTACAGTTTCAATGTAGGAGGCAAACAATGGAAACTACTGCAAAAATTTACGGAATTAACGGTCCCGTAATTTATATAAAGGGTAAAACTGAATTTCAAATGGGCGAGATGGTTTATGTTAGTTCTAAGCGTCTAGTAGGCGAGGTTATTGCGCTAACTTCTGAGGAAACAACCATTCAGGTTTACGAGGAAACTAGCGGACTTAAGCCTGGCGAATTAGTTTATGGCACTGGCCAGCCTATCTTTGTCACATTGGCTCCTGGAATTCTCAATAATATTTTTGATGGAATCGAGCGTCCACTTAAAAGTATTGAGAAAACTTCAGGTTCTTTCATTGAAAGAGGTGTAAACGTTAATTCCTTAGATATTGAAAAGAAATGGGATGTCACCATTGAAGTTAAACCTGGTGATTATGTTATGGGTGGTACTATTATTGCGACCACTGTGGAAACTAAAGCCATTGTACATAAATCAATGGTTCCACCTAATGTTTCAGGTACAGTTATCGAGGTGGTTCCAAATGGTGAATATACTATCGAAGATACTCTTGTCACTATTAAAACTGACAATGGAAATATTCAGGAATTATCATTGGCACAAAAGTGGCCAATCAGAAATCCCAGACCAGTGGACAATCGCTACAGTATTTCTAAACCTTTAGTTACAGGTCAGCGTGTTATGGACACACTTTTCCCACTAGCTAAAGGCGGAACTGCTGCTATTCCAGGTGGATTCGGTACTGGAAAAACTATGAACCAGCACCAGATAGCTAAATGGTCTGATGCAGATATTATTGTATATATCGGTTGTGGTGAGCGTGGAAATGAAATGACTCAGGTTTTAGAGGAATTCTCAGAATTAGTAGATCCTAAAAGTGGAAATCCACTTATGGATAGAACTACTCTTATCGCCAATACATCTAATATGCCGGTGGCTGCCAGAGAGGCCAGCATCTATACCGGTATAACATTGGCAGAATATTACAGAGATATGGGTTATCATGTAGCTATTATGGCTGATTCCACTTCCCGATGGGCGGAAGCTCTTCGAGAATTATCCGGAAGATTAGAGGAAATGCCTGCAGAAGAAGGATTCCCAGCATACTTAGCTTCCAGATTGGCAGGATTTTATGAGCGCGCAGGTTATATGAGAAACTTAAATGGCACAGAGGGATCTGTCACAATTATCGGTGCGGTTTCACCTCAGGGTGGAGATTTCTCCGAGCCTGTAACACAGAACACTAAGAGATTCGTAAGATGTTTCTGGGGACTCGATAAATCCTTATCTTATGCTAGACACTTCCCTGCAATAAACTGGAACACCAGCTACAGCGAGTACTATGATGAATTAAAGGATTGGTACAATACCAATGTCGGACCTGATTTTATGGATTGCAGAAGTCAGATTCTTACAATCTTAAGTCAGGAAAACTCTTTAAATGAAATCGTAAAATTAATTGGTTCAGACGTATTGCCGGATGATCAGAAATTGACATTGGAAATCGCTAGAATTATAAGATTGGGATTTTTACAGCAGAATGCATTTCATGCTGATGACACTTGCGTTCCACTTAAGAAGCAGTTAAAGATGATGAAAACCATTCTCTATCTCAATGATAAATGTGTCTCTCTAATTGAGAAGGGACTTCCGGTTTCAATATTAAAAGAGAAAAATATTTTTGAAAAAATAATATCTATTAAATATGATATTCCAAATGATAGATTAGATATGTTTGATGACTATAAGGTAGCTATCGACGATTTCTATGCTCAGATAGTAGATGAACACGTTTAAAATAGCACTTTAGTCACAAGGAGGAAACTATGGCAATAGAATATTTAGGACTTAGCAGTATAAATGGTCCGCTAGTTATTCTCGAGGGAGTGGAAGATGCAGCCTACGATGAAATCGTAGAATTTTCCATGAACGACGGATTAGAAAAGCGTTACGGTAGAATCATTGAAATATATGAGGACAAGGCCATTATTCAGTCTTTCGAGGGAACCGAGAGAATGTCCTTAACTAATACTCACACTAAATTATCTGGTCACTCGATGGAAATTTCCCTATCCGATGAAATTCTCGGCAGAAAATTCAACGGACTCGGACATCCAATCGACGGCCTAGATCCTATTGTAGGTGAAAAAATGGATGTAAACGGAAAGCCTATGAATCCGGTTAGCCGCGAGTATCCTAGAAACTATATTAGAACCGGAATTTCTGCTATTGACGGATTGACTACATTGATTCGCGGACAGAAATTACCTATCTTTTCCGGTGACGGTTTGCCACATAATCAGTTGGCAGCCCAAATCGTAAATCAGTCATCCCTAGGCGGCGATGCCGACGAAGATTTCTGTATTGTCTTCGCTGCAATGGGAATTAAAAACGACGTGGCTGATTTCTTCAATAAATCTTTTGAGGAATCAGGTGCTCTAGAGCATACAGTTATGTTTCTTAACATGGCCAATGACCCGGTGGCAGAGCGATTAATCACTCCGAAAGTGGCATTAACCGTGGCAGAGTACTTAGCCTTTAAGAAAAATATGCATGTACTAGTAATAATGACTGATATGACTAGTTATGCAGAGGCAATGAGAGAGGTTTCTTCTTCTAAGGGTGAAATCCCATCTCGTAAAGGTTATCCTGGATATCTATACAGTGATTTAGCTTCATTATATGAACGCGCTGGAATTATTAAGGAAGCTAAAGGTTCTGTAACACAGATTCCTATATTGACCATGCCTAATGATGACATCACACATCCTATTCCGGATTTAACAGGATATATAACAGAAGGTCAGATTACACTCGACAGGACATTGCACAGCCAGGGCATCTACCCTCCTATCAGTGTTCTTCCTTCACTTTCACGATTAATGAAGGACGGCATTGGCGAAGGTTACACTAGAGATGATCATCAAGATATCGCCAACCAGCTTTTTGCTGCCTACTCTAAGGTAGGTGACTCTAGAGCTCTAGCTTCAGTAATCGGTGAGGATGATTTATCTCCTACTGATAAGAAATATTTAGAGTTCGGCCGAGAGTTTGAAAAGCAGTTTGTGGGACAGGGACTTTTCGTAAATAGAAATATTGTGGAAACTCTAAACCTAGGCTGGAAGTTATTGCATATCCTTCCTAAGGAAGAATTAGACAGAATTGATACAAAGATTTTAGATAAATATTATGACCAATCTTTTAATTAAACAGTGTAAAGGAGATTAATATGTCACTTAACACAGTTGCTACAAAGGGTAATCTTATTTCAGCTAAGAATTCACTCAACTTAGCGAAAATGGGTTACGACCTTATGGATAAAAAAAGAAATATTCTCATCAGAGAAATTATGACTCTTATTGATAAAGCTAAAGAAATTCAGGATGAAATCGATGAGACTTTTAAAGAAGCATATCATACATTGGAATTAGCTAACATCGAATTGGGTATTAAAAATGTGGAGACTTTCGCCTTCAATGTAATTCCGGAAGACTCCATCAGAATTAAGACCCGAAGCGTAATGGGAACGGAAATCCCACTAGTTAATCACAATGAAGATGTGCGAAATCCTGTGTACTCATTTTATGGAACCACAGAATCTCTCGATAAAGCCAAGGCATCTTTTGAAAAAGTAAAAGATCTTACTATCCGCCTTTCCATTATCGAAAATTCTGCATATAGATTAGCTTACAATATTAAAAAGACCCAGAAAAGGGCCAATGCTCTTAAGAATATAACTATCCCTAGTTATACTAATCTTATTAAGCATATATCCGATGAATTAGAAGAAAAAGAAAGGGATGAATTTACAAGACTCAAAGTTATCAAAAATAGAATAAATTAATCATCCATATTTGATATTTTGTTCGGTATTTAATATGTGATACAACTTTTTATTAAGTTGTATATTGATTTTTTCCATTTTATATTTTAAAATAAGTTTAGTATATTATTTTGAGTTTTAGAAATTAGAGGACTATGAGAAAATTATTATTTTTATTATCATTTATTTTAATGTTTAATTTAACATTATTCGTTAATGTATCTGCTGCTGAAAGTAAGTGGCCTAGCGGACCGGATATTTACGCTAAATCAGGAATAGTAATTGATGCTGATTCCGGCACAGTTCTATACGATAAGAAATCTGATACTAAAAGATATCCAGCCAGCATTACTAAAATAATCACAGCTCTTCTTACTATTGAAAACTGTAAGATGAATGACACTGTTACATTTTCTAAAAATGCTATTACCAGTCTTCAGTATGGCGATGCTAACTTTGGTTGTCAGATTGGTGAGAAAATGACAGTTAAAGAATGCTTATATGCTTTAATGTTATCATCAGCTAATGAAGTTGCCACTGCATTAGGAGAACATGTTGGTGGAACTGAAGAAAACTTCGCTAAAATGATGACTGAAAGAGCTAAAAAAGCCGGTGCTAAAAACACTAATTTTGTTAACTGTAATGGACTTCATAATAAGGAACATTACGTGACTGCTTATGACATGGCTATGATTATGAAGGATGCCTTAAAATATGATTCCTTTAAGAAAATTATTAATTCTACTACTTACACAGTAAAGAAGAATAATAAAAGAAAAACTAATGATCAGACACTTCAGCGTCATAAGATGGTTTGGTTAACTAGTGGTTATTACTATGATGGAATCATTGGTGGTAAAACAGGTTACACTGATGAAGCCGGAAATACTTTGGTAACAGCAGCTAAGCGAAACGGGACTACACTTATCAGTGTTGTTCTTAAATCTAATACTTTTAATGTTTATGAGGACACTAAAAAATTATTAGATTTTGGTTTCGATAACTTTGAAAATAAAAATGTATCTGAAAACGACACTAGATTCGTGCAGAATACTAATAGTTCTAATTTAAAATCACCATTTACTGATTATGAGGATAATATTTATATTGATCCTAATTCTTCAGTAGTATTACCTAAGAATTTTAAGTTTAAGGACTTAAAATCACAGGTTGTTTTCGAGAAAGAGAAAAACTCTTTTGCTAAGGTTGTTTATAAATATGGTGATAAAGAAGTAGGTACAGCCAGACTTATCTATGAAAAAAATGGAAAAGTTCAGACTAATAAAGTTTCTAAAAAGACTAACGAAACACCTACATTAATTGCACCTACTGCTGTTAATAAAGCTAATAAGAAACAAGCTAATAAGGAAACTAAGGTTACTACATCTAAAACTAAAAATTCTAATACATCAGCTATTATTAAAATCATTGTTATGATTATTATTGTTATCTTAGCAGTTGTAGTATGTTCTATATTAGTTAGAAATAAGAGAAAAAAACTTAAACATATTAGAAAGTCTAAAAGACAGCGTTACTATAGAGATTAGTTATTAAAAATAGAAAGGGAACACATATGAATTGGGTAGCTCCTATTAAGGATGAAGAAACATTAAATGCATTTAAAAATGAATTAAAAAAGACCGATATGAAATATTATATTATGTTTGAAATCGGTGTTAACACTGGAATGCAGTTACAGGATATCTTAAAGCTTACTATAAAGGATATTAAAAATAAAAATCAGCTTACAGCAGAAATCGGAACTAAAAAAGTTAAGAGTACTTTCGTATTTGATGATGAATTTAAGAAAGTATTAAAAGACTTCTGTAGTCATAAACCTGATGATGCTCCTATAGTAGCTGGTCAGAAAAATAAACCTTTAGCTAGAGAACAGGCATACAGAGTATTCCGTTCAGTAGGAAAGAAAGTCGGATTAGCATCAATTGGTGCCCAGACTATGAGAAAAACTTTTGCTAGAAATTACTATAAGGAAACTGGAGATATTTATTATTTACAGAATATGTTTAATCATGCTTCTCCATCTATCACATATAGATTTATCGGTGAAAAACCTAATATTGAAATCGTATTAGATAAGATGACTCCACAGGAAAATGAGAGAAGTAGATATCTTCTATATTTAAATGATAATGGTAAGAAACGTCTTAATAAAATTATTGATTCTTTAAATGATATTAAAAAGAACTTTGATAATCCTACTAATAACGATGCTTATTACGGAAGAGTTGATTGTCTTCTTAATGAGTTAGATAACTTAATGGATAACTTTGAAAATAAATAATTTAAGCAAATAAAAAAGATATGTAATTTGTTACATATCTTTTTTATTATAATGATATTTATAATTCCTCTATCACTATTTCCCTATCTAATATTCTCTGTCGTTTCTCTCTTCTCTTCTCTCTAATGCTATTTTGTTTTTCAACTATTTTTCTAGCCCCATCTTTATCTGTATTCTTTAAGATTTTAATAACGAAGAAGGATAATCTATCTATTTTCTTTACCCTAATTCTTCCCTTAACATATCCATGTTTTCTGCATTTTCCTAAAGAATAATATGTTTTTCCGCTATCCGAAAACCAATCAATTAATACCTTAACTTTTTTATTGCACTTACTGCAACAGATATTATTAAAATCATCGTCCTCGAACAATTCCGTCTTGCTCCACATTTCTCGAGATATTCTCTTGTTATAATCACCAAAACTTACGAAAATTTCCTCTTCCTTGATTCGCGGATAATAATATGTATCAATAGATACTCGCTTTTTAAATTTCTCAAAATCCATCTTCTGCATTACTTTCGCCGTATAATAGGCATCACTTAATGCACGATGAAATTCCTTATTACCATTAATATTTAAAAATTCTACTGCGCTGGTAAGATTTCTCTTATTCTTACCATCTTCATAGCATAAACTAAATATCTTCTGCAAATCATAATAAAAAAGTGGAAAGTCCAGAATTCTCTCATAACCGAAAAATTTCATATTGGCCTGCAATTCATGTAAATCCATTGCACCCCAGGTACAGAATATGTAATCATCTCCGCACCACTCTAAAAACTGCCTCATAACTTTAGGAAAACTTTTTCCCTTCTTTAATTCATCATTTGTAAAATGAGTTATCTCTGCAGTTTTATAATGCAATTTCTTGAAAACCTTAGGTTTAATAACCTGGCTAAATTTATCCACATAATTTAGATTATCATCTAACTTTACCGCGCCAATTTCGATTATCTCAAAATTTAAATCAACTCTGCGTTTACTATTTCCGTAAGGATTTTGGTTCCACTCTAAGTCCATTACAATGTAATCCATAATCCTTGTCTTCCTTATTTATTTTTAAACGTCCCGTAGAGGATTTGAACCTCCGACCCCTCGCTTAGGAGGCGAGTGCTCTATCCAGCTGAGCTAACGAGACAAAGCAAAGGAACCCTTTGCTTATATTTATTTTGTAATTTTTTCCATTCCACCCATATATGGTCTTAATGCCTCAGGAATATTGATACTTCCATCTGCATTTAAGTTATTCTCTAAGAATGCAATTAACATACGAGGTGGTGCCACAACTGTATTGTTCAATGTATGTGCATGATAATTTCCATTTTCACCCTTAATCTTAATTGACAATCTTCTAGCCTGAGCATCACCTAAGTTAGAACAGCTTCCAACCTCGAAATACTTCTGCTGTCTAGGAGACCAAGCCTCCACATCCACTGACTTAACCTTAAGATCAGCTAAATCACCTGAACAACACTCAAGTGTACGAACTGGAATATCTAAACTTCTGAATAAATCAACAGTATTCTTCCAAAGCTTCTCATACCAATCCATGCTCTCTTCAGGCTTACAGATAACAATCATTTCCTGCTTTTCAAACTGGTGAATTCTGTAAACACCTCTCTCTTCAATACCGTGCGCACCTTTTTCTTTTCTGAAACATGGTGAATAACTAGTTAAAGTATATGGTAATTCACTTTCCTTAATATGAGTGTCAATAAATTTTCCAATCATTGAATGCTCACTTGTTCCAATAAGATATAAGTCCTCACCCTCAATCTTATACATCATTGCATCCATCTCATCGAAACTCATAACACCAGTAACCACATTACTTCTAATCATGAAAGGTGGTACACAATATGTGAATCCTCTATTAATCATAAAATCTCTGGCATATGAAATAACTGCAGAATGTAATCTGGCAATGTCACCCATTAAATAGTAGAAACCATTTCCGGCAACTTTTCTGGCAGCCTCTAAATCAATTCCGTTAAAAGCTTCCATAATTTCTGTATGATAAGGAACCTCAAAATCAGGAACAACCGGCTCACCGAATTTCTCTAATTCCACATTCTTACTATCATCTTCACCAATTGGCACTGATGGATCAATAATATTAGGAATAACCATCATTCTCTTTTTAATTTCTTCTTCCAGATTCTTTTCCTTAGCAGTAAGTTCATCGATTCTAGCATTACCGGCAGCAACCTGAGCCTTAACTTCCTCAGCTTCCTCCTTCTTACCATCCTTCATTAAACCACCAATCTGTTTTGATAATTTATTTTTGTTAGCACGTAATGCCTCAACCTCTTTTTTATTATCTCTATTTTCCTGATCTAACTTAATAACCTCATCTACTAAAGGTAATTTATGATCCTGGAACTTATTTTTAATATTCTGCTTAACCACATCTGGATTATCTCTCAAAAATTTAATATCTAACATGTTTTCCTCCTAATATCATAATATAGTCCACACTTATTATATATCAATCAATAAAATCTCCTATTTATTGACAAAAGTATACAGAACGCGACATTACAATTATAACCCTAACACCCCTATTTATCAAGTTTTCTAATACTATTTGACCTCTATTTTTCTGATAGTAAAAGTTATTTTGTATTTTTGTACAAAAAAAATATCCCACATCCATCTATAAGCCACAATAATTATGTAAAAGTTACAATATTTTTATTTTGGTAGTAGATTTCTAGCAAACACTACTATATTGTGTTATACTTATTTTGGCTGTAATTATATGCAATGTATAATAATTTTCATTGCATATAATTAATTTTAAAAATAAAAAAAATGGAGTGATAAGTATGGATTTGACATTGATTAATGAAAGAAGAAATAATTCAATTTTTACAGACGGTAAAAAGACATTTAAAATTTTTAATAAAGGCTATAAAAAAACTGACGTATTTTTAGAAAGTTATATTACTTCTATTATGGAAGAAGATAAAATAAATGTTCCTAAAATAAAGGAAGTTTATAAAAAAGATAATCAGTGGACTTTCGAGTTCCAGAAAATTGAGGGTGAATCACTTTACACTAAAATCCAGAATGATCCGGATAATATCGATGAATATCTAGATTTATTTGTTAAAATTCAGACTGACATTCATAAACATAAAGCCCCTCAGTTACCTATCCAGAAGGAAAAATTAACTAACTATATTAAGCTATCTAACCTAGATAAGACTTTAAAAGATGATATTTTAGATATGCTAAATGCATCTCCTAAACATAAAAAAGTTTGTCATGGTAACTTAACACCTCACAATGTTTACATTAACGATGAGGGAGAACCATTTATCCTAGATTGGAACCATGCTTCACAGGGAAATGCCAGTGCCGATGTAGCTAGAACATTTTTATGGATTCAGATAAACATGCCACAGTATGCTGATTCATATCTTCAGAAATTCTGTGATGCTACAAACACAACTTCTAGATATGTAAAAAACTGGATTCCAATTGTAGCTGCAGCTAGATTATCAAAGAACATTCCAGAAGAAATGAGATTTTTAACAAGTCTAATTTCTGTAATTGAATATTAAAATAAAAAAATCTAATTGAACTCTTCATATTGAAGTAATTCAATTAGATTTTTTATTACATATTTTTAGCCTTACTTAGAGCTTCCTTTTCTTCCTCACCTAAAGTTGAGTAAGCTTCACCCTTAATAATCTCTTTAATATAAGTATAACTACTATTTCTACCATGCATTGTGTTTAATATAAATCCAGTATCATTGTCATCTAATAAACAAACTACAAAACTTAAATTTCCACCCATTTCCTTAAAAGCATCATACTTAACAATACCTAACTTATGGAAAGTAGAAGTTAAATTTCCCAATGCCTGGTTGATTCTATTTTCCGTCTCTTCAGTACTCTTCTTTAATTCTTCCATCTGATCAAAGCTTTCCTGAATAGCATCATGAAGATTTTCAGCATTCTTCCCCTTCATAAAATTCTCATATTTTTTATTTAATTTACTATAATTAATTCTAACATCAATATATAGAAAAACTAAAATAAATAACAGAGCGCAAACTACATATATCATATCTCAATTGGCTAAAAGCCACTCCTCTCTACTTATTTTATACTATTTATTAAACCTATTAATCTATCAAGTTCATCCGGTGAGTAATATTCAATTTCAATCTTACCCTTGCCACCCTTCTTATGATTAATAGTAACCTTAGTTCCTAAAACACTCTTAAGATTTTCATTAATCTTATCATAAATAATATCCTCGCTAGTAGGAACATCAATCTTAGCTTGCTTAGGATTCAATATTGCCTTAACTAATTTCTCAGTTTCTCTAACACTAAGATTTTTCTCAACTACCTCTCTGGCAGTTTTAATCTGCAATTCCTCTAACTCTAAAGCTAGTAAAGCTCTGGCATGACCCATTGAAATTTCTTCATTAATAATCATCTCCTGAACTTCATCTGCTAATTTTAATAATCTCATAGAGTTAGTAATAGCTGTTCTAGACTTAGATAGTCTCTTAGCTAACTCATCCTGCTTAAGACTAAACTCATCAATTAATTTTTTATAAGCTTTAGCTTCTTCAATAGCATTTAAGTCTTTTCTCTGAATATTTTCTATTAAGGCAATTTCCATAACCTCTCTATTAGAATATTCTTTAATAATAACCGGCACTTCTTTAATCTTAGCTAACTTAGCTGCACGCCATCTTCTCTCACCTGCTACGATTTCATAATAATCATCTTTTTTCTGAACAACAATAGGCTGAATCAAACCATACTGTTTAATAGAATTAGATAATTCCTCTAGTGCTTCTTTATCAAACTTTTTACGAGGCTGATCTCTGTTAGGTTCAATATCAGAAATTTTTAAAATAGTTTCCGTGGGAACCTTAACCTCCTTAATAACTTCTTTAACTTCTACCTTTTTAGATGACTTTTTAGTTTTAGAACTAGTTTCTTCCTTATCCTCTGCCGGTGGAATTAAAGAATCAATTCCTCTTCCTAATCCTTTTCTCTTTGCCATTATACTTACCTTTCTAAATTAGATATAATTATGTTAACCAGTTTACATAATTATATTATTTTTTCTTAATAACTTCCTTAGCTAATTTGTCATATGCCACTGCTCCAGCTGATTTAGCATCATACATATTAATAGGATATCCGTAACTAGGGGCTTCAGCTAACCTAACATTTCTAGGAATAACTGTGTCATAAATATTTAAATGAATATTAGACTTAACATTATCCACTACTTCATTTGATAAATTAGTTCTAGAATCATACATAGTAAATACAATTCCATCTATTTCTAAATTAGAATTAATTCTATCTTTAATTAAATTAATAGTATGAACTAACTGTGATAATCCTTCTAGAGCATAGTACTCACACTGTATAGGTACAATTACTGAATCTGCAGCCACCATGGCATTAACAGTAAGAATATTAAGAGATGGAGGACAATCGATAATTATAAAGTCATATTCATCCTTAACTTCGTTTAAACTGTCTTTTAAAATATATTCCCTCTTATCTACTCCAATTAAGTCAATCTCTGCACCTGATAAATTCACATTAGAAGGAACAATATTTAGATTATCTACTATACTATTTGTAATACATTCTTTTAATTCTTTCTCTCCTAAAAACATCTCATATACAGTGTTTTCAAGATTCTGTTTTATAATTCCCACTCCGCTAGTAGCGTTACCCTGTGGATCAATGTCTACCAAAAGAACTTTCTTTCCACTCATAGCAATACTAGAAGATAGATTAATAGAAGTAGTTGTTTTACCAACTCCACCTTTCTGATTCGCGATAGCTATTATTTTTCCCATTTTAATTTCCTTTCTAAATGATTTCCCTGCTTAATTCTATCATATATAAATATATATTTCTATACATTCTAAAGTCAAAATTAAAAAAGATGGATAATTTATATCCATCTTTTTTAATAATTATATTTCTTCATTTAATTCATCATATTCTGAATCATACTCTGAATCATATTCTGTTTCATATTCTTCTGCTATTTCTTCTGTATTCTCAGAAGCTAACTTAGATAATCTATTAATATCATTGATAATATTAATTAATTCTAACTTAGTTCTGTATCCATCAGTCTCTGCTATTCTGGCACAGAATTTTAATCTCTCAAAGAATGTTTCACGTGAAACATCTATATAATTATTCTTTATTTCTGTGAATTCATCGCTAATCCTGCTATTATCGAGATAATCACTCACCTTAATGTCTAAAAAACCGTTAGAATCCTTATAATTACTGTTAATACTCGTGGAACCATTAAATGTTTCACGTGAAACATCATTATTATATTCATCTAAACATTCTTTAATAATATTAAATTCTTTAGTAGTAATAGAAATAACTTTTTCACATTCTTTATTATCTAAAACCACAGCAGCGATTTGTTTGTTAATTCTTTCTATTTCTTTATTGTTATAAGTTCTAGTATTCTTATTAACAGAAAATAATTCTGTAGCTTCATCTTTCTTTTCAGATAATTCTTTTATTTCATTATTCAACTCAATTATTTTAAGCTGATTTATTTCAATCTGTTTTTCATTACTATCAATTATATTTTTTAATATATTAGATCTACTTAATAAATATTTTTTAATCATATTATCCTCTCACTATTTTTTTAAAGGTTTTCTATTTGGAGTTCCAGCTTTTCTAGGATAAGCTTTAGGTGTATTATTTATTTTCTTAATATTAATAAATATTCTATCAATATCAGATTCTGGAAGATGTTCCTCTTCTTTTGAAATAATTTCTCCACCTAATACTTTAATAGCATACTTAGCACTTTCGATTTCTTCATCGCTAAATGATGACTTATAGCTAATAAACTTTCCATCTACTTTTACAAAAGGAATACAATACTCTGATAAAGTACATAGATTAGCTACAGCTCTAGAAACACATACATCATATTTTTCTCTATGATTCTTATCTCTAGCTACATCTTCAGCTCTTCCATGAACTAATGTAATCTTTTCTAATTTTAATTCATCTATTACTTCTTTAATAAAATTTAATCTTTTATTTAATGAATCAACTAAAGTTATATTTAATTCTGGAAAAATAATCTTTAATGGAATACCTGGAAAACCTGCTCCAGTACCTACATCTATTAAACTATCTATCTTGTTAAAATCAAAAACTTTAACTGAAAGTATACTATCAATAAAATGTTTGATTATAACTTCGTCTTCATCTACTATCGCTGTGAGATTCATCACTTTATTTTTTTCAACTAACATTTCATAATATTTATAAAACTGATCAATTTGTAAATCAGTTAATTCTATATTAATTTCATTAGCTGCCTTCTTTAATAACTCTTTTCCATGACGCATAATATTACCTCTATTTAGTTTATATAATATTTGTTTACATAATTATTTATATTAAATTCCATATAAAATAAAAAATAAAATTAACCTAACATTAATTTTATTTTTTATCTTAATCTATAATCTAGTTAGAACCTTTCTGTTTCATATAAATTAATAAAACAGAAATATCCGCAGGAGATACACCTGATATTCTAGATGCCTGTCCTATATTAATTGGTCTATATAATTCTAATTTCTGTCTGGCTTCATTTCTCAAACTAGAAACTAATGAATAATCAAAATCACTAGGAATCTTTTTACTTTCTAGCTTTTTAAAATTTTCCACCTGTTTTTTCTGTCTTTCAATATAACCCTTATATTTAATTTCAATACTAATCTGCTCACAGATATCATCATTGAATTTTTCTCTATCAGGATCTAACTCTTTTATTTTCTCATAATCTAATTCCGGTCTTCTAATTAACTCGTCTAAACTAACAGCTGTCTTTAAAGAAGTACTTCCTAACTTTTCTAAAATTTCCTGAACCTTCTTATTAGCTCCAACCTTAATCTTAGATAATCTCTCGATTTCATTGTCAATGATAATTCTCTTATTGACCACATAATCATATCTTTCCTTTGGAACTAAACCTATTTCATATCCCAATGGAGTCAATCTTAAATCAGCATTATCCTGTCTTAACAACAAACGATATTCTGATCTAGAAGTCATCATTCTATATGGTTCATGACTTTCTTTTGTAACTAAGTCATCAATTAAAACTCCGATATATCCAGTAGCTCTGTCAATTACAATAGGATCTTCATTTTTAACAAATCTAGCTGCATTTATTCCAGCCATTAATCCCTGAGCTGCAGCCTCCTCATAACCTGAACTTCCATTAAACTGACCGGCAGAAAATAGGCCTTCAATATTTTTTATCTGAAGACTTGGTAATAACTGACCATACTCAATACAGTCATATTCAATAGCATAGGCATTTCTTACTATCTTAACATTTTCTAACCCTGGAACAGTTTTATACATTTCATATTGCACATCCTCAGGAAGTGAAGATGACATTCCACCTAAATACATTTCATTAGTATAAAGTCCCTCAGGTTCAATAAATACCTGATGTCTATTTTTATCTGCAAACTTCATTACTTTATCTTCTATAGAAGGACAATATCTAGGACCGGTACCCTCTATCATTCCTGAAAATAGTGGTGAGCGATCTATATTATCCCTAATTATCTCATGAGTTTTTTCTGTAGTATAAGTTAGCCAACATGAAATCTGTTCCTTTTGAATTTCATCCGGATTAGTACTAAATGAAAATGGAACTATTCTCTCGTCACCAAACTGCTCTTCCATCTTTGAAAAATCAATACTTCTTTTATCTACTCTAGCAGGTGTACCTGTTTTAAATCTTCTAATCTTAATACCTAAATCAAGTAAAGACTTAGTCAATTCATTGGCAGCCATAAGTCCATTAGGACCTGTGTGCTGACAAACATCACCATAAATACACTTACCATTTAGGTAAACACCGGTAGCTAACACAACTGCATTGGCATAGTATGTTGCACCAGAAGAAGTTTTAACTCCAATAACTTTATTATCCTCAGTTAAAATTTCAGAAACTTCACCCTGTCTTATTGTTAAATTATCAGTATTTTCCAATGTAAATCTCATCTGTCTGGTATAATCCTGCTTATCCGCCTGAGCTCTCAAGCTGTGGACTGCAGGTCCCTTAGATTTATTTAACATCTTAGACTGAATAAAAGTCTTATCTATATTTTTTCCCATTTCACCGCCGAGAGCATCTATTTCTCTAACTAAATGTCCCTTTGATGTTCCTCCAATATTAGGATTACATGGCATCATAGCAATACTATCAACGCTAACAGTAAAAACAATTGTATTTAAACCTAGTCTGGCACTGGCTAAAGCTGCTTCACATCCGGCATGTCCTGCACCAACTATTACAACATCATAAGTTTCCTCTAATAATTTCAAAACTTCCTCCTAAAAAATTACTTACCCATACAGAATTTCGAAAAAATTTCATTTACTAAATCATCTTCCACACTCTCGCCGGTAATTCTACCCAATGCTGCATAAGCATCCATAAGGTCAATTGCATAAAAATCCTCCGGCATCATGTTATCTACAGATTCTTTAACTTTATATAAACTATTTAAACTCTCATCTAAACATTCTTTTTGTCTTATGTTCGTAATATAAATCTGATCATTATAAGATATCTCCTCATTATAAAACATATCTTTAATAATCTCGCCTAATTCATCAACACCCTTTTTCTCTTTGGCAGAGAAAATAATTATTTTATCAGTTAAATCTTTAATTTCATCGATGTTAACTACTGTGTCCATATCAGATTTATTAATGATAACAACAAACTCTCTATCTTTAATTATGTTAATAATTTCATAATCATTGTCATCTAAATGCTTAGAACCATCTACCACATATATAATTAAATCAGCATCATTTGCTAACTGCTTAGATTTTTCCACACCAATTTTTTCAACCACATCCTTAGTTTCTCTAATTCCTGCAGTGTCAATAACATTAAGATTTAATCCATTAAAACTAATATTTTCCTCTAAAGCATCTCTAGTTGTACCCTCAATATCAGTTACAATAGCTTTATCTTCTCCAATTAATAAATTAAGCAAAGAAGATTTACCGGCATTAGGCTTTCCTAATATAACAGTTTTAATACCTTCTTTTATGATTCGTCCATTGTCAAAAGATTTTATTAACTTATCTATTTTTTCAATGTTAGTTGTTAACATTTTATTTATTTCTTCATCATATCCATCTAAACTTATATGCTCCGGATCATCTAGTGCCGATTCAATATAAGCTAAATGATATAAAATATCTTCTCTAATTTCCTTTATTTTCTCAGAAACTCCACCTTTTAACTGATTAATAGAAGTAGACAATGCCCTATCATTTCCAGCATTTATAATATCCATAATAGATTCAGCTTGTGATAAATCCATTTTTCCATTTAAAAATGCACGCTTAGAAAATTCACCTGGCATCGCAGTTTTAGCACCATTTTTAATACATAGTTCCAAAACTTTTTTCATCACTAACATACCGCCATGGCAATCAATTTCCACTACATCTTCTCCGGTATATGAATTAGGTCCCTTCATAACAATTACTAAAACCTGATCTATTACAGTATCACCATCCATAATATATCCTAAATTAGCGCTGTGCGATTTAACATCTATTAACTTTTTATTGTCAATATGAGATTTAAAAATCTTATCAACAATATTAATAGACTCACTTCCACTAACTCTTATTATTCCTATACCTGAATTTCCGCTGGCTGTTGAAATAGCAGCTACTGTATCAGTATTTTTCATAACTAATTCCTTTCGAAAATATAAATTACAACTAATTTAGTATAGCATAGACCTAAAGAAAAGACCATTATATTGTTAAAATCCCTACTTTTTTACACTAAAAAAAGATTAAACCTTGCATAAAACAAAATTTAATCTTTTTTATTTTAAATAATTTCTTATTTATCTTTCTTTAATACTACTACAACATGTCTAAATGGCTCTTCACCTTCACTCTTTGTAGTACAGAATTTATCATTCTGAAGAGCTGAATGAATAATTCTTCTCTCATATGGATTCATTGGCTCTAAAGAAACAGGTCTCTTAGTTCTCTTAACCTTCATTGCAATATTTTTAGCTAAGTTCTCTAATGTAGCCTTTCTTCTCTCACGATAATTCTCAGTATCTAATTTTACTCTGTAGAAATTATCTGAATCCTTGTTAACAACTAAGCTAACAAGATACTGTAATGAATCAAGAGTCTGTCCTCTTTTACCAATTAACACACCCATGTCATCACCTAAGATGTTAATGTTAATTTCTTTTTCTTTATCATCAGTAACCTGAATATCAAGCTTATTAGCAATATCCATTGCACCTAAAACATCACTTAAGAATGTTCTAGCAATCTCTTCTACTGAAGCACTCTTTCTAGCTTTGATAATAGCTGGCTTACTTCCGATTCCTAAAAATCCGTTTCCGCCTTTGTCAATTACTTCATACTCTAGTTTATCACTTGTGATTCCAAGGCTCTCACATGCTAAAGTAATAGCCTCATCAACATTCTTTGCACTAAATTCTTTAAAATCCATTTTCTAAACCTCTATTTATTATTTTTCTCATTATATTTCTGAACTAAATTAGCCTTAGAAGCGATAGAATTAGAAGACTTAGCTGCCTTTTCCTTAGCAATTCTAATTTTCTCTTCTTTTTCTTTATCAGTTGAAGAATTTACATTCTTAGCATTAACCTTAGAAGCCTCTAAAATCTTTTCTCTGTAAATTCCCTGTCTCTCTTTTCTCTTAGCCGCTTTAACTGCAGCTTTTTCCTTATTCTTTTCAACTAATTCATCAAGATCTTCATTCTTTAATATTATGTTAATAAATATCTGTTGTATCAACATAATAAGTGAACCTGCACACCAATATATACCGATACCAATCTGAAGAATATAACACATGTAAACTGAGAATAATGGCATTACATAGTTCATAATCTTCATTGAACTAGCCATTGTATCATTACTCTGTGCTGATTCATTTAGCTTACTAGTAACCTGAACACTTATAAACTGGAAAATACCAGCTAAAATAGGAATAATTAACACTATAAACAAAGCTGTTCCGGCTGCATATAAAGCACTAGGTGACTGGCTGATATCTAATCCAAAAAAGTTGTTAAGTCTTTTAATCTTATTAACATCGCTAGGATTAGCTACCTTAAAGATTTCATTAACCATATCAGCAGTTAATTCTTTCTTTCCATTCTTTCTAGTATATAAAATGTCAATACACTTGTTTAAGTCAGTTGTTGATAACTTAGCACCGATTTTGCCTTTAATTCCAAAATACTTCTCAATCATTGAAGCATCTAATTTTGTAATTACATTAATATAAAGATTTTTAACAGAACCTACATATGCAGGAATGTTATAAATAACTCTGTACAATGCAAAAAGAATAGGCATCTGAATAATCAACTGAAGACAGCTTCCAGTAGGTGAAACTCCATACTTATCATAAACAGATGTGATTTCTTCCTGCATCTCCATCTGTGACTGCTGGTCTTTTCTATCCTTATACTTATTCTGAATCTTCTTGATTTCCGGAGCCATTACACTATTAAGTCTGGTAAACTTCTGCTGCTTAATTGTCATTGGCAACATAAGCATTCTTACTACAATAGTGAATACAATAATGAACAAACCAATATTATAAATGTCAAAATGAGCGAATATTCTGTAAATAAAATCAAGAATATAACCCATTACAATCGCTAATTGCTTTAATATAGGCGTATTAGTTTGTGTTGCAATTATTAAACTATTCAATTTTTTTCTCCTTATGGGACCGGATCATATCCTCCCTTGCTAAAATGATTACATCTAAGAATCCTTTTAACAGCAAGATATGAACCCTTAAAAGGTCCATATTTCTCTAAAGCTTCCACTGCATACTGAGAACATGTAGGAATAAATCTACATGAACTATTTCTCTTTAAAGGAGATAAGAATATTTGATAAAACTTAATCCCACCAATAAGAAAATATAATAAACCTTTTCTCACCGATAATAGAATCTTCTTTAATATATTTAAAATTTTCATATATCTTATACCTTCCACAAAGAAAGCTTACTATTCAAACTAGTTACATGCAATTACTGATTATCAACATATAAAACTACTATTTATACTTCACCATCAATAATCCTAATTACTTCTTATTCAAAATTTTGTGAATTTTACCAAGATGCAATAATGCACTCTCGATTTCTTTAAAAGTTCTGCCTTTAGCATTTTCACGTGCTATAACGACAATGTCCAAACCACTATTGAACATATCACTATTAAGTCTATAACTCTCTCTTATTAACCTGGTAAGACGATGTCTAACTACGCTATTTCCTACTTTTTTACTTACTGAAATACCTACCCTATTATAAGATAAATTATTTTCCAAATAGTATAAAACTAAATACTTATTAGCTTTCGATTTACCTTTTCTGTAAACCTTTGTAAAATCCTTATTCTTTTTTAATGATTCCATCCTTATCCATTACCTAAATTATCAATAGATAAAAAAAAGGTCACATTAAAATGCGACCTTAAGCTGATAATTTCTTTCTTCCTTTTGCTCTTCTTGCAGCAAGTACTTTTCTACCGCTAGAAGTTTTCATTCTCTTTCTGAAACCATGAACTTTAGATCTCTGTCTCTTCTTTGGCTGAAATGTCATCTTCATGTCAAATGCACCTCCTTTATCGTAGTGTAAGACATCTATAATCATAAAAATAAGTATAATCATAGTCGTTTAACTATTAAACCATATTTTCAAGTATTTTTCAAGATATTTTTAATAATTTTTTTTAATAAATATAATACAAGGTTACTTAATTTTTGTTGAATAAAAAAAGTTTTAAACATGATGTTAATAAAATGTTTATAACTTTTATTGATAAAATTATTTTTAATCCCTAATATAGGGGTTTATTGACACTTATTAACATTATTATGACGATAAGTGTTAATAATATCAATAACTTTAATAACAATTATTTCAATTAATTTTTATTATTATGTTAACCAACTATCTTTTTTCCATTGATTTTTTATTTATTTTTTTATTTTTTACCTCTTATTTTTTTCTTTTTTTAAGGGTTTTTGATGATAAATATCACTAAAATGATAATGAGTTTCTTCTTATTATAATATATTAGTTTATTTTGTTGAAAATATATGCCATTTGAATTATAATATTATAGTGTGCCTAAATAGGTATTTTACGCTTTTTTTGGAGGTTATAATGTACGACAAATTAGTAGAAAACTGGGATAAAATATTAGAAGATTTAAAATACGAATACGATTTTAGTAACGTTTCATTTAATACTTGGATTAAACCTCTAACTGTATTATCTGTGGACGATGAGGCTATTACACTAATTATTGGTGATGGCTTAGGGGATATGGCCCTAGATTATATAAATAAAAAATATTATACATTCATTAAGACTTATCTTAATGAATATTTAGGAACAGAACTAGAATTAAGGATAGTATCTAGAAAAGCTGATGACCAGGGCGAATATACTGAAACTAGTAGTTTTACAGAAACTACTCAGGAAGAAAATGAATTTAAGCAAAGATCTGAATCAGCTAACCTTAATGATAAATATACTTTTGATACTTTTGTAGTAGGATCTAATAACAATATAGCTCACTCAGCTTCATTAGCTGTAGCAGAGTCACTTGGTTCTTATAATCCACTATTTATTTATGGAGGAGTAGGACTTGGAAAAACTCATCTTATTCACTCTATTGGAAACTTTGTATTAAAAGAAAATCCTGACGCTAAAGTATTATATACCAGCAGCGAACCATTCACTAACGAAGTTATTGATATTATTCGTGGAAATAATACACAGGAAAAATTTATTAATTTTAGAAAAAAATATAGAACTGTAGATTTATTATTAATTGATGATATTCAGTTTTTAGCCGGTAAAGAAAGAACTCAGGAAGAAATCTTTAATATCATTAATGAATTATACATGAATCAGAAGCAGATTGTTATTACTTCTGATAAAAAACCTAAGGATATCGAAGGAATTATGCAGAGACTTATCAATAGATTTGAGCAGGGTCTTACAGTTGATATCCAGAATCCTGATTATGAAACTAGAATGGCTATCCTTAAAGAAAAGGTTAGAAACGAACAGGCTAAGAACCCTAATCTAAAGATAGATGAAGAAGTATTACAATATATCGCAAATAATTTTACTTCTAATATTAGAGAACTAGAGGGTTCATTCTTAAGAGTAATTGCTTTCGCTAAAATGGAGAGAAAGCCTATAACATTGGATTTTGCTAAAAATACATTGATTGATTTAGTATCTCCTGGCAATTATAAAAAGATTACCTGTGAAGATATTATTCAGATAGTAGCTGATCATTACCAGATTAATGTATCTGATATCTGCTCTAGTAGAAGAAGTAAGGATATTTCCATTCCTAGACAGGTTTGTATGTATCTATGTAGAAAATATACTGATGAAAAGCTACAGACTATTGCTAAATCCCTAAAGAAGGGAACACACGCTACAGTTTCTCACGGAATTGATAAAATCAAGGAAGATATGGAGAGCGATGCTGAACTTAAGGGCAATATTGAAATTTTAGAAAAGAAGATTGATCCTAACTAAAAGTTATTATACTTATTAACGTTAATAACATGTTAATAGTGTGTTGATTATAATTATTTTAGAATTTATAAATTTTTATAATCATCTTATTATCACTCTATTAATCCATTACTAACACGTTATCAATAAATTTTAACTATCTGTTTTATCAGTAATTATGGGTATTATATTGGGTTATCTACATATCAACAGCCCTTATTAATATTATGATTAAATTATTATATATTATTTATATATTTATAATTTTATAAACATTATTCGATTCTAATTTTATCGAGGCTTTTTTTACTAAAAGCAAAACTTTTTAACTACGATTTTTATATAAGGAGAAAAAAATAATGAAACTTGTTTGTCAAAAGAAAGATTTAATTGAAGGTATTAATATTGCAATGAAAGCTGTTTCTGCTAAAACTACAATGTCTATATTAGAATGTATTCTAATTGATGCCAATGAAGGTGTTATTAAATTTACATCTAATAATATGGAATTAGGAATTGAGACTATTGTAGATGGAGAAATTATTGAAAGCGGAAGTATTGCAATTGATGCTAAGCTATTTTCAGAGATTATTAGAAAGCTTCCGGATAATGAAGTTAAGATTAATGCTACTGATGAAAATAAAGCTTTAATTGAATGCGAAAATGCTAAGTTTAATATTTTAACTAAATCAGTAGAAGACTTCACATATATGCCTGAAATTGAAAAGAATAATAAAATCACTATTTCAGAGTATTCTTTAAAAGAAGTAATAAGACAGACTATTTTCGCAGTTAATGAAGCTGAGAAAAATAAGATTTTAACAGGTGAATTATTTGAGGTTAATGGAAACCAGTTAAAGGTTGTAGCATTAGATAAATTTAGAATAGCTATTAGAAATATTGAATTAAAAGAAGAATATGGAAACTTTAAAGTTTTAATTCCTGGAAAATCATTAAATGAAATAAGTAAAATCTTAGCTGGTGGAATGGAAGATGATGTTAATATCTATTTCACAGATAATCATGTTTTATTTGAGTTTGGAGTTACAAAGGTTGTATCTAGATTAATTGAAGCTACTAACTACTTTGATTCAGATAAGATGATTAGCAATGACTACAGCACTAAGATTAGCATTAATAAAAATGAGTTAGCTAACTGTATCGACAGAGCTACACTTCTTATTAAAGAGGGAGATAAGAAACCAGTATTCTTTACTATCAAGGATACAGAAATGGATCTTTCAATTAACACATTTATCGGATCAATGGATGAGAGTATTCCAATCTCAAAAGAAGGATCTGATATGATGATTAGTTTTAATCCTAAATTTATTATTGATATTATGAGAGTTTTAGATAATGAAACAGTTGATATCTATTTCACAAACCCTAAGGCTCCATGTTACATAAAAGATGAAAATAGTTATATCTACATTGTTTTACCTGTTGTTCAGTAAATAATAATAATTGTTAATAACTATAAGATTTAAAGAAGAAAAGGTGAATAAAATGGAAATAACTATAAAAGATGAATATATTAAGTTAGGTCAGGCTTTAAAATTAGCAGGATTAGTTGGATCTGGAGTTGACGCTAAGATGGTAATTGCAGATGGATTAGTTACTGTCAATGGAGAGGTTGAAACAAGAAGAGGAAAGAAACTATATCCTGGCGATAATTTTGAATTTGAAGGCGAAGAAGTAACAGTTAAATAAATATGAGAGTTAATAAGTTAGAATTAGTTAATTTTAGAAATTATAATTCTCTAGAAATTGATTTTGATTCCAATATTAATATTCTCTACGGCATGAATGCCCAGGGAAAAACAAATATTTTAGAGTCAATTTATATGTGCAGCACCACTAAATCTCATAGAACTAATAAAGATATTGAAATGATTAATTTCAATGAGGATGAGGCACATATTAAATTAAATATAACAAAGGCCGATAAAGAATTTAGAATAGATATTCATCTTAAAAAGAATAAGAAAAAAGGAATAGCTATCAATAGAATTCCTATAAAGAGAGCTGATGAATTATTTGGCATTTTTAATGTTATTTTCTTTTCACCTGAGGATTTAAATATTATAAAAAATGGTCCTAAGGAGAGAAGAAAATTTATCGACATTGAACTTTGTCAATTAGATAAAATATATGTTTACAATTTAGTTAATTACAATAAAGTCCTAAATCAGCGTAACCAGGTATTAAAAGATGTATTTTTTGAACCATCCCTGAAGGAAACGCTTGATATATGGGATATGCAATTAGCTAAGTACGGAAAAGAAATCATTAGGAGAAGGGAAGAATTTATTGAAAAAATAAATGAAATTATTCTTCCTATTCACAGTGATATAACCGATAATTTAGAAACAATAAAAATTGAATATGATAAAAATGTCGACGAGGATGATTTCTATGAGATGTTAGTTAGAAAAAGAAATGATGATATTTCTAGAAAAACTACCACTATAGGGCCACACCGCGACGATATTATAATCTACAGCAATGATATTAACGTTCGAACCTACGGAAGTCAGGGGCAGAAAAGAACTGCAGCTCTCTCTTTAAAGTTAGCGGAAATTGAATTGGTAAAAAAGCAGATTGGAGAAAATCCAATATTGTTATTAGATGATGTTTTATCAGAATTAGATTCATCTAGACAAAATCATTTATTAAAAACTATAAAGGATATCCAAACTATTATTACATGCACCGGATTAGATGACTTTATAGAAAATAGATTTAAGATAGATAAAGTTTTTGAAGTAGACAATGGAAAAGTAGAAGTAAAAACAGTTTAAGTGAAAGGAGTTACTGATGAGTAACAACACTAATGTAGAAAATGAATATGGAGCAGATCAAATCCAGGTTTTAGAAGGATTAGAGGCTGTAAGAAAGAGACCTGGTATGTACATTGGTACAACATCTTCTAGAGGTTTGCACCATCTTGTTTATGAGATTGTGGACAATGCAGTAGACGAGGCATTGGCAGGTCATTGTGATTCAATTGATGTTCAGATTAATAAGGATAATTCAATAACTGTAAAGGATGACGGTCGTGGAATTCCTACTGAAATCAATAAGAAAACAGGAAAGCCGGCAGTGGAAGTAGTATTTACTGTATTGCACGCAGGAGGAAAATTCGGAGGCGGAGGATACAAGGTATCCGGTGGTCTTCACGGTGTAGGCGCATCAGTAGTAAATGCCCTTTCTAAAAAACTTGAAGTTAAAGTTTGCAGAGATGGAAAGATTTTCCAGCAGAAATATGAGAGAGGCAATGTTGTTTCACCATTGCAGCAGATTGGAACCTGTGACATTGAAAATACAGGAACAGAGGTAACATTCTTACCGGATGAAGAGATTTTCGAGGATACAGTTTACGACTATTCAGTTTTAGAGAAAAGATTAAGAGAGACAGCCTTCTTAACCAAAGATTTAAAAATTATTTTAAGAGATGTTAGAGGCAGTGAAACTATCGAAAATAAATTCCATTATGAAGGTGGAATTAAAGAATTCGTAGAATTTAAGAATAAAGGTAAAGAAGCACTTTATGATGATGTTATTTATTGTGAGGGAGAAGCTAATAATGTTTATGTAGAAGTAGCTTTCCAGCATAATAAAGGATACAATGAGGAAGTTTTAAGCTTTGTTAACAATATCAACACACCTGAGGGTGGTATGCAGGTTGAAGGATTTAAGAAAGCTTTAACTAAGACATTAAATAACTATGCTAGAAATATTAAATTCCTAAAGGAAAAAGAAAATAATCTTTCCGGTGAGGACTTTAGAGAAGGTATTACAGCTATTATCAGTGTTAAAATTGAGGATCCTCAGTTCGAGGGACAGACTAAGCAGAAATTAGGTAATAGTGAGGCTAGAGGTGCTGTTGATAGCATAATGAGCGAACAGTTAAAGTACTTCCTAGAGCAGAATCCTAATATAGGAAAGGCTATTTGCGAGAAGGCCAGAACAGCTTTTATTGCCAGAGAAAAAGCCCGTCAGGCTAAGGAAACAGCCAGAAAAGGAGCTATTTCATCTTTCTCACTTCCAGGAAAATTAGCAGATTGTTCTGATAAGGACCCAAGCAAGTGTGAAATTTTCATCGTGGAGGGAGATTCTGCGGGAGGTTCAGCTAAGAAAGCTAGAACACGTGCTACTCAGGCTATATTGCCTCTAAGAGGAAAAATATTAAATGTTCAGAAGGCTACTGATGATAAGATTTTAGCGAACGCTGAGATTAGAACAATGATAACAGCTTTTGGAACAGGTATTGACAAAGAATTTGATATTGAAAAATTAAGATACGATAAGATTATTATTATGACTGATGCCGACGTAGACGGCTCACATATTGACACTTTGATGTTAACATTTTTCTATAATTTTATGCCGGATTTAATAAGACAGGGACATGTTTATTTAGCAATGCCACCTCTATATCAGGTAACTAGAAATAAGAAAAATTATTATGCATATAATGACAATGAATTAGATCAGATTTTAACAGAAATCGGAAGAGATTCCGGCAATAGAATTCAGCGTTACAAAGGATTAGGAGAGATGGACGCTAAGCAGCTTTGGGAGACAACAATGGATCCTGATACTAGAATTCTTAAAAAAGTTACTATTAACGATGATGAATTAGAGATTGTAGATCAGACTTTCGAGACACTTATGGGCGATGAAGTTGAGCCTAGAAGAAAGTTTATCGAGGAAAATGCTAAGTTTGTTCAGAATCTGGATATTTAATTGATGAAGGAAAAATTAGATTTCATTAAAGTAGGAGAGTAGAATGGAAGATAATATATTTGACAAGATAAGAGATGTCGATATTAGGGAGACAATGGAAAACTCTTATATCGACTATGCCATGAGTGTAATTGCATCTAGAGCATTACCAGATGTAAGAGACGGATTAAAACCGGTTCAGCGTAGAGTATTATATTCAATGGTTGAACTGAATAATGGACCGGATAAACCACATAGAAAATGTGCCCGTATCGTCGGTGATACAATGGGTAAATATCATCCACATGGTGATAGTTCTATTTATGGTGCCTTAGTTAATATGGCTCAGGAGTGGAATACTAGATATCCACTAGTTGACGGTCATGGAAACTTTGGATCTGAGGACGGTGATGGCGCCGCTGCTATGCGTTACACTGAGGCTAGATTAAGTAAGATTTCAATGAAAATGGTATCAGATATTAACAAAGACACTGTTAATTTTGTACCTAACTTTGACGAGGAAGAAAAGGAGCCGGAGGTATTACCAGCTAGA
>CACZSI010000071.1 GCA_902783775.1 uncultured Lachnospiraceae bacterium
ACATCTGATAAAATCAATCACATCATATTAATCAATAACATTTCCACGCCAATCTGGTCATTTATTAAACCATTCTTAATCTGAGAATCAAGCTCTACACAAGATTCTAATCCGTGTTTTAAATCTGCCACTGTAAAGTTGTGGCTCTGAGAAATACATTTTCTGACGATAAAATCCTGAACATTCATAATATGTCCGATTTCTGCTCTAGACATACCACGGTTAGATAAGTCCTTAGCCTGAAGGATAAGAGTAAACTGCCTAGCTATCATAAATAAAATTCTAGCAGGTGGTTCTTTATCTGCTATTAGTTCATAGTAGGATTTAAGTGTCTGCTCCTTATTACGAACGGATAGGGCGTCAATCATATCAAATATCCTAACATTTAGCTGTTTTATACACACAGCATCTATATCGCGTTTAGTGATGGTATCACGCTTTCCTACATAGGAAATTAATTTATCTAATTCATTTGAAATAGTGGACATATCAAGTCCCACATTGCCTAAAAAGTAAGAAGCATCCTTTACAGTAATGTTCTTAGAATTCTTCTTAAGGTAGGCGCCCACCCAAGGGGAGAGCTGCTTTTCGTTTTGTTTATTCATCTCGCAGATGTAGCCTAGTTTCTGAACTTTCTTAAAAAGTTTCTTTCGCTTATCCGCTTTCTTTTCAATAAATAGAATAATGGTGGTTTCAGGAATCTTATCTAAGTAATCACATAAATCATCGCACTCCCTGTTAAAGAGACCGCTGTTTTCTAAAATCACTAGGCGGTACTCTCCGAAGAAAGGAGCAGTGTCGGCATTTTCCATGATTTCTTCCACCTCAGGGGCGGTATTTTCATAAACTGATAGGTTCATGTCATTGCCGGCCACAATCTGATCCACGAATTGCTTTCTATAGCTGGACTTAAGATATTCTTCTTCACCGTAGAAAAGATAAACTTTTTCGAATTTATTTTCTTTTAAATCAGTACTTAATTTCTTCATAATCTAGCTCACTTCTAAAAAATAGTTTATACAATCCTTATTTTACCATATTTAGGAAAGTTTTAAAAAGAAAACTATCTGCAATAATTAACCTATGTACTATATTATGGATATATGATAAAATAATAAATTGGTTTGGTGTGCTTTAGAAAAGACGTAAACTGGAAATATAATTATAGAAGAGGAATATTTATGTCAAATCATATTGATCAGAGTAAGATAAGAAACTTTTGTATTATTGCCCATATAGATCATGGAAAATCTACGTTGGCGGATAGAATCATTGAGATGACAGGTCTCTTAACAGAGAGGGAGATGCAGTCTCAGGTTCTTGATAACATGGATTTAGAGAGAGAGCGTGGAATTACCATTAAATCTCAAGCAGTAAGAACTATTTATAAAGCTAAAGACGGCGAAGAATATATTTTTAATTTAATAGATACACCGGGACACGTGGATTTTAACTACGAGGTGTCACGAAGCCTGGCAGCCTGCGACGGCGCCATCTTAATAGTGGATGCAGCACAGGGTGTGGAGGCTCAGACCTTAGCTAATGTATATTTAGCGATGGATCACGACCTAGAGGTTTTCCCGGTAATTAATAAGATAGATTTACCATCAGCTGACCCTGAGAGAACTATTGCAGAGATAGAGGATGTAATAGGAATCGAGGCAGAGGGTGCACCTTTAGTGTCAGCTAAAACAGGGTTAAACTGTGAGGATGTGCTAGAGGCTATTGTGGAGAAAATTCCTGCGCCTACAGGAGATAAAGATGCTCCGCTTCAGGCACTAATTTTCGATAGCTTATATGATGCATACCGCGGTGTAATTATTTTCTGTAGAATAAAGAATGGTACAGTAAAGCCTGGCATGAATATTAAACTTATGCAATCAGGTGCCACTTTCAATGTAGTAGAAGTGGGATACTTCGGTGCAGGACAGTTTATGCCATGTGATGAATTGCCAGCGGGAATGGTTGGTTATATCACAGCCAGCATTAAGAATGTAAGCGACACAAAAGTAGGTGATACTGTAACTGATGCGGATAACCCATGTGCTGAGGCACTTCCGGGATATAAGGATGTAAATCCAATGGTGTATTGTGGACTATATCCTGCAGACGGAGCTAAGTATGGCGACTTAAGGGAGGCATTGGAGAAATTGCAATTAAATGATGCGGCGCTGAAATTCGAACCGGAGACATCTATTGCCCTAGGTTTTGGTTTCAGATGTGGATTCTTAGGATTGCTCCACTTAGAGATTATTCAGGAGCGACTAGAGCGTGAGTACGACTTAGATCTAGTAACCACAGCCCCATCAGTTATCTATAAAGTATATAAGACTAACGGCGATATGATTGAACTTACTAACCCTACAAACCTTCCGGATCCTAGTGATATCGAGTATATGGAAGAACCGGTGGTTAGCGCTGAAATCATGGTAACATCAGAGTTTATCGGAGCTATCATGGAGCTTTGTCAGGAGCGTCGAGGTGTTTATAAGAGCATGGAATATGTGGAGGGCAATAGAGCCTTAATTAAGTACGATATACCGCTAAATGAAATTATTTATGACTTCTTTGATGCGCTAAAATCCAGATCTAGAGGTTACGCATCTTTTGACTACGAGCTAAAGGGCTACGAGAGAGCTACACTAGTTAAGTTAGATATCCTAATTAATAAAGACGAGGTGGATGCCCTATCCTTTATCGTTCCTAAGGAATCAGCTTACGAGCGCGGAAAGAAGATGTGTGAGAAGCTTAAGAAAGAGATTCCACGCCAGATGTTCGAGGTACCAATCCAGGCTGCTATTGGAAGTAAGGTTATTGCCAGAGAGACAGTTAAGGCTATGCGTAAGGACGTTTTAGCTAA
>CACZSI010000072.1 GCA_902783775.1 uncultured Lachnospiraceae bacterium
ATAAATACAGTTAAAAGCATCATTATTCCTAATTCTAAAGATGCTGAAAATACATTGGCGCAGATAAATCCTGCGATAATAATCATATTGAATCCCCATGGTGCGAATGCTAATAAGATAGAAACCGCTAAAATAACAGGGAGTGAATTAATAGTTGGCATATAGTTTATGTTATTTCTGATTAATAATAAAGATATGAATATTAAAATAAATTTCCATACCGGCTTTAGAAAATTCTCGTTTTCCGCGTAAAAGTTTTTTAACTTTTCTTTTATTTCCACAAGCTTACTCATTTTTACATTTCCTCCTCATCCACATTTTCCATAATAGAATCATATTCCAATTCCTGAATGCGATGTAATGTTTTTAAATCACCATTATATTCATTTAAATTATCTCTCATATGCCTAAACTTATTTGAGAAAAATGCATAGGAGAAAATCATATATCCCACCGCTATAATCACATAAAGAATAATTATTATAGTGATCAATGAAATATATTGACTGGTTTTAGTCATTCCAGTGATAATTCCATCTGCCATATACATAAAGACAATAACTAGCGCCATAATGTAGGCAATGGTTACGCATGCGAAAGAGCTTAACATCTTTAATGTCATATAATCGCTCTTAAAATACTTACTGGACTTTATCTCTTTATCATATTTTTTTTGCTCATACAATGACAGTTTTGTCATGAGAGTTATCTTTTCATTATTTAACATAATTCCTGTCTCCATTCTCTTATGGTAAAATACCCCATAATCCTTATTATTTTATCATAGCACCTTAAGTAGTGCAATAATAACGGAGTTTAAAAACAGATAAAAATATGGTATTTATCTAAAAAAAGAGGCTATATTAATATGACAATTATCACACTAATATAACCTCTTATAATTTAACTTATTAATTATTTGATTTTAACTTTTTTAGCAGTTGACCATGCGCCAAATACCTTTGTTTTATTATTTAAGTTATAAGCTCTTACTTTAACAAATAATTTTTTCTTTCCTTTGAACTTCTTAGACTTAAGTGTAGCCTTAACCTTTGTAGTGTACTTTCTAAAGATAGCTTTTTTGCTCTTCTTTGACTTAAATACTGCTACCTGATATCCAGCTGCCTTAATCTTCTTTAGAGAAATCTTAATCTTATTAGCTGATTTCTTCTTAGAAGCTGTTTTAACTTTAGTCTTACCTGGCTTTTTAACATTAGCCTGTGTTGGCTTAACTGTTGGTTTAACTGTTGGAGCAACTGTTGTAGTCTCAGGAATTAATGATACTCCATCTACTGAAATTACAGTATCTTTCTCAAGAGAAGCAATTGTATAAACATCTCCCTCAGATGTTAGTGTAGCTCCTGTAGCATTTACAGCAAACTGAGCTGTCTTCTCATATCCATCTTTAATCTTAATTGTAAACTTAACTTCTGTACCATATGCAAATTCTTTTTCATCTGACTCAGGTACAATTTCAACACCTTCAGTCTCTGTATATGTCACTTTAAGTTTTCTACCTGTTCCAACAGTAACTAATGTATCATTTGATGCATTGTAATTATTTGTCGCTTTAGCTCTTACATAATAATTTCCTGCTAACAATCCTTCAGCTACACCACCGTCTACTGTAGTATACTCAGTGTCAGCCTCGGCTCTAAATTCATATCCTTCTAATCCAGAAATACTTCCGTCTGCATTAGTATCTAATGTAGAATCAACTACTGTAAAGCTGTCTGCGCTTGGAGCATCCTGATTAGCTCTATCAATGTTAAACTCAACTACCTTTGATAAACCAGCATAGTTAGTTGTATCAGCTACTGAAGCCTTAACATAATGCTTTCCAGCACTTGTTGGTACAGTCTCAGTAAATGTTCCTTCTGCATCATCAGAATATGTAAATGTAACATCACCAAACTTAGCTGCTGCTGAAGGATCATTTGAATCAGCACCATAAGTCCAATCATTAATTGCTAATTCTGAAGTCCATTCATTGTCTGCCTTAGTGATTTCAAAAGTTACAGTCTTATCTGCATCCTGTGCTCTCTTATCACCTTCCCAATAATAATTATCAGAATCAGTTAATGTTAATGTTACATTATATGTTCCAGCATCTGTTCCACCATTGTTAACTGTAGCTGTGTAAAGTTCTGATTCAGGAATATCAGCTACAATTGTGCTTCCTGTATATGGCTTACTTGCTAACTGTGGTACTTCTACCATTGTCTTTGATGTAGCATATGTAGCATCACTAGCATCTACGCTTAGGATAGTTCCAATTTCGTTAACACAATATCCCCATCCATTTGCTCCAGCTGATAGATCTAATTTAATATATCTAATACCAATCTGTGTATAAGCTGACACATCTAATTCTACATCTGCGATGCTTACTCCAGGATCCTTCTGTGCCTGATATCCTGTTAATTCACCAATCTGTTCATATTTATCTTCTTCATTAGTTTCTGATGCAGATACTTTAATAGTTCCTGCATATGTTCTAGGATTAACAAATCCTACTAAAACATCTTTAAACTGAGCCTTAGCATAGCTAGCACCTAAGTCAATAACAACTGAAGCTGCTTGACCTGCTGCTGTTCTAAGAACATCTGTATTAGCTTCTCCTGTAGGTAACGCACCATTTAATGCTACCTGAGCTGATTCAATATCATGACCATCATAGAATGATGATACTGAAACAACGCTAGCCTCTGTATTATTCGCTTTTAATGCAATATTTTTAGTACCTGCAATAATTCCTGCATTAATTTCATCTGGATCTGCTACCTCTACCTCTTCACTTGTAATTCCATCAGAAACCATTCCTGAATATGTTGAGATAATAGTAACTGTATGCTTTCCTGCAGAAACCTTAGCTGTATACTTTGTTCCAGCACTTAAGTCTTTTCCAAGTACTGTTCCATTATCTAATACAGCTTTATATTTATAATCTTCCTGATTCTCACCGGCTTCAATAGTGTATGAAATTGTACCAGCCTTATCAGAAGAAACTGTTACACCAGCTGGATCAGCACATTTTTCAACTTCCACTTCCTTAGCGTTTGGTGCAATAACACCGAGCTCTCTTACCTGGATACCGTATTGAGCTGTTTTAGGCCAAGTTACTTTAACATATCTAACTTTTCCAGTCTGTGAAGATACATCATCGATTGTTCTACGAGATGAATCATCTACAAATACTGTATTTTCCTGTCCAGCTACTTCTGTAAATGTAGAAGAATCAGATGAATATGAAATAGTATATGCTTTACCAAAAGGTGTGATTTCTGCTGGTGTAACTGCCGTATGATAGTCCACTACGATAGATTCAATTGTTGATGCATCATATGTAGCTCCTAAATCTATAACAGCATAACTTTCTAAGTTATGTCCCCATCCAGTTTGTGCTCCTGAAACAGCACATACAGTAGAAAAATTAGCATCATTCAATCCTGCTAAAGTACCTTCATTTACTCTAACTGATACTTCTGCAGATTTTCCAATAGCAATGTTATAATCAGTGCTAACTAATTTTTCCTCAATTGGTAATTCTCCATCTACATTAACTGTAACATCTTCTGTTCTATCAGATGTGATTCCTGCCTTAACAGACTCTGCGCATAATGTATAACTTCCCTTAGTTAGGTTTTCAATTTTATATGTTCCGTTTACTAAACCTGTAGCATATAACTTTTCATTTAAATATACATTAGCAGTTGCTCCTTCTGCTAAATCAGAAATTGTATAATCAATTACACCATTTGTAGTAGAAGTCGCTGCAAAAGTAGGTGCATCCGGCTTCTCAACTTCTGCTTTCTGAGGATTAGCAGCAATAACAGCTACTTCCTTTAACTGAATTCCCCAATCTGCTGTGGTAGGATAGTAAATTCTAACGAATCTAACTGTTCCTGTCGTGCCAGCAACATTATCAACTGTCTCATTTTTATCACCTAAATCATTCTCACCTACATTTTTTTCCTCTACTGCTGTATTAAAATCCACTCCATCTGTTGAATATAGGATAGAATATGAACGGCCCACTACAGTATCATTAGCATTATTATTTTTATAAGCTACGATTACCTCATCTAGAGTGCTAGCATCATAATAATCTCCTAAATCAACTGTTACATATGTTTCTCCGCCAGCGCCGCCCCAGTTATCATTTTCTGCATTAATAACATAATGAACTGTAGTTAAACTACCATCTGTTACTTTATCAGCTGTAGTTCCATCTCCATCACTGTGCATATGTAAGGAAGTTACATTCTTTCCTAGTGCTAAGTTACTGTCTGTGTTAATATCATCCACTCCCGCAAATGTAGTTCTTACATTTAAATTAAATGAAGACACTACCATAGCTAATGATAAAACCACAGAAAATGCTTTTCTGAATTTTTTCATTAAAATTTCCTCCTCGTCTCGTTTAACTCTGACATTATTATTTAATTATAATTCCGTCTTACTAGTTATATATTCTAACACCTTATACAATACAATTCAATCGTTTTTATTGCCTTTTTATAAAGAATTGATACCTTTTTTAAAATATCGTGTTCTAATTGTATACAATACATATTGTATCTAATATTTTTTTGTATATTGTGCACAAGTTTTACACGGTGTATTTTATCTGCTTCCGTTATATTGTATTTTTCAATAATTTATTACAGCATTATAAAGAAAAGTAGCTATAGTCGCAAAGACCATAGCTACTTTCTTTTGTTTGGGGGCAGCCCCATTTTTTTCTGCAATAAAAAAAGCGGGTGATGGGAATCGAACCCACATATCCAGCTTGGAAGGCTGGTGTTCTACCACTGAACTACACCCGCATAACTTAAGTCACCTTAGATATAATACTATCATTGGTGACTTTTGTCAAGCAAATACTTTATTATTTGTCTATTTTTTCACAGGCTGCCAATGCCGCCACTGCTCCATCGCTAGCTGCAGTAGTTAATTGTCTTACTGTCTTTGTTCGACAGTCACCTGCTACATAGATTCCATCCACATTGGTCTTACAATCCTCTAGACCTTTAACATAGCCATTTTCTAACTCTACTATGTTTTCGAAATTCTTGTTGTCCGGCTGCTGGCCGATAGCCACAAACAATCCGGATACCGGAATTTCTCTAGTCTCACCTGTATTTTTATCCTTAACTATGATTGCAGATAGGCTGTCATCTGCTACTAGTTCCTCCACTGTGGAATTTAGGACAAACTCTACATTGTCCTTATTTCTTATTTTCTCCACATCGCTTTCATCAGCTCTAAACTGATCTCGTCTGTGGATAACATAAACTTTATTGCAATAATTAGATAAGAAGCCAGCATCCTCGATAGCTGTGTTGCCTCCTCCATTGACAGCCACGTCCTTTCCCTTAAAGAACATTCCATCGCAGGTAGCACAGTATGAAACTCCGCGACCTACCAGGCTATCCTCTTTATTAAGGCCTAACTTTCTATTCTTAGCACCAGTGGCAATAATTACAGCCTTAGCCTCATACTCGCCTTTAGCTGTTTTAACCACCTTCTTATCATCTAAGTTTTCAATCTCCAATGCCTTTTCAAACTTAAACTCAGCGCCAAAGCCTGTAGCCTGCTGATAAAGGTTTGTGGCAAATTCAAAACCTGATATATTCTTTATTCCCGGATAGTTTTCTATCTCAGGTGTGTTTACAATCTGTCCACCGTAAGCACTCTCTTCTAATAATAAAACCGTCTTTCCAGCTCTTCGAGCATAAATTGCTGCAGATAAACCTGCCGGTCCTGCTCCAATTATTACAATATCGTACATATCTTTTACCTCCCGGAATTATTTAACCAGTGCTAATACCTCATCCTCCGGAATAAATCCCACTGATCTTTTCTTCTCCTGGCCATTCTCGAAAACAACTAGGCATGGGATAGATGCAATATTATACTTAACTGCTAATCCCTGTTCATCATCTACATTGACCTTAGCCACCTTAAATCCTGATGCCTTACTAGCCACCTCTTCCACTACTGGTCCTAGCATCTGACATGGTCCACACCATGGTGCCCAGAAATCTACTAAAACCGGCTCATCTGAATTTAATACTACCTCTTCAAAATTATCTAATGTTACTTTAATTGGCTCCATATTCTTACCTCCTGTAATTAATTATATATGTAAGTTCCCTATTTCCTGCATTGAAGCATCTTATATAAAATCTTATATAAAAATTCTGCTTCCTTAGGTTCTAGCGAAATACAAGTTCCCACTTTCTCAGGGATTTCAATTGCCTTTTCTCGAAGCTCCATCCCTAGAGGAGTGATATTAATCATTAGATTTCTCTCATCCTCTAAGGATCTGCTTCTAACAACATACCCCTTTGACTCTAGCTTCTTAAGAAGCGGTGTCAATGTACCGGAATCTAGGAATAAACATTCCCCTAACTCCTTTACATTGCAACTTTCCTTTTCCCACAACACTAGCATTGTAATATACTGTGTGTAGGTTAGATTTATTTCATCTAAATAAGGCTTATATTTTTTTACTATTTCTTTAGAACAAGCATAAAGCGGAAAACACAATTGATTTTCAAGTTTTAATACATCATATTTACTCATGACCCACCTCATTTTTATAATAATTTTTCAATGTGTTTTTTAATTTTCTCCGGCTTATCTGTAGGAGAAAATCTAGCAACTACATCACCGTTTCTATCAACTAAAAACTTTGTAAAATTCCACTTAATCTTACTTCCTAGCATACCTTTCTGCTGAGACTTAAGATATGTATACAACGGTTCCTCATTATCGCCATTGACCTCAATCTTCTTAAACTGCTTAAAAGAAACATCGTACTTAGCAGTACAGAAACTTCTTATTTCCTCATCAGATCCAGGCGCCTGGTTACCAAACTGGTTACAAGGGAAATCTAAAATTTCAAATCCGCTGTCTTTGTACTCTCTATAAAGATTTTCTAATCCTTCATACTGAGGAGTAAATCCACAGCCTGTAGCTGTATTAACAATTAACAGTACCTTACCCATATAGTCCTTCATATCAACATCTTCATTAAACATATCTTTCACAACAAAATCATAAATACCCATAAATAATCCTCCTAAAACACAATTAATTTTGCTTTATTTGATTGTGTACAATTTAATTATATAAAATTATTTAGGATTGTCAACACTTTTTTTTAAAAAAGGATAGCTAAATTGCTATCCCCCTTATTTTAGTTCAAATGATTCTTTAAATATCTGTCCACAATATTACTTGAGTTAGCCACATTAGAAGTCATTATGCTTAGGCCTTCTTCTACATTGGCACCTTTAGCTAAAGCTTTTAAGTCTTCTACGCTGCTCTCCACTCCGCTACCTTCAGCAGTAGAAATCGCTAGCACTGTCTTTCCCTTTAGGTCATGGCTACTCACAAATGACACTATCGGTGTAGGTAATGTTCCCCACCAGATAGGGTAAACTAAAATAACTGTATCGTAGTCAGA
>CACZSI010000073.1 GCA_902783775.1 uncultured Lachnospiraceae bacterium
TAATTTATGGCACCTTTTTTGTTTGCAAGATATCAGGATAATTGGTAAGATTAAAGATAGTGAAATTTGGGAGGTAAATGATGACAGATTTTTCTATTTTAAACAATTATACTGTAGAGCAGACAGAATTTATCGAGGAGGTAAACTCAGAGGCTACAGTTCTTAGACATAAAAAAAGTGGAGCTAGATTAGCGCTTCTAGAAAACGATGATAATAATAAAGTATTCTATATAGGATTTAGAACACCGGTAGAAGATAGCACAGGTGTTCCACATATCATTGAGCATACAGTTCTTTGCGGATCAGAAAAGTATCCTGTAAAAGATCCTTTTATGGAATTAGCTAAGGGGAGTTTAAATACATTTTTAAATGCTATGACATATCCGGATAAAACAGTTTATCCGGTAGCTAGCTGTAATGATAAAGATTTTAAAAATCTTATGAGCGTTTATATGGATGCAGTACTAAATCCTAACATTTACAAAGAAGAAAAAATCTTTAAGCAGGAAGGCTGGCATTATGAATTAGATAGTGAGGATTCAGAGTTAATTTATAATGGTGTAGTTTACAATGAAATGAAGGGTGTTCATTCATCTGCAGCAGGAATTATGGATAGAGTATCATTAAAATCATTGTTTCCTGATACAGGTTATAGATATGAATCCGGTGGATATCCGGAAAACATTCCGGAGTTAACATATGAAAATTATTTAGATTTTCATAGAAGATATTATCATCCATGTAATAGTTATATATATCTTTACGGAAATATGGATATGATCGAGAGATTAGAGTGGTTAGATAAAGAATATTTATCTAAGTATGAAAAGATAGATTTAGATTCTACAGTAAAGAAACAAGAGGCTTTTGATAAACCGGCAGAGTTAGTTGAAAACTATGCTATTACAGATACAGATGAGGAAAAGGAGTCTGCTATATTCTCTGAAAATTATGTGGTAGGAGACAATAGTGATGTTAAATTAAATATCGCTATGCAGATTTTAGATTATGCTATTATGCAAAGACCAGGAGCTGAGGTTAAACAGGCTTTGTTGGATGCTGGAATTGGTAAGGACGTATACAGCCAGTTAGAAGTAGATGTGATTCAGAATGTTTACAGTATAATAGCTAAGTTTACAGATGTTTCACTTAAAGAAAAGTTTAAGGAAATAATCGATTGTACATTGAAAAAGATAGTAAAAGAAGGCATCGATAAAAAAGTATTAGAGGGCGGAATTAATGCATTAGAATTTAGCATTAAAGAAGCGGATATGGGAAGATATCCTAAGGGATTAATTTTCGGTACAGCTGCCTTGGCTACTTGGATATACGATGATAAAAATGCTTTTAATCAGCTAAAAACTAATGAGGTATTTAAAGAGTTAAGGGAAGATATGAAGACTGATTATTTTGAAAAGTTAATTGAAAAATATCTTCTTAACAATAATCATAAAAGTATAGTAGTACTAAATCCCAAAAAAGGTTTAGCCAGAAAGAGAGATGAAGAACTAAAAGAAAAGATGGCTAAATTAAAAGCATCATTATCCCATGAAGAGTTAGAGGAAATTATAAAGCAGACTAAAGAATTAAAAGAATATCAGTCTACTCCATCTACAAAGGAAGAACTAATGACTATTCCTATGTTAGAACTAAAAGATATTGATGTGGAACCGGAAGAATTAAAACTGATTGCAGATAGAAGTGAAGAGAACGGAATTAAGTATATCTATACTAATTTATTCACTAATAAGATTTCTTATTTGAATATTGCATATGAATGTAAATTGCCAATTAAGTATGTGCCATATGTAAGTGTATTAAAAAGTTTGTTGTCTGAGATGGATACTAAAAATTACAGCTACAGCGATTTGAATTCTGAAATCAATCTAAATATGGGTGACTTTAAAATAAGTTGTGGCGCTTATAATGATCATGGCAATGTCAGATTAACAATGGATGTAAGGGCTAAAGCTTTTGACGATAAGATTGATAAAATCTATGAAATTGCTAGAGAAGTGATTAAGTATACAGACTTTAGCGATGATAGCAGATTGAAAGTTTTATTAGAAGAGATTAGATCAAATGTTAGAAATAGAATTGAGAGAAGTGGAGACATGGTAGCTAGAAGTAGAGCTTGCTCATATTATAGCTTGCCTCATTACTATGAAGATTCCATGTCAGGAATTGGTTTCTATTTCTTTATGAAGGATCTATTAGATAATTTCGATGATAAAAAAGAAGAATTAAAAGAAATTTTAAATATGCTTTGTAAGGTTGTGTTTACTAAGGATAATATGATAGTAAACTACTGTGGAGATAAAGCTAATTTAGAAAAAGTAAAGGATCTTTCTGGAAAACTTAAGGATGATATGGAAGAAGCTTGTCCTTTGGAGGAAACTGAAAATCCACTAGAGAAATTAGAGCAGAAAAATGAAGCTTTTGTTACTTCAGGTCAGGTTCAGTTTGTAGCCAGATGCGGTAAATTTAAAGACTTTGAAGCAAAATATCCAGGAAGCTTCCAGGTATTGGGAAATGTTATGAGATTAGAATATCTATGGAATAACATTAGAGTTTTAGGAGGAGCATACGGATGTAGCTTTAGAAGTGGGAAAGATGGAAATATTAGTTTTACTTCATATAGAGATCCTAATCTTAAAAAGACTAGCGATGTTTATTTAAATGCAGCAGATTATGTTAAAGAGTTTAAAACGGACGAAAGAGAAATGAGAAAATATATCATTGGTACTATAAGTCTGTTAGACACTCCATTAAATCCTAAGGCGAGAAGTGACAGAGAATTATCTGCTTATATGACTAATTTAAGTTACGAGGAATTGCTTGAGAGAAGAAAAGAAGTTCTAAGTACTACAGATGAAGATATTAGAGCATTAGCAGACGATGTTAAGCGAGCGATGGAAGAGGGCAATATCTGTGTAGTAGGAAGTGAGAGTGCTATTAACAAGGATAAAGAACTTTTCAAGGAAGTTAAAAATATTTAGTCAGGGAAAGGAGAAAATCCGAAAATTCGGATTGTTAAATATATGAATGAGAATTTTAAATCTGGATTTGTAGCGTTAATAGGAAGACCAAACGTGGGAAAGTCTACATTGATGAATAGGATTATCGGACAAAAGATTGCCATTACATCTAATAAACCTCAGACTACTCGACATAAAATTCAGACGGTTTACACAGATGAGAGAGGGCAGATTATTTTCCTTGACACACCAGGTATTCATAAGGCTAAAAATAAATTAGGTGAATACATGGTTAATGTAGCTGAAAAGACACTTAAGGAAGTGGATTTAATTATGTGGTTAGTGGAACCGGATGATTTCGTAGGTGCTAACGAGCAGAGAATAGCCGATGAGTTAAAGGAAGTTAATGTTCCTATAATTTTAGTTATAAATAAGGTTGATACAATCGAAAAAGATGAGGTATTAAAAGTTATTGATGTTTACAGACAGCTATTAGATTTTAAAGAAATTATTCCTACATCTGCTCTTCGTGGAAGTAATACAGATACTATTGTGGAATTAATATTTGAAAATCTTTCAGAAGGACCTATGTATTATGATGAGGATACTATAACTGATCAGCCGATGAAACAGATTGTAGCTGAGGTAATTCGTGAAAAAGCATTGCATGCTCTTACTAAGGAAGTACCTCATGGAATAGCTGTTACAGTGGAACAGATGAAACAGAGAAAGAATAAAAAAATCATAGATATTGATGCGACAATAGTCTGCGAGAGAGATTCTCACAAGGGAATAATCATAGGAAAAAAGGGGGCTATGCTTAAAAAAATCGGTATTAATGCCAGATATGAAATTGAGCATATGCTTGATAAGCAGATTAATCTCCAGTTATGGGTTAAGGTAAGAAAAGACTGGAGAGACAGCGAAATACTTATGAAAAATTACGGATATTCTAAGAAAGATATCTAGAGGGAGATACGATGGCCGATGTTAGTGAAGTGCCAGGAATGGTGCTGTCTTCAATGGATATAAGTGAATACGATAAGCGACTGGTTATCTTAACTAGCAGTTTAGGTAAGGTTACTGCTTTTGCCAGAGGAGCTAGAAGGCAGACTAGTAGATTTTTAGGTGCCAGCCAACCAATGGCATTTGGCAAATTTATGCTTTATCGTGGCAGAAACTCATACTCATTAGATAATGCCAACATAAGTAATTATTTCGGAAATGAAATTAAAGATGTGGATAGTCTTTATACCGGAATGTATTTCCTAGAATTAGCAGATTACTTTACTAAAGAGGGTTTAGAAGGAACGGATATATTAAAATTATTATTCTTTTCAATGAAATATATTTCTAATCCTAATGCTAATTTAGAATTGGCTAGATGCATATTTGAATTAAAGATGTTGGTTTTAAATGGTATTTATCCTGACTTCTTTACTTGTATAAATTGCGGGAGTGATAAAGAACTTGTGGCCTTTGACAATGCCAGAAAAGGAATGGTATGTAAAAAATGTTTAAAGTCACAAAAAACATTGGACAGTTCTACGATATATGCACTTCAATATATAGTGGCATCTGACTTAGAACATTTATATAGTTTTAATGTATTGCCAAATGTATTAGAAGAATTAAAGAAGATAGTCTATCCGTATACAAATGCCCATACCGATAAAAAATTCAATTCTCTGGATTTTTTATAAAAAGGTTATTGAAATATCTTTTGTAAACGTATAAAATTACAAGGTGATACTGAAAATAGAAGGAGAGCCTATATGAGAAAAAATATTGCGCTTCTTGCGATGGTTTTTTTGTTAGTATCTCTCGTGGGATGTGGAAATGAGATGGGAGACATTAGCCTTAAATCAGGCGAATGTGGAATCTATATTTCAAGTGATGGTAAAGCAAATTACGCAGTTAAAGATGATTTTTCGCAAGAGTATTTGAAAAAATCTGAATTAGAAGAAAAAGCTAATAAAGAAGTAGAAAATTTTAATTATATTGAAGGTTCAGTGGGTGAAGCTATGGAACTGAAAGAAGTATCTGTAGAAGATAAGCAGGCTTATGTACAGTTTTCATTTGTAACCTTATATGATTTAACTAAGTATATTAATACTTTTGAAAATATTGATAATGATCGATTTTATATTGGCGGTATAGCTGATTATAAAATAAAAGATGATTCTTTAAAACTAAAGTCTATAGATAAAAAGAATGAAGTGAGCTTTAAAGATTTATCAAAGAAAAGTTATTATGTATTCTTCACTAAAAAGCAGACTAAATTCCAGGTAGATGGAAAGATAAAATATATTAGTGAGAATTGTAAGGTAAACGGTAAAGTTATTACCACTGAAGATGAGTATGATTCATATATCATATTCGAAATTGATAATAAATAATATTTATTAATATAAATTAAAATAATATGAAAAGGAAGAAAGTACAATGGAAAAAACAATGGAAAAAATAATTGCGTTAGCAAAGAGCAGAGGATTTGTTTATCCTGGATCAGAAATCTATGGTGGATTAGCTAACACATGGGATTATGGTAATCTTGGAGTTGAATTGAAAAACAATGTTAAAAAGGCATGGTGGAAGAAATTTATTCAGGAGAATCCATACAATGTAGGTGTTGACTGTGCCATTCTTATGAATCCACAGACATGGGTTGCATCAGGTCATTTAGGAAGCTTCTCAGACCCTCTTATGGATTGTAAAGAGTGTCATGAAAGATTTAGAGCTGATCAGCTTATTGAAAACTTCATTGCAGAAAATGGTGGAGAATCAGAGGGTTCTGTAGATGGATGGACACATGAACAGATGAAGAACTTCATCGATGAGAAGGGAATTGACTGTCCTTCATGTGGAAAACATAACTTTACAGACATCAGAGAATTCAATCTTATGTTTAAGACATTCCAGGGTGTTACTGAGGATGCTAAGAATGCAGTTTATTTGAGACCAGAGACAGCACAGGGTATTTTCGTTAACTTTAAAAATGTTCAGAGAACATCTAGAAAGAAAGTTCCTTTTGGTATTGGACAGGTAGGTAAGTCATTTAGAAATGAAATCACACCTGGTAACTTTACATTTAGAACAAGAGAGTTCGAGCAGATGGAATTAGAATTCTTCTGTAAACCAGGAACAGATTTAGAGTGGTTTGAGTACTGGAGAAACTTCTGCCGTGATTGGTTATTAAACTTAGGAATCAAAGAAGAAGAAATGAGATTACGTGACCACGATAAGGAAGAGTTAAGCTTCTATTCTAACGCTACTACAGATATCGAATTCTTATTCCCATTCGGATGGGGAGAACTATGGGGTATCGCTGATAGAACAGATTATGACTTAACTCAGCATCAGGATACATCAAAACAGGATTTGACATATTTCGATGATGAAACTCATGAGAAATATATTCCATATGTAATTGAACCATCATTAGGAGCAGATAGAGTAACATTAGCATTCTTATGTGCTGCTTATGATGAGGAAAATATTGGAACAGAAGAAAAGCCGGATATGAGAACAGTAATGCATTTCCATCCAGCTTTAGCGCCAGTTAAAATTGGTGTGCTTCCATTGTCAAAGAAATTAAACGACAGTGCATTAAAGGTATTCGAGCAGTTAAGCAAGACTTATAACTGTGAGTATGATGACAGAGGAAATATTGGAAAGAGATATCGTCGTCAGGATGAAATCGGAACACCTTTCTGTGTTACTTATGATTTTGATTCAGAAGAAGATGGTGCTGTAACAGTTCGTGACCGTGACACAATGCAGCAGGAGAGAGTTAAGATTGAAGATCTTAAGGCTTATTTTGAAGAGAAATTTGAGTTCTAATTATTTATAATTACTTAAATTAATTATAAAAAAACAAGAGTTTATATAAAAAAAATAAAAAAAGGCGAAGTTTCACCCCTATTTAAGTGAAATTTCGCCTTTTGTAGGCTTGACTAAAAGGGGTGATATGTTATAATTTTGCTTGTAGGTGTTTTGCGCCCTTTTTTAGTCGTGCGCTAAAGTTGGGCTTAGAGCAATTTACGTTTGTTAAGCAGAGTGAAGCATTGTTCTTCACAATGTTAAATATAATTATATTTAGGAGGAAAAATTAATGGCAAACAAATGGGTGTACCTCTTTAAAGAGGGTAATGCTGACA
>CACZSI010000074.1 GCA_902783775.1 uncultured Lachnospiraceae bacterium
GATAATATTACTATTGATCAAACTGGAGAAAATCATGCCGTTCATTCCTATGCTGAAGGTGGAATTGCCATCTGTTCTAAAACTGGTAAGAGCGGTCGTGAGAAAAAACATTATAGTGGATGGGTAAATCCTTCTTCCATTTCATTAGAAAACGAGGCCACTGTTACAACTCCGCATAGTTATGATTTTTCATTAACTAGCATCAACGGTGCGGAAGATGAATATATTTATTTAGAAACTATTTACGATAAAGACTTCACGGATAAACCGGCTGATGATGTAACTATTGGTTCTGTTAGGGCAGCTTTAGCCCATAAGCTTTACGATGCAATGGATTTCTATGCATCTGTAAAGACCTCCACTGATGGTTCTGATATTTCTCGAACTAAGATGTGGTGCGATGAAGCAGCTAAGATAAACTTTAATAATAAAATCCAGGATTGGTTTACTATATATTTATCAGGAGACGACTTTCAAGTGGTTACTGCATTCGATGAATGCGAAGTATATATAAAAGAATTCCAGGATAAATTAAAATATGGAACCTATAAATCAATTGAAGATATTTCATTTGATAAAGAGGAAATAGAAGCAGATGTAGGGGAGACTTTAACCCTTAATGTGGAATATGGCCCTGATGATGCGACAATTCCTGAAATTAAATTTACCAGCAGCGATCCTAACATTGTTAGTGTGGATTCAAGCGGTAAGATTAGAGGCAATAAAGTCGGAAAGGCTACAGTGACAGTTACCTATTTAGACGACACATTTACCGGGAAATATCTAAAGGCCAGATGCACTATTTTTATTTCTGCTAATAAAACTGTGCTTAAGACATTGATTAATACTGCTGAGCAACTTCGAGATTTAATTCAGGTTTCATATGACTACGGTGAAACTGTTCCTGAAAATCAATTCTGGACTTACAGAGAATGTAAGGAATATTTCGATATGAATATTCAGGAAGCTAAGGATGTTTTAAAGAATAAGAATGCTACTCAAAAAGAGGTAGATGACGCCGTGGACAGATTAAATGAGGACGGATTATTATTCGCCGAAAGAATCTTCCCTGGAATATATATTCAGGCATATTCCATTGCTATGGATAAGACCTCTCTAGCAATGAAAACTGGTGAAAAGTATAAGCTTGATGCGCACGTGCTACCTCAAAATGCCAATGTTCAAAGCATTAGTTGGGACAGCGATAATGAAGATATAGCTTATGTAGAAACAGATGGTACCATTGTAGCTGTCGGCGAAGGAACAGCTATCATTACTGCTAAATCAGATGATGGCACATTAACTAATCCTGTTACCGGTTCTTGTAAGGTTACAGTTACTAAAAAGGATGATGAGGAAATTACTACTGTAACTCCTCAAACTAACCCTAGTGAGGTGACTACTTCCGCCCAGGAAACTACCACTCAACCTTCAGAGATAGTAACTACTAAAAAGGATGAAACGACTAAGCCTAAAGTTAAAACCATTAAGGTAAACACTAAGACTGTTAATTCTAAATCTATTAAGGCAGCAATTAAGAAGGCTAAAACTTCATCTGATGTTATTACTAAAATAGTTTTAGGAAAGAAAGTTAAAAAGATTTCTAAGAAAGCCTTTATAAAGTATAAGAAGTTAACTACCTTAGAAATTAAAACTAAAAAGTTAACTAAGAAAAAGGTTAAGAAGTCATTGCTTAAATCCAGAATTAAAAATATTCTAGTGAAAGTAGGTAAGAAGAAAACTAATAAAAAATATATTGCTAAATACGTTGTCTACTTTAAGAAGAAAAATTCCGGAAAGAAAGTTATTATAAAATAATTTATGATATAATTTTTCCCTCTGCTCATTGGTTTAATAATCAGTGAGCAGAGGGATTTAAAAATGAAACGGCGTAAACACCAATCCTGATTTCTTATTTTATCGTGTCTTTCTTACTGTAATTTTATCATATTTACTTAAACCATAATTCAAACAATGTTTTTTGGTTTATTATCATCGAAAGCATATTACCTAGCCCCAACATAATAAGTGATAACAAAAAGAGCATAAAAAACGGACTAAGAAAACCTCTGTCTGATTCATATCTTGTATTCATTCCTATAGTAGGCTGCACTTTTTTAGCAAAATTTTCTTTCACTTTACTCGCCATTGCCAAAGGATCTCTTCTAGATATAATCCTTTGATAAAAATCAAGTACAAATTCAATATCATCTCTGCCGCACTCTGACTCTTCATCACTGTGGGCAATCATATTTCTAACCCATCTAATATGTTTAAGTTTCTTATAATCGTTTCCCCAATAAGCAATCATGGCAGAAACCTTATCCGCCGTATTATCCATTTCCTCAATGTATGCAGAAACACCTTGATCTGAATTAAAGCAATCCTTACATAAATTATCTAACTTCTTATATTCATCAAAAAAATCTCTCTCGATATCGTTCATTGTCTTTACATTTCTCCCTCAATTTTCCCTACCAGCCCTAAATCTGCCGGTAACCATTCTACACTTCCCAGATGTTCCTTATCTAACCACTTTGCAGCATCATGTTCCTTTAACTCCAACGTTCCGGACACAATTTCGCACCAATAACATTTCATAGATAAGTGAAAGTTCGGATAATCATATTCTACCGTGTCAATCAATTCACCAACCTGAATAACCGTATCCAATTCTTCCTTAATTTCTCTCACAAGCGCCTGCTGTGGTGCTTCTCCTTCTTCCACTTTTCCTCCTGGAAATTCCCAGCCGCCTTTAAAATCACCGTATCCACGCTGAGTAGCAAAGATTTTGTTGTCTTTTCTTATCACTGCTGCTACTACATTTATTGTCTTCATTTGTTCTCCTTCTTCTTATTGGACTGCGGTGATTTTTTGATACACCTAATCCCTTGATATTATTCTAATAGATTCTCTTTGTTTAAGCAATGTTCCTTCGCTTGTATTCATTTATATATTTTATTGGACTGACATATCCCAGATATGAATGCCTACGTTTTCTGTTATAAAATAATTCGATATATTTAAACATATCCCTTCTGAAATCCTGCTTTAAAATCTTCTCGCGGTGTACGAGAAACAGCATCTTCTTTGGGGAGAAATTTCGCACATCAAAAGCGGAGAGATATGTTTTACCGGCATCCGCTAGTGTCAAGGGTGTGGCACTTTTTATTTTAAAAAACCTCCATTATAACAGTTTCATTGTGATTCGAAGCATATTCTAAAAACTCCAATATTAAATTATATACATCTTTAGTCTCTTCAAATTCATAGGTTCTATTCTGATATTGAAGAATATCTTCCTTGTACTCAGCTATATCGATTTCATACTCATCTTCCTCATAAGCCCCCTCGTCTTGATGAATATCCCTAGTAAATCCTTTCCAACCTTTTCCATCCAAATTAGGCTCTTCAAATATCTCATTAAAATAACCACACCAAATATGAATATTTATAGAAGGATCATTTTTAATTTTCAATATTATTTCCTCTTCACCTTCAAATCCTTCATAATATTTATAATTATTTTTTAGATTTCCAATGTCCATTTTTCAACATCTCCTTTTGCGCATTCGTTGCGATACCTTTTTTATTTGCTTTTATAGCTTTATCCCAGGTCTTTGCATCTACCCAAATATTTTTACCGCTTTTATTCTTACCAACTAATATCTCTATTTTCCTTGGTCTTGCATTTGGTCCATATCCCATTCCATCTTTTTTCCGTTCAACTACCCACGTGCTGCCCTGATTTACCGGTGCATTAGGTGTTCTCTGATGCCATCTCGAAGTATATTTGTATTCTCCTCTTTTCCACTGATACTTTATCTGTCTATAACCAGCAGCTTTTTGTTGATCCGTTATCTTAGCTCCTTGTGGAATCTTGATAGGAGAATCCTTTGGTAATTCATTTTTTACGTAATCAGTTTCTATTTCTTCCTTTTCACGTTCTATTTCTTCTGAAACAATTTGTTCTTTTATTTCATCAAAAGTTGACTGAGGATTAGTACCACAACCTGTTCCACGTCCTGTATTACTACTATGCATCGTTTCGTTCCTCCTTTAGTTTAATATTTCGTTCTTTCAAAATATTAGGAGGAATTATTACTTTCTTTCCTTTACTAATTGCATACTCAAATATGTCAAGCGCTGTTACATAATCAGCACAAACATCATACACAATTATTGTTTCGAGTTTTTCTAATCTGTCTACAGTCTGTTTAATAGCCTTTTTCAAAAGCGCTAATTCCCCTTCATCTGTAACATAACCTTTCGTGCTAAATCCGACAACAGTACATTCTTCTAATCCATCTAAAAACCACTTAAAGCTGTCTTCACTTGGAAAAGTTATCGTAGGAATTACAATTGCGTTCAATTCAATAGTCAGCCAAATTGCAACTAGCCGTGCCTTAAATATTCGAAACTCATTGTCGAACGTAAGCCCATCTCCACATTCACTGTAATCAGGTGTAAAGAAAAACTTAACATCTTTGAATCTTTCTTTAAAATAATTTAATTTCTTCTCATCGTTATGATAGATTGCCTCAAACAATCCATCTCTACCATCGATTGTCTCATCATATTCAAACCATACAACAGCAGTATTTCGCGTTCTATGATATGTACATGGCTGAGAATACAGTGCCAAATAATCAGGATACACTTTAGTCTTACATGTAATCTGTGGAAGATTCTTTTCACCACACTTATGCGTAAGATTTGTGTATTTTAAATAATATAATTTCATCAATTTCGTGAAATCTTTTTCACGTTTTTCTTTACTACCATCTGGTAGCACAACTGTTTCGTAGCGCTTCACTAGAGCACCTCCTTTTAATTTATTTGAGAAGACGCACTAGTGTTTCATCTTCTCAGTAATGTATTTATTATTGCTTTATTACTGAGAATCTGATAAACTTTTCTTGTCATGGAGTGATCTATCAGATTACTCAGAATAAAGCACTAACAATCCATTTGTTATGTGCTTTTTTCTTATGCACTTTCACTTTTAGAATGTTCTTTTATTATTCTTCTCAACTCTTGAAATTTTGATTTAACCTCAATTTGATATTTATCCACTAATTTTTTTATAAATTCAGTATCCTCTTTTTTATACGCATCATTGCCAAAAAATCTTTTCAAAAATTTCTTTATATTTGGTTCAAAATTCCAATTTAATGATGATGCATCATTGATTTCATTAAAATCATCTACTGTCTTTTGGGCATCTACTTTTCCGATTAAAAATCTTATTATCAAGACATCTACAAAATTAAAGGGAATAACATCATCATACTTTAATTGCAACAAAGACATGTAGGGTCCTCCTTGTTTTATGTCGTCTGTTACAAGCGAATATACCCCTATAGTTTGAGCTAAAGAAATAGCGTACACTTCCCCCATATCGCCAGCCCCATATAACATTTTATTATCTTTGACATTTTCATCAAAAATTTTCTTTATGCCTAATTCTTTTAACTTAAAATCTGTATATATTACTATTTTTCCTTTTTCAATATCTGCATCAATTATTTTTAATAGCATTCCTGCATGGTTTTGCAATTCAACTTTTCTAATTTGCTCGTAAATAACAACTCCTTCTGAAAAAATTTCAAATAAAATATCTTGTTTATTTGCTCTATAAAAATGAATAATAATATTTGTATCCAATGAAGCTTTCAATCCTTAAGTCCCCCTATTAATTCATCCAAATCATCTTCTTTCTCATTTTCAATGTTTATCTTATCTTCAATATCTTCATAGCATAATTTAAAATATTTCAAGGCCCTTTCCAATGTTTCTCTAGGAATAGCCTTGTGATTATAGTTAAATATTACATACTCAATATAATCATATGGAATGCTTGTTTCTTCAGCTGGAATATTTAGTTTTGAATTTCCACCTACACTCTTCAATAAGTTTCCTACACGCATTTCATTTTTTTCATTATCGAGTTGAAACTTTTGTTCATTACTAATTAATTCAAGGTTTTCCAATCTATTCAAAACCATATCAAAACTAACATTAAAATCCGACATTATTCTTGCTATATCCATTGCTGTCAAACTATCACTTCTAAAATTCTGTATTTCTAGATCCAGAAATTTTTTTACTTCATCATCTGGCATTAATAAGCATGCTGCAAAATAATTAGCTTCTATTTCTGTTTCATCCAAATCCCTTGCCGAAATAGTAACTTCATTATCTGTAAAAGATTTTGCTTGATCTAAGTGCAATACTATATGACCTATCTCATGTGCCAATGTAAATATTTCCCTAGCTAGTCTACACGATGAATTAGTGAAAATAATAATATCGTTTTCTTTAAGCATAGTAAATCCTAGACACACATTGTTACCTGCTGGATAACGAATAAGTTTGTAGCCCATTCTATCGCATTCTTTAAATAAGTCTATTATTCCATATTTACTTATTTTGCATTTTTCTCTAAAACTATCCGCAGCGATGCGAATTTCTTTTTTTCTAGTATTGCGCATAATATCTCCTTTTTTTATTCATCAATTGTCAATTTTTCGTATAAGTGTTTGTTTGCATAGAATAAATCTATCATATCTAATATTGCCTCTTGAGAGTGTTCATCCTCATTAACTCTATACGCAACAACTGGCGTCTCATCCAATACTCTTGTGATATCTGCAACAGAAACATCTAATACCTTAGCAATTTTAGCGAGGACATCTAGGTTTACATTATTCATTCCTTTTTCAATTCTGGCATATTTTTGTCTGCTTATTCCAATCTCATTAGCAATTTGCTCTTGAGTAAGATTCTTTAAGCATCTCAAAGCCTTAATTTTTTCTCCCAATAATTTATTCATGATAGTTCCTCTCTTTCCCTTATATAATATATATTATCATGTTTTTGTAACATGTCAACACGTAATGTTATAATTTTATAACATTACGTGCACAGATTTATTCCGAAGTATCCCTTATCCCACTATATAATCATACAAATCTTCCCTGACACTATTCTCCAATCGCATCAAGAAATTCATTATCGGCAATTCCTGCCCTTTA
>CACZSI010000075.1 GCA_902783775.1 uncultured Lachnospiraceae bacterium
ACGAGCACCATAAAAACAAAATTCCTGCATGTTGAGAGTTTACTCTCATAAATGCAGGGATTTTCGTTTTTATGAGGCGACGATCTCTAGCGAGAAGGAGCGAAGCGAATTCGAGCTGGAGGTCGGCGCACTCTAACGAGAAGCTGCAAAGCAGATTCGAGTTAGAGCGTGCTCGTGCTCGTGATTAATGAAAGGAGAAAACATGCATATCATCCAATCAAAGCTATTGGCCCTTAAGGACCAGTCATACAAGGATTTCCACGCTAAACTTATTCCTAATATTGACCCGGATACTATCATCGGCGTCCGCACTCCGAAACTTAAGGCATTGGCAAAGGAAATATACAAGGAAGATTATATTGACGATTTTCTAAATGATCTTCCTCACAAATATTATGAGGAAAATAATCTACATGCTGCTATTACTATTTTAAAATATAAGGATCCGGTGAAGTTAATGGAGAAGGTGGAGGCTTTTCTTCCCTTTATAGATAATTGGGCCACTTGCGATACTTTTTCCTGCAAGCTATTTAATAAGTATCCGGATTTTTTATATGAACATATACTTAATTGGCTAAAATCAGATCAGGTCTACACTGTCAGATACGGCATTGTCACCCTTATGTCCTTTTATTTAGATGATAATTTCAAGCCTGAAATGCTAGATTTAATTGCCGAAATTAAGAGTGATGAATATTATGTTGACATGGCTATTGCATGGTATTTTAGCATTGCCCTTGTTAAGCAATACGATTATGCTATTAAATATTTTGAAAATCCTTGCATAAAAAAATGGACTCATAACAAGTCCATTCAAAAAGCTATTGAAAGCAGACGCATTAGCGCCGAAACTAAGGATTATCTTAGAAGCTTAAAAATCAAGTAACGTTTATAGCATCGTCATTATCATACCGGCCACGCCAATGATAATGACGCTTGATATAAGCACCGCGATTAAATCTCTAGGTCTCTCTGTTCTCTGATACTTTTTATATGAGCTGATTAGTATATACAATACCACTACAGCCAGTATTAAATACATTGACGCATTTTTCATATCTTACTCCACTTACATAATATTTTCATTGTAGATGGCGCGCTCACCGCCAATAAACTTAGGGCGAACTCTAGCCGCTAGGACATTGGCCTCACCGATTTTATTGTTTTCCAGCTTAACTGGCACTGCCACTTTCTTTAAATGCATTCCAATCAATGTTCCACCTATATCAAGTCCAGCATCTGCCTTAATTTCCTCTAAGGCCACTGGCTCTTTAAATGTTTTATATGCTGTTGTGGCAAAAGATCCGCCTGCCTTTGGCTGTGGAACTACATTGACCATATCTGCCAAAGGAACCGCCTCACGCTCCACGATAATGGCTCTATTAAGGTGTTCACAACACTGGGCTGCCAAATATATGCCCTTCTCATTTACGGCCTCATATATACCTGCAAAGATGTTCTGAGCCACTTCTAAATTAGAATTTGTTCCAATAACGTCACCGCAAGCTTCACTGGAAGAACACCCCACTACTAAAATCTGTCCTTTCGTTAATCCTGCTTTTTCAATTATTTCCTGTGCACTTTTCTTAGCGCTTTCTTTTATCTGCTCGTACATATATCTTCCTCTTTTCTAATGCTAATATTAGCAACAACGCTAGCACTAAACTGGTAACACCCTGCGCAATATTGCTAGGGATAGACGCTGCTGCCGCTAGTCCATAATGTAAAACAGTTGCTTCATAACCAAAGTAACCTAATACCATTATACTCTCAGCCACCACTCCGCTCAACACATAAGCGAAAATTTTTCTAGTTTTTGAAGAATCCTGCTTAGCAATGGCCTTATAAATTAAAAACGCCACTATTGCCATAACAAACTTAATACCAAATGTTCCTGGCACATAAGTTCCATAGCCACCTATAAGATCAGATAGCGCTGCTCCTATTCCGGCTGCTGCTGCTCCATAAAATCCACCTAAAAACCATGCGGCAACTAGGATAACCGCATCACCAATATTCACATATCCGTTAGTTCCTATAGTAGGAATCTTAATAATAAATGTCGCAATAAACACTAATGCCGCAAACAACGCAGCTAAAACCAATCTCTTTAACTTCTCATTCTTCATATGATATACCTCCTAAATATTTGATTATTTAGAATTTTATCACATTCTGATATTATCTAAATATCCAATTTGTGGTATTTTTTTAATACCAGTTAGGGGGCATGGCGCATTTTTTTGGGGGGGGATTATTCTGGCTATCTTTTAGGATTTTTCTGGGGGGGATTTTTCTGGCTATCTTTTAGCATTCTTGGCCATCCCCTCGCTTGATATGCACCCTTTTTGAGGTTTTTCCTTTCTAGGGTGTACTTTTCCTGGCTGTCTTATACTAGACATGCACCCTTTTTGATGATTTCTTCTTCTAGGGTGCACTTTTCCTGGCTATCTTATTCTAGATATGCACCCTTTTTGATGATTTCTTCTTCTAGGGTGCATTTTTCCTAACAATCCCAGCCACCACGCGCTGGACTTGCACCCGCCTGAAGGATTTCTTAATTTTAGATGCATTTCCACATTGAGAAACATTAACATTCATAAATTAACATGCATAAATAAACCTGCATCAAACTTTGATGCCCCTCCATACTAGCTTAGCCAGTATTGTGAGTGAATATCAAATCCCAATGCAGGTTTTATCATCTATAGTTTTATCATCCATAGATTTATAGATTTATCATCCATAGATTTTAATATCTATAGGTTTTATTTATCATTTCCTACTTTAACTTTTTCTAGATGCCAGATATCATCTACATATTCCTCAATTGTTCTGTCAGATGTGAACTTACCTGACTTAGCAATATTGATGATAGATGACTTAGCCCAGTTTTCTGTGTCTTTATAAGCTTCCTCCACTCTCTTCTGAGCATCAGCATATGATCTGAAGTCTTTTAAGATGAAGTATCTGTCAGCCACATCAGTTTCCTGTGTGTTTAATAAAGAATTGTAAATAGGTCTGAATCTTTCTGGATCATCCGGTGAATAGAATCCATTGATTAACTGCATAAGAACCTGTCTGATGTCCATGTCTACATTAAAGATATCCATTGGATTATATCCGCCATTATTTTCGTAGTTAATAACCTCGTCTGATGAAAGACCGAAGATGAAAGCATTTTCCTCTCCTACTTCCTCTACGATTTCTACGTTAGCTCCGTCCATTGTTCCAAGAGTTAGGGCACCGTTTAGCATGAACTTCATGTTACCTGTACCTGAAGCCTCCTTAGAAGCTGTAGAAATCTGCTCGCTGACATCTGACGCTGGGAAGATTAACTCTGCTGATGAAACATTGTAGTTTTCAATGAAAACAACCTTTAACTTACCGTCAATTGACTCATCGTTATTAATAACATCAGCTACTGAGTTAATTAACTTGATTGTAAGCTTAGCAATCTTATATCCTGCTGCTGCCTTTGCACCGAAGATAAATGTTCTAGGATAGAAATCCATGCCAGGATTTTCCTTAATCTGGTTATATAGGTACATTACATGAAGGATATTTAATAGCTGACGCTTATACTCATGAAGTCTCTTAACCTGTACGTCGAAGATAGATCTTGGATCTACATCGATGCCATTGTGTTCCTTAATATACTTAGCAAGGCGAACCTTGTTCTGGTACTTAATGTTCATAATCTCAGCTTGAGCTTTCTTATCATTAGCATAAACTTCAATGCCGTTTATCTTAGATAAGTCTGTTATCCACTCATCGCCTACCTTGTCAGTTACCCACTCTGAAAGCAATGGGTTAGCGTGTAATAAGAATCTTCTCTGAGTAATACCGTTAGTCTTATTGTTGAACTTCTCAGGCATCATCTCATAGAAATCTCTTAATTCCTGATTCTTTAAGATTTCTGTGTGAAGTCTGGCAACACCGTTTACAGAGTAACCTGCACAGATTGCTAAGTGAGCCATCTTAACCTGTCCATCATAGATAATAGCCATCTTAGCTACCTTATCATGATTTCCTGGATACTTGTTCTCGATTTCAATACAGAATCTTCTATTGATTTCCTCAATGATCTGGTAACATCTAGGAAGTAATCTTGAGAATAACTCGATTGGCCACTTCTCAAGAGCCTCTGACATAATAGTATGGTTAGTGTAAGCCACACAATGAGTTGTGATGTCCCAAGCCTCATCCCACTCTAAGTAGTACTCGTCCATAAGAATTCTCATAAGCTCTGCTACTGTCAATGTAGGGTGAGTATCATTCATCTGGAATACAGCCTTTTCTGGAAGTTTCTTAATGTCATCATGATCCTTTAAGTACTTCTTAATAGCTGTCTGTAAGCTGGCTGAAACGAAGAAATACTGCTGAGTAAGTCTAAGTTCCTTACCTGCGTAGTGGTTGTCATTAGGATATAGAACCTCTGTGATAGTCTTAGCTAAGTTCTCCTGTTCTACAGCTGCCATATAAGCACCCTTATCGAACTCATCTAAGTTAAATCTAACGATTGGCTCAGCATCCCAAATACGTAATGTGTTAACCACTCTATTTCCATAACCAACTATAGGAAGGTCATATGGGATAGCGTTAACTGATCTGTGTCCTTCCTGAACATAGTGGTCTCTTCCATCTTTATGCTCAACCTTAACATATCCGCCAAATTTAACCTCGCAGGCATATTCCTCACGCTTAATCTCCATTGGATTAACATGTCTTAGCCAATCCTCAGGAATTTCCTTCTGATATCCATTTTCAATCTTCTGCTGGAACATACCGTACTTATAACGGATTCCGCATCCGTATGCCGGATAATTAAGTGTTGATAAACTGTCTAAGAAACAAGCTGCTAGTCTACCTAGACCACCATTTCCTAGTGCTGCATCAGGTTCCTGGTTTTCAATTAAGTTAATGTCTAAACCTAACTCGTCAATAGCTTCCTTAATTTCCTCTCTCTGAGATAAGTTAATTAACATATTTCCCAAAGCTCTACCCATTAAGAATTCCATTGAAAGATAGTAAACTATCTTAGCATCCTGCTCCTCATAGGCCTTCTGTGTAGCAATCCAATCATCGATAACAATATCCTTTACTGCGTAAGCCACACATACATACTTATGTCTATCGCTAACTTCGTCAAGAGTCTTTCTGTAAAGAGATTTCGCCTGAGCATTAACTCTTTTCTTAAACTCCTCTTTAAACGCTAATCTCTCTTTACTTGTTTTTGATTTATTAGCCATCTTCCTCATCCTTTCACTTATTAAAATATATGATTATTACTGTTTTTCAACTGACAATGTAACCTTTTCCCCATTGATGTTCCACTCTTTTTCATAACCATTAACTGCATCGTATTCTACAGCTACAGCTAACACCTCTGACTTAATTGTATCTTCATTGTCACTGATAACGCTCTTAACCTTCTCATTATCCTTAACAGAAATAACAATCTTATCCATAACCTCGAATCCGGCTTCTTTTCTCATTGTCTGAATCTTAGAAACAATCTCGCGTACGAAACCTTCTTCAATTAACTCATCTGTTAAGTTAGTATCCATAACCACTGTAATATCGTTATTGTTCTCTGATACATAACCCTCCTGCTGAGTCATCTCAATCAATAAGTCCTCAGTAGATAACTCTACCTTCTCGCCATTGAAATCAAATACAAGATTTTCGCCTGCATTTAACTTATCCATTGCCTCATTGCCGTCAATGTCAGTTAGCGCCTGCTTAATCTGTCCTAATAACTTACCATACTTAGGTCCCACTGTTCTAAGCTGTGGCTTGAAACTATATGTAGTAAAGTCACGAACATCCTCTGTGAACTTAACTGATTTAACATTTAACTCGTTAGCTACGATATCTGCGAAGAACTCAGGCAACTCGAAGTCAGCCTTAACAAACATAGTTCCAATAGGCTGTCTGTTCTTAATTCCTGATGCGTTTCTAGCAGCACGTCCTAGTACTACTATCTTCAATACACGCTCCATGTTCTCCTCTAGCTCAGTGTCGATAAGCTTCTCATCAGCCTCTGGGAAGTCACATAGGTGAATTGACTCTGGTGCATTCTTATCTACGCTTCTAACGATGTTCTGATAAATCTCATCTGTCATAAATGGAATCATAGGTGCAGCCGCCTTACATGTAGTAACTAAAGCTGTGTACAATACCATATATGCATTGATCTTATCCTGTTCCATTCCCTTAGCCCAATAACGCTGTCTAGACTGTCTTACATACCAGTTACTTAATTCGTCAACGAAATTGTCTAATGTCTTAGCAGCCTCAGGAATTCTATATCTAGCTAAGTTATCATCCACTGACTTAACCATTGAGTTAAGCTTTGATAATAACCATTTATCCATTACTGATAACTTATCGTAATCTAAAGTATACTGTGTAGGATCAAACTGATCAATCTCAGCGTACAATGTGTAGAATGCATATGTATTCCACAATGTTCCTAAGAATTTTCTCTGACCTTCCTGTACTGCCTTATCATGGAATCTATTAGGAAGCCAAGGAGCTGAGTTTGTGTAGAAGTACCATCTGATGGCATCTGCACCATGCTCATTTAGGGCATCAAATGGGTCAACGGCATTGCCCTTTGACTTACTCATCTTCTGTCCGTCCTCATCCTGAACATGTCCTAATACGATAACGTTCTTATATGGAGCCTTGTTAAATAACAATGTTGACTCTGCTAATAATGTGTAGAACCATCCTCTAGTCTGATCCACAGCCTCTGAGATAAACTCAGCTGGGAACTGCTGCTCAAATAAGTCCTTGTTCTCAAATGGATAGTGATGCTGAGCAAATGGCATAGCTCCTGAATCAAACCAGCAGTCTAATACCTCAGGTACTCTGTGCATTGTCTTTCCACAATCAGGACAAGGCATTGTAATCTCATCAATAAATGGTCTGTGAAGTTCTACTGTCTTAGCCTTCTCATCTCCACTTTTTTCGAATAACTCTTCTCTACTTCCGATTGACTGCATGCAACCGCACTCACATTGCCAGATATTAAGAGGAGTACCCCAATATCTGTCACGGCTTACGCCCCAATCCTGTACATTCTCTAACCAGTTTCCGAAACGTCCCTTACCGATGCTTTCCGGAATCCAATTGATAGTATTGTTATTCTTAATAAGGTCATCCTTAACCTCTGTCATCTTAATAAACCATGACTCTCTAGCATAGTAGATAAGTGGAGTATCACATCTCCAGCAATGTGGATAGCT
>CACZSI010000076.1 GCA_902783775.1 uncultured Lachnospiraceae bacterium
AAGGAGGGATTTGAACCCTCGCGCCGCTATTAACGACCTACTCCCTTTCCAGGGGAGCCCCTTCAGCCACTTGGGTACTTCTCCAAGCGTCAACTTTTATAATGTTATTAGCGGAGAAGGTGGGATTCGAACCCACGGAGGTTTGACCCTCACTGGTTTTCAAGACCAGCACCATAAACCACTCGGACACCTCTCCGTGCCTCATCACTCTCGTGACGTGCCTCATTATAGTATCACTTATTTTTTACTGTGTCAACAAGTTTTTTGTATTTTTTTCAAAATTTTTATCAAATTGTTTCACAGTCCCATAAATAGGGCATTTCAGAGGTGATACTACATTGATCATTTTATCTTTTAATACTTTCTTTCACCTAATTTCATATTAGGAATAGCATTTAAATCCCAGCCGTGTCTTACTCCTGCTTTAAATTCATAGTAACCGGCTGAGGCAATCATTACTGCATTATCTGTACAATGTATAGGTTCAGGCTTATAAAATTCAATATTATTTTCCCTGCACTTGTCCTCAAAAGCTTTTCTTATTGCCGTATTTGAAGACACTCCTCCGGCAATGGCCATTTTCTTTAGGCCGGTTTTTTTCACTGCATCCATAGTATGATCCACTAATACATCCACTACTGCCTGCTGGAATGATGCTGCTATATCTTCTACTACTAACTCTTCGCCCTTCATTTTAGCTACATTTATATGGTTTAGTACAGCAGATTTTAAGCCACTGAAACTAAAGTCATATTCATTATCAGCCATTTTGGCTCTTGGAAAATCGTATGCATGCGGATTTCCACTTTTAGATACTTTATCAATTTTAGGGCCACCAGGATAACCTAATCCTATGGATCTGGCCACTTTATCGAAAGCTTCTCCTGCTGCATCATCTCTGGTTCTACCTAATATCTGATATTTTCCATAATCATTAACCACCACTAGGTGAGTATGTCCGCCTGATACTACAAGGCACACAAATGGAGGCTCTAACTCCTTATTATCCACGTAATTAGCACAGATATGTCCCTCGATATGATGCACTCCCACCAATGGAATATCCTTGGCAAAGGCTATTGCCTTAGCTTCTGCCACTCCTACTAATAGTGCGCCAACTAAGCCCGGACCATATGTTACACTTATAGCGTCAATATCATCCCAGGTGCAATTAGCATCATCTAAAGCCTTCTTTATTACATAATTAATGTTTTCAATATGTTTTCTAGATGCTATTTCCGGCACTACTCCTCCATATAATGTATGAAGGTCAATCTGGGAGGAAATAACATTGGATAATACATTTCTTCCGTTCTCTACCACCGCTGCTGCAGTTTCATCGCAAGAACTCTCTATTCCTAATATTTTTATACTCTCTGACATAATAACCTCTTTAACTCTAAATATAAGCTATTCTTCGAACTTTATTTCTTTCTTCATACCATCTTTTCCGGCTACAATATTCTCAAAAATCTTCTTTGTCTCTTCCATAAACATTTCAGGTTTGATTAATGCCGGGCTAAAATGTGTAAGCCAAGCCTCTTTAACCTCTGCTTCTTTAGCTAAATTAGCTGCCTCGAAAAAGAGCATATGCTTATGCTCCTTTGCATTGGTGATCTTTTCTTCCTCGCCATACATTCCCTCGCAGATAAATAGATCTGCGTTCATTGCATTGTCGATAATGCTTTGTGTAGGGCGGGTATCTGTTGTGTAACAAACTTTTATGCCTTTTCGATCCTCACCCATTACCATGTCCGGTGTGTAGGTTTTATCCTGGTATTTTACTGTTTCGCCTTTTTGGAGGTGGCTCCAGTACTGTACCGGTAAATCTAGCGCCTTAGCTCTTTCAACATCAAACTTTCCGCTTCGATCTACTTCTACTGTATAACCGTAGCATGTTACCCTGTGATTTACTCTAAACGCCTTTATTCTAAAATCATCGAACTGGATTTCTTTTTCTAAATCATTCACTTCCACAAATTTTATTTCAAAGGGCAATTCAGGTGCAATAACCCTAAGAGCGTTAACCACCTTCTTTAAGCCTTTTGGTCCAATCATTGTGAGTTCCTTGGTGCGATCTGCATTGCCCATGGCTAATAAAAGGCCTGGAAGGCCACTTACGTGGTCGGCATGGAAATGTGTAATGCAGATTACATCTATTGGCTTAAACAAAAGACCAGCCTCTTTTATGGCTAGCTGTGTGCCTTCACCACAATCTATTAATATATTTTTTCCATTGCAACGGCACATCAGTGAAGTGAGCCATCTTTTAGGTAATGGCATCATTCCTCCGGTGCCTAGTAAACAAACATCTAGCATAATACTATGGGAAGTTTTCCCTCTCCTTTCACCAAATACTATAATTCTACTGTCATTATATAAGCATCCTCTGTAGGATTATCATAGTAGTCTTTTCTGGTAGAACATATCTGGTAATTCATTTTTTCATATAGTTTAATAGCGGCAGTGTTGCTCTGTCTAACCTCTAGGGCAATCTTTTTAGCGCCCTTATCTACTGCTCTAGTATGCAATTCCTGTAGTAAGCTTAAGGCTACCTTGTTTTTTCTGTAGTTTTTAGTTACCGCTACATTGGTGATATCGCCCTCATCAGCAGCTAAGTATATGCCGCAATAACCTATCACCTTCTCATCTAGTTTTCCCACTAAAAAGATAGTGTTATCCTTTTTAGCTGATTCTTTTAGACTATTTAAAGACCAAGGTGTGGAGAAACATTCCTTTTCTAATTTTTCCACCTGCTCTAAGTCCTCTTCTTCTAATTCTTTTATAGTTAACTTGCCACAGTCAGTTTCCTTATGTGTCAAACTTATATTCTTATCTTTTATTTTATTTTTCTCTTTTAGTTCTCGCTCAGCCTGAGATAATCTTAAATAATTTAATTTAAAATCATCAGCACTTACAGTTTTTCCTTCTTTATAATATTTTTCCCCTAAGCTGGCCACACTGGCAGCTCTAGATCTATTCATCATGGCAGGAGCATAGTGATGAGGAATGTTTATCTTTGATTCTATTTCCTCTTTTAGAATTTCCACTGCGTCCCCTAAAAATATTACTTCTCTATCTAGCTGGTTTAGCTCATCGATTAATTCATCAATTAGCATAACCTTCTGGTCCATTATCACCTCTAATTCTTCGTCTTTAAATTCATAGATACCTGTGTAGACCTGTTTTCTTCTAGCATCCATAATAGGACAAATCACATACTTAGATGAGTACATATTGTATGCCAAGGCATATGTGGTAGGAATGCTAACTATAGGAATGTCTAGGGCTAGTCCAAAACCTTTAGCTGTGGCAGCACCTATTCTTAAACCTGTGTATGAGCCCGGTCCATTTGTAATGGCAATGGCATCAAGAGAATCCATTTCTAGCTCTATCATCTTTTTTACTTCATCTATCATTGGCAATAGAGTCTGGGAATGTGTTTTTTTATGATTAATGGTGTATTCTGCTAATAGGATATTATCTTGTACTACCGCCACGGTAGCTACCATTGCAGATGAATCTATTCCTAGTATTTTCATTTCTATTCCTCCACTACTATCTTTCTGTAATCCAATCCTTTTTCTAAATCTTTTTCAATAGTAATTCTTATTACATTTTCTGGCATTATCTCCTCGATTAGGCTAGCCCACTCCACTATAGTCACGCCATTTCCAAAGAAATATTCTTCGTAGCCTATCTCATACATCTCCTCGAAATCTCCGATTCGATAAGCATCAAAATGATATAGAGGCAGACGACCCTGATCATAAACCTGCACAATTGTAAATGTTGGGCTGTTTATATAATCATCGATACCCAGTCCTTCGGCAAAACCTTGAGTGAAAACTGTTTTGCCAACGCCTAAGTCTCCATCTAACCTTATAATATCACCGGGATTAGCACTTTTAGCAATCTCTTTTCCCAAATTATAGGTTTCTTCCTGACAGTTTGTTTCGTAAATCATCCTATCCTCCATATCGAATTAAATACTCTAAGCCCCAATTTCTTGGGGCCTTAAATAACTTTTATTAGATCTGGTCAATTAAGTTTACCATTTCAATGGCAGCTAGAGCGCAATCATATCCTTTGTTTCCAGCCTTGCTTCCTGCTCTGGCAATGGCCTGCTCGATATTTTCTGTTGTGATTACACCGAATAATACAGGAACTCCTGTGTTCATTCCAGCCTGAGCTACACCCTTAGATACTTCATTGCAGACATAATCATAATGAGTAGTATCTCCGCGGATTACTGCTCCCACACAGATTACTGCATCATACTTCTTAGAAGCTGCTAACTTTGATGCCACTACAGGAATCTCGAAAGCTCCAGGAACCCATGCTGCTGTGATATTGTCCTCTTCTACACCGTGACGAACTAATCCGTCCACAGCACCGCCTAATAATTTGTTTACGATGATTTCATTGAATCTGGCTGCTACGATAGCTACCTTCATTCCATCTTTTGCTACTACTTTTCCTTCTAATACATTGATATTCTTCATATTTCTTCTCCTTTTATAATTTAATTTTTTTGAAAATATGTCCCATTCTTTCCTGTTTAGTTTTCATGTATTTTCTGTCATACTCCTGAGGATCAATCTCGATTGGCACCCTCTCTGTTATCTCTAATCCGAAATCTTTTAGGCCGTAAACCTTATCCGGATTATTAGTTAATAATCTAATGGATTTAACGCCTAGGTCTGATAAAATCTGAGCGCCTACCCAATACTCTCTTAAATCTGCTGCAAATCCTAACTCTAAATTAGCATCCACTGTGTCTAGTCCCTGTTCCTGAAGCATATAGGCTTTTAGTTTATTTATTAATCCAATTCCTCTACCTTCCTGTCTCATGTAAAGGATGATTCCTCTGCCCTCTGCCTCCACCTGGCGCATTGCACTCTGAAGCTGTTCACCACAGTCACATCTTCTAGAACCAAAGGCATCTCCTGTTAAGCACTCTGAGTGAACTCTACAAAGCACTTCCTTACCATCGCCAATATCGCCTTTAACAAGGGCTACATGGTGCTCCTTTGTAATGTCATTGACATATCCGTAAATCTGGAAATCTCCATATAATGTAGGCATCTTAGCACTAGCTTCCTGATGTACGTGTTTTTCGTGAACTCTTAAATAATCCTGAAGCTCTTTTATAGTAATGAATTTTAGGTTATGTTCCTTAGCTAATTTCCAAAGATTAGGTGTACGCATCATTGTGCCGTCATCTTCCATAATCTCACAACAAATTCCGCATTCCTTTAATCCGGCTAATCTCATTAAATCCACTGTGGCCTCAGTATGACCATTTCTTACTAACACGCCGCCTTCTCTGGCAACTAGCGGAAATACATGTCCCGGTCTTCTTAAGTCCTCCGGCTTAGTATTGTCATCCACACACTTCATCATAGTCAATGATCTCTCTGCTGCTGAGATACCTGTAGTAGTATCCACATGGTCAATAGACACTGTAAATGCTGTGGAATGATTATCAGTATTTTCTGATACCATCTGTGGCAATCCAAGCTTTCCTGCTAGCTTAGCACTCATTGGTGTACAGATAAGTCCCTTAGCATGGCATGCCATAAAGTTAATATTTTCCTGTGTGGCAAATTCTGCAGCACAAATCATATCTCCCTCATTTTCTCTGTCAGGGTCATCTGTCACTAATATTATTTTTCCATTTCTTAAATCTTCTAGAGCTTCCTCTATTGTGTTGTACTTCTCTTCCATTTTCCCTCCTAATTAAAATCCTAAATCCTGTAGTAAATCCATAGTCAATGTAGATTCCCTACTTTCTTTAAATGTCAATAATCTCTCCACATATTTTCCTACAACATCATTTTCTAAATTAACTAAGTCGCCGGCTTTCTTCTTTATCAAGGTAGTCATTTCAGCAGTATGTGGAATGATTGAAACCTGAAATGCATTATCACTTACCCCGGCCACCGTCAGACTTATTCCATCTATAGTTATGGAGCCTTTCTCCATTATCAATCTTAATATTTCCGGTTTTGTTTCTATTGTAACCCAAATAGCATTTTCTTCTTTTTCATATGAAATAATTGTTCCGGTGCCATCAATATGACCGGATACAATGTGGCCGCCAAACCTGCCATCGGCTGCCATTGCCCTCTCGAGATTTACTAAGTCATTGGACTTAGCTGACTTTAAGCTGCTTCGTCTGACTGTCTCAGCCATAATATCTGCCTCAAATCCATCAGAGGTCATTGAAGTTACTGTAAGACAAATTCCATTAACGGCGATGCTGTCTCCGATTTTAGTGTTTTCTAAAACGGTTTTTGCCTTTATGCTAATAGAACCTGATGAACCTTTAATAGAAATATTTTTTATTACACCTAATTCTTCTATTATTCCTGTAAACATATTCACCTCATCTACTTAACTTTATATTCTAATAAAATGTCTTCTCCTACAATCTTAGTATCCATTAGCTCTAATTTATAGGCATCATCCACAAGAGCTACCCCAGCTCCTGCCACAGGAGTTTTACTGTCCTTTCCGCCAAAAATCTTTGGTGCAATATAAACCTTTAACTCGTTAGCAATACCTGCCTTTAACACGCTCTCATTTATTATAGCACCACCCTCAACTAAGACACTGTCAATTTTTTCTTCCCCTAGTTTTACCATTAAATCTTTTAAATCAATATGGTCATCATTTTTTTCACATTTTATTAAAACTACACCTAAGTTTTTTAACTTATCTATTTTTTCTTCATCGCCATTAGAATATGCCACAATAGTTTTATAGTCACCCGCCGTTTTAACTATTTTAGATTCTAGAGGAATTCTAAGGGATGTATCACATATGATTCTCACAGGACTAGTCAATCCCTCTATTCTGGTATTTAGCATAGGGTCATCTTCTATCACTGTATTTATCCCAACCATTATTCCCATATATTTATGGCGCATTCTATGAACCTGTTTTCTGGATTCTTCACAACTTATCCACTGAGATGCTCCGGTTTTAGTGGCAATCTTTCCGTCAGCTGTCATTGCATATTTCATAACAACGTAGGGAGTTTTATTAGTTATGTAATGAAAGAAAATAGGATTTAGTTTATCGCACTCTTCTCTCATAAAATCTTCTACCACTTCGATTCCGGCTTCTCGTAAGATCTTCGCACCTTTACCTGAAACCATTGGATTAGGATCTCTAGAACCTATAACCACTTTTGATATTTCAGCCTCAATTATAGCCTCTGTACAAGGCGGTGTCTTTCCGTAGTGGCAACATGGCTCAAGGGTTACATAAATGGTAGCTCCTTTAGCAGACTCTGTTAAATTTTTAATTGCATTTCTCTCAGCGTGAAGTTCACCACATCTCTCGTGGTATCCCTTTCCAATTATTTTTCCATCCTTTACAATAACCGCTCCCACTAATGGATTAGGATTAGTAAAGCCCTCAGCTTTTTTAGCTAAATCAATAGCCATTTTCATATAATCATATTCGTTCATTTCAGTCCTCCCACATATCTCTAGGACTTAAGATAAAAAAGCCTCGGAATAATCCGAGGCCTAATAAACAATTCTAGTTATCCTAAAATTTTCTTTCTTCTTTCATCCAGACTATACTGTCGGTTATGGAATCTCACCATATCATGCCTAAGCTCGCTGACTTATGCTATAAAGCAAACACAGCCGGTAGGGAATTTCACCCTGCCCCGAAGATATATTTAGTTTTAATTATTTAGTAACATTGATAAATGCATTATAGATAGCTCTCATGGCAATCTCGAAATCTTCATCTGCTACACCAATAATAATATTTAACTCTGATGAACCCTGATCAATCATCTTAACATTTACTCTCTCATCAGCTAATGCCTTAAATAGAATAGCTGCTGTTCCTCTAGCAGACTTCATTCCACGGCCTACTACTGCGATAAGTGCTAAATTGCTCTCAATATATAAATCATCAGGATGTACTCTTGATCTGATTTCATCTAAGATAGCTGTCTCTTTTCCTGTTAAGTTATCTGTCTGGATAACTACACTCATAGTATCTACACCAGATGGCATATGCTCGAAGCTAACATTGCTCTTTTCTAATGCACGAAGAACGTTTCTTCCGAAACCTATCTCTCCATTCATCTTATCCTTTTCAATGTTAATTACTGACATACCTTTCTTTCCGGCAATACCAGTTATAATATGCTCACATGGCTCTGCTGTCTCTGATACAATAAATGTTCCTCTGTCCTGTGGGCAGTTAGTGTTCTTAATATTAATAGGGATACCTGCTGCTCTTACAGGGAATACTGCATCCTCATGAAGAACATTGAATCCCATATATGCTAACTCTCTAAGCTCAGCATATGTCAATGTGCTGATTGGAGCTGGATTGTTTACGATTCTAGGATCACAAATTAAGATACCTGAAACGTCAGTCCAGTTTTCGTAAATCTTAGCCTTAGCTGCTCTAGCTACGATAGAACCTGTCACATCAGATCCACCACGTGAGAAAGTCTTAATAGTTCCGTTAGGCATTGAACCATAGAAACCTGGAACTACAGCCTTCTTAGTTTTAGCTAGCTTTGGCTCTAATTTTTCTTTAGTCTTGTCCCAATCAAATTTTCCTGCGTCATCAAAGAAAATGTATTTAGCTGCGTCAATGAAATCAAATCCCATATACTTAGCTAATACCATACTATTTAAATACTCTCCACGGCTGGCAGCATAATCTCTACCTGCCATATGTGAGAAAGCACCTTTAATAATGTCAAACTCCTCGTCTAATGTAAAATCTGTAATTCCTAAATCTGAAATTATACCATTATATCTATCTTTAATCTTCTGGAATTTATCATCAAACTCCTGACCGTCTGCTGCTAATTCATAGCACTCATAAAGCATATCTGTAACCTTGATATCCTCCACGAATCTCTTTCCTGGCGCTGAAGCTACAACGAATCTTCTGTTAGGATTTTCATTGATAATATCAGCTACCTTCTTAAACTGTTTAGCATCTGCCAGTGAACTACCACCAAATTTTACAACAACTGTTTCTTTCATTTTGACACCTCTTATTCCCTTGATCTTATTAAACTATATTACTTTATTAATCTTCGATTCTGATTCTAGTAATTAATCCGCTAAGTTCTTCTGCTTTTTTCTCGAAATCTGCTTCGCTGATTACAGGAGTGATAAATCCTACTTCATTATCTAATCCTGCATCAATATATTCTACATTTCCAAATACTTTTTCTACTGTAGCTTTATCATCTGTAGCTCTTACAAAGAACTGCTTCTTTGATTTAGAGAAATCTGCAATCTCTAAATGTTCATCTTCCCATCTTACTGTAGTAGCAATATTTAAATGTCTAACGCTGTCAACTACATCAGATACAACAGCACTGGCTGTAGGAAGTTTTCCTGCTCCACTTCCAACGAATACTAAATCGCCTACCATATTTCCTCTTACTAACACACCGTTAGTTACTCCTGAAATGTGGTATAGTGGATGCTCTACAGAAATAAGTCTAGGAGAAACTGATGCCATAATTCCATCATCCTCATTCTTACATTTTCCTAATAACTTAATTCTTCTATTCATAACCTTAGCATACTTAAAGTCATCTGCTGTAATCTTTGAGATTCCCTCTGTGTACACTTCTTCATAGTTAACTGTTTTCTCTTTAGCTAGTGATGCTAAAATAGCAATCTTTCTTACAGCATCATATCCTTCAACGTCAGCCTCAGGATTTCTCTCAGCATATCCTAAGTCCTGAGCTACCTTTAATGTGCTCTCGAAATCTGCTCCCTCTTTCTCCATCTTAGAAAGAATATAGTTTGTTGTACCATTTAAGATACCCTCAATCTCATCTATAACATCGGCAGTGATGTGCATATTAAGTGGTCTGATAATAGGAATACCGCCACCAACAGCTGCCTCAAATAAGAAGTTTCTATTATGTGACTTAGCAATCTTAATTAACTCTGCTCCGTGAGCTGCCACTAATTCCTTATTTGATGTACATACACTCTTACCTTTTTCTAAAGCGCTCTTTACGAAATCATATGCTGGGTTTACTCCACCCATAACTTCGATTACTACCTCTACCTCAGGATCCTCTAAGATGACATTAACATCATGAACTAACACATCTTCTACAGGATCTCCAGGAAATTCTCTTAAATCAAGAACGTACTTAATATCAATTGCTTCTCCTGATTTTTTCTCAACAACCTTACTATTTTCTTTAATGATCTGATATACACCTGATCCTACTGTTCCATATCCTAAGATAGCTACTTTTATCATATGCGCTCTCCTTTAAATCTATATTTTATTACAATTTATGATTTTATCATTATTACGGACTTTTATCAACATATTTATTTTTTAGCCCAGACTGATTTAATTATTTAGAAGTGTTAATCCACTTTAAATATGCATTGACAAATGGATCTAAATATCCGTCTAATACCTTGGCCACATCCGCTACCTGCTCGTTGGTTCGATGATCCTTTACCATAGTGTATGGCTGCATTACATAAGATCTTATCTGATTGCCCCAGCCAATCTCTTTTACCTCGCCTCGAATACCCTGTCTTTTCTGTTCTTCTTCCTGCTTCTTAATCATGTAAAGTTTAGACTTAAGCATTTTCATGGCCTTATCTTTATTCTGCAATTGGCTTCGCTCATTTTGACATTGCACCACAATTCCTGTAGGAAGATGAGTGATTCGAATAGCTGAGCTAGTTTTATTTACATGCTGTCCGCCGGCACCACTTGATCTGTATGTGTCAATTCTTATCTCATCATCGTTAACTTCCACATCTAAATCTTCTTCTATGTCCGGCATTACATCGCAGGATACAAATGAAGTCTGTCTTTTACCTGCCGCATTAAAAGGGGAAATTCTAACTAATCTGTGAACTCCACTTTCAGACTTAAAATATCCGTAAGCATTTTCTCCTGTAACCTGAAATGTTATAGATTTAATTCCTGCTTCATCCCCATCTAGAAAATCTAAAACTTCAGTCTTAAACTTTTTAGACTCAGCATATCTGGTAAACATTCTATAAAGCATCTCAGCCCAATCACAAGATTCCGTTCCACCGGCTCCCGCATTTAGTTTAACAATGGCATTGCAATCATCATATTCATCGGATAGAAGCGCTTGGATTTTCACATTCTCAAATTCATCCTTAAAATCATTAAAGGCGTTTTCTACTTCCTTAACCATTTCCTCGTCATCAGATTCATTGCCTAATTCAATTAAGATGTTAACTTCATCATACTGTTCTTCTAAACCATTAATTATTTCCAGACTATTCTTAAGAGATTTTAGCTCCTTCATAAGTTTCTGTGAACCATCCACATCATCCCAGAATCCGTCCTGATTCATAAGCTCATTAATTTCATTAATTCTATTAGTCTTTTTTTCCACTTCAAAGGTTTCTTTTAATTCCTTAAGTCGGGATTCATATTGATTTAATTCATATTTATATTGCTCTAGTTCTACCATATTATCTTTCTCCATCAACGGAAAAATGTGAGGTCATCCCTCACATTTTTCTCTAGCTATTTAAGTCAATCTTATATTATTTTCTTCCACAGCAATTCTTATACTTAAGGCCTGAACCACATGGACATGGATCGTTAGGATAAACCTTAGCAGCTTTTCTGACTTTAGGCTTGTGAACGCCTTCCTCTCCCTTGTTAGTTCCTGTAACCTCAGCCACCTCTTCTCTCTCGATTTTCTGCTCAACCTGAATGTGAAGAAGTGTCTTTACTGTATCTTCTTTAATGGCATCAATCATGCCACCAAACATCTCGAATCCCTGAATCTTATATTCTATAGCAGGATCTCTCTGACCGTAAGCTAAAAGACCAATTCCCTCTTTTAACTGTTCCATATCATCTAAGTGATCCATCCACTTCTGATCGATAACTCTTAGTAGAACGATTCTCTCTAATTCTCTAATATGCTCAACCTCAGGGAACTCTGCTTCCTTAGCTTCATAAAGCTTAACTGCAGCTTCCTTAAGAATCTGTTTGAATTCATCCTTTGATAGCTTATCTAATTCCTCTTTAGAAACTGATAACTTAAGTGGCATGATATCAAGCAATGTCTGCTTTAATCCCTGCATATCCCAATCTTCATGCTTTGTGCTCTCGCCAATAAATCTGTCAACATTTAAGTCAACTACTTCATTAAGCATCTTAATGATTGAGTCTCTTAAGTTTTCTCCGTTAAGAACTCTAGCTCTCTCTGTATAGATAATTTCTCTCTGGTCATTGTTAACCTTATCATATTCCATAAGGTTCTTTCTGATACCAAAGTTATTTCCCTCAATCTTCTTCTGTGCTCTCTCAATTGTCTTAGTCAATGAAGAATGCTGAATCTCTTCATTCTCCGGAACCTTAAGAGCATTGAACACTGCTGTAAGTCTCTCAGCTGCGAACAATCTCATTAAGTCATCCTCAAGTGAGATATAGAACTTAGACTCACCAGGATCACCCTGACGTCCTGAACGTCCTCTTAACTGATTATCAATACGTCTTGACTCATGTCTCTCTGTACCGATAATCTTAAGACCACCAGCTGCCTTAGCCTCGTCGTCTAACTTAATATCAGTACCACGACCAGCCATGTTAGTGGCAATAGTTACAGCTCCGTGAGCACCTGCTTGAGCTACAATCTCAGCTTCCTGCTCATGGTACTTAGCATTCAATACATTGTGCTTAATACCCTTTTTCTTTAATAGAGCACTAATTTCCTCTGATGTGTCAATGTTAATTGTACCAACCAATACAGGCTGTCCCTTAGCATTAGCTTTAACTACTTCCTCCACTACAGCGTGTAATTTTTCTGCTCTAGTCTTAAATACTGCATCATTGTGGTCGATTCTGGCAACAGGCTTATTAGTAGGAATCTCGATAACGTCCATACTATAAATATCTCTAAACTCTTTTTCCTCTGTAAGAGCTGTACCTGTCATACCAGCTTTTTTATTGTATTTATTAAAGAAGTTCTGGAAAGTAATTGTAGCTAATGTCTTACTTTCTCTGTTAACCTTAACATGCTCTTTAGCTTCGATAGCCTGATGTAATCCATCAGAATATCTTCTACCCGGCATTATACGTCCGGTAAACTCATCTACGATAAGTACTTCATCGTCCTTAACTACATAATCCTGGTCCTTATGCATTAAGTTATGTGCTCTAAGTGCTAGGATTACATTATGCTGTAATTCAATGTTCTCAGCATCAGCATAGTTCTCAATGTGGAAGAAATTCTCAACCTTTTTAATTCCCTGCTGTGTCAATGTAACAATCTTATCTTTTTCGTTTACAAGGAAGTCTCCATCTTCTTCAATGTCCACTCCCATGATAGCATCCATCTTAGATAACTCTGTAGATGCTGTTCCTCTCTCTAGCTGTCTAGCAAGGATGTCACACATCTCATAAAGCTTAGTAGATTTTCCACTCTGTCCTGAGATGATAAGTGGTGTTCTAGCCTCATCGATTAAAACTGAGTCAACCTCATCGATGATACAGTAGTTAAGTCCTCTCTGAACTAACTGTTCCTTGTAAACCACCATGTTATCTCTTAAGTAGTCGAAACCTAATTCGTTATTTGTGATATATGTTATATCGCAGTTATATGCTGCTCTCTTATCTTCAGCTTCCATCTCTGATAAAACACAACCAACGCTAAGACCTAGGGCTCTGTGTACCTGTCCCATCCACTCAGCATCTCGAGTAGCAAGGTATTCATTAACTGTTACGATATGAACACCCTTTCCATCTAATGCATTTAAGTAAGCTGGTAATAAACATGTCTGTGTTTTACCTTCACCAGTTCTCATCTCTGCAATACGTCCCTGATGTAGAATGATTCCACCCATCAACTGACAAGGATAATGCTCTGTTCCAAGAACTCTTCTAGTAGCCTCTCTGACTAATGCAAATGCCTCTGGTAAAATGTCATCTAATGTCTCGCCATCCTGAAGTCTCTTCTTAAACTCTTCAGTCTTCTCTGGCAACTGATCATCTGTTAGCTTTTCCATTTCAGGCTTTAATTCTAAAATCTTATTCAAAGTAGATTTATGTCTTTTTAACTCGTGCTCACTATGAGTACCGAATAATTTTGTTACAACACTCATGATTGTCTCCTTGGTAATATTATTTTTGCGTAAACTTTCTTGATAACCCAATCAATTAAAACGTTCCACACTAAATGATATGATACCATTTTATAGCCTCTCTTTCAAGAATAGACTATTTAAGTTTTGTAAAAAAATTGTAAAAAAACACGGAGGTTTATTCACCTCCGTGTTCTTTATTTAAACTCCTGCAATCACTATCTTAATCAAATGCAGGCTCTATTAATCCGTATCTTCCATCCTTTCTCTTATAAACTACATTAACTTCGTCAGTTTCTGAGTTTAAGAATACAAAGAAATTATGTCCTAATAGATCCATTTCGATACATGCTTCCTCAGCGTCCATAGGCTTAATACCGAAACGTTTAGTTCTTACAATGTCGATTGCTTCCTCATCATCGTAATCGTCAATGTCCTCGAAGAACTCATTCTTAAAATCATCTCTAGAAACTTTTTTCTTTGATATAATCTTTTTCTTGTGGCGAATAAGCTGCTGCTCGATAGTTTCCTCAATTAAATCCATAGTAGCATACATATCTGTACTTGATTCTTCCGCTCTTACAATATGTCCGCCCTTCATAGGAATAGTAACCTCGATCTTATGCTCAATTCCCACAACTCTTAAAGTTACATCAACTCTGGCATCCGTGGCAAGATACCTGTCCAGCTTAGCTAACTTGTCCTCGACTGCGGTTCTGATTCCTTCAGTCACTTCAATATTTTTGCCATAAATCTTGATTTTCATAATACCACTTCCTTTCGCTATCTGTTATATAAATTATAACATTTTATCACATTTTAAACAATTGAAACTTGTCCTTTTTTGTATATAAAAACGTTATTTTTTTACTATAAACTGTGGTATCGCTAAACCTCCCATTTTAAGGGCATTTCCATCTTTATCTATACAGTTGTCTTGTTTTAATTAACATTTCATATGCTTCGCAACCCCTTTATTTATGGGTTGTTAACTTTTTTATTAACATTTTTCATTTTTATGTTAATAACT
>CACZSI010000077.1 GCA_902783775.1 uncultured Lachnospiraceae bacterium
AAAAGCTAGGAATATCAGTAAATGAGTTAGAAAAACTAATGGAGCAATATAAATAAGAATTTTAAACATACCTTATGTGAAAAAAGCCGCTGGAAATGATATATACCCTCCTTACTGGTTTGTCCAGTAAAGAGGGTACATATCAAAATCCAGTGGCGCTTTTATTATTTTACTTTTTTAATTGCTGACCATTTACCGTATTTTTTAGACTTTTTATCTAGTGTATAAGCTCGAACTTTTACGTATAGTTTTTTGGCCTTTTTAAACTTCTTAGATAAGATAGTTAAGTTAGCGGTGTTTTTCTTTATTACTTTTTTGATAATGGCCTTTTTGTTTTTCTTAGCGTTTTTCTTTGTAGAATAAACAGCTATTTGATATCCTTTGGCCTTTGATAATTTCTTGATTTTTATTGATAATTTTGACTTACTTTTCTTTATAGCTTTCTTGATTTTAACTTTGCCTGGTTTCTTTGTTGTAGAGCCGGCTTTTTTGGTTGAATCACTTGCTAGTACATAATTTGGATCCATTGACTGAAGCCATGCTAAGTATGAGAAGTTTATGTGATTGTACATTATAGATTCTATGCCTTTGTAGATAGAAATTACGCCACTAGGGGCATTCTCTAAATCACTTAGTGCCTCTAATACAAGATAATATAATGTCTGACGTACGGATTCTCGTAGCTCATCGCGATTTTCTATTTCAATTTCTGCAGCATCTAATGCGTTAAGCACCATGTCGCTGGCATCGTAGCCGGATTCCATAACATCTGTGAGTAGTAGCAGTGGATTAGAAGTTGCGAACTGTGTTTTCATAGAATCTAGGAATTTAGCTTTTTGTAAATCGGTGGCGCCAAAAAATATATCGACTGTTTTATCAATTGTAGGATTAAGGGCCTGGAAATTTTCATTGGTCTTAATTGTTACTGACAATGCTGTTATTATATCGTCGAAAATGTCGATAACTTTCTTGTTACCACTTGGGACAATGTTAATACTTGATGTTTCTGAAAATTCCAATTTATATCCCGGAATTACTTCTGAAACTACAGGAGTTGATTTCACCATTAAATCTAGAAAAGCCTGGGCTCTGTCTGCCTTAGCTTTGAAATCCTTATTGTTAAGTGAGATTGGTAGATAAATATCCTGGCCGAAACGATGCCAACCCCACTGCTGTGATGCCACATAGTTAGCAATGGCGCCGCAGCGTGAATAACCGGCCATCCAAATTTTTACATCGCCGGTGATTTTATTATCAACTATATAATTGCTTAATGCTTCAATTGTTCTGTCGCCGGCTTCTTTAAAGCCCTGGTGAAATTCTTCTGTGCCTAGTTTGAAATTGGAAGCCCACTCTCTTACGTATGAACCATTTTCAAAGTTGATTACTAGTAAATCTTTGTGTAACCTGTGTAGATGCGATTAGCGCCATTTTTTGCGCCAACATTAGAACCGGCGGCTGCTGATGCCATACATAAACTCATTGTAGCCAAGCTAGGATTATAGGTGTAGCTAGATTGATTAAAGTAACTATCTGTGTAATAATAGTCGCTTTTAATATCTGTAGTCTTGTCAATTATGTGGGGAAATGCAAATGATTTCATCAGGTTTTATGTCGTCTCTAGTATGTACGAATATGGAATTTTTTGGTACAATTACTGTAGTTGTGCGATGCGGAGGTAAATTAATTGATTAACAATATAAAAACAATGATTGACATTTTATTAAAGATTTTTCCTATCATTTTAATGACAGGTTTCGTGACATATTTAATCATTAGAATGTGGGTTAAGGAAAAACGCAGTAGACTTAGCAGAAGCAGAACCAGATCTATTGTTTATTTGTTTTCATATTTTGCAGCTCTTATATGTGTGACTTTGATTTTCAGGGAACCGGAAAATCTTTCAGATCCGGTGGATTTAGTTCCTTTTGATACACCGGGTGGAGTGAAATATATTATATTGTATGCTACAGCCAATTTCTTTTTATTTATCCCTATGGGACTTTTAGTTCCCCGCCTTTTTAGAAAGTTTAGAAATCCATTGACCACCACCGTAATATGCGTAATTGCCAGTGTGTTAATTGAATTTTTCCAATTAACTTTTGAGCGAGGCCTGTTCCAGACAGAGGATATTATTATGAACGGCTTAGGCGGTTTAGTGGGATATGTTCTTTACCAGAAGATTTGGCATAGGATGCGAAGAAAGAAAATGATGAGAAGATACGACGAGTATCTAGAAGATAAAAGACAGCGAATGTATGAGTGGGACACAGGAAAGTAGGTATATGGATGAATATTAACGATAGTTTTGAGAAGTTCATTTCTAGAATGAAAGAGCAGGAGAAGGTAGTTAATTATGTGCAGGTTAAAAAGCACGGCGAAGTTATCCTCGATTGGGGAAGGCTTGATAGAAAAAGTCGTCTAAATACCTGGTCGGTTAGTAAGAGCTTTATTTCCGTGGCAGTTGGAATCGCTATGGAGGAGGGGCTTATAACTTTGGATGAAAAAATCTGCGACAGTTTTAAGGAATACCTTCCTGAAAATCCCAGCGAAAATTTATTAAACCTAGAGGTAAGACATTTATTGACCATGACTAGTGGTGTGGAGAATGCGCTTTTTTTCGACAATGACCAGGAGAGATATATCACTCAGGATTGGATTTCATATTTCTTTACCAGAAATTTTCCATTTAAACCTGGCGAGAGATTTCTTTATTGCAATTTCAACACCTACATGCTAGCGTGTCTTATCGAAAAGAAAAGTGGCATGGACATTATTAAATATCTTAAACCACGACTATTTACACCGCTAGAGATTTTTAGTCCGGACTGGACACGTTGCCCTGGAAATCATATCCATGCGGCCAATGGCTTATACCTGACTATCGACGAGTTTTCAAACTTTGGAGAGATGCTTCTTAACAATGGCGCCTTTAAGGGCAATAGAGTTGTTTCTAAGGAGTACCTAGATATGGCCTGCGTTAATCAGCTACCACAGGAGTGGGATGTTAAATATGGATTTCAGTTTTGGCCTAATCCAGATGGTAAATCTTTTAGAGCAGACGGTAAATATGGCCAGTATATTATCGTTCTTCCAGACAGAGATATGACAGTTTGCGTTCAGTCTTTAAGCGACGGTGAGATATTCTCAGAGGTTTGGAATTGGATAGAAAACATGTAAATATGAATATTTATTTTATGAGGTTGTGAATACAGCCTCATTTTTTATAAAAAGGGAGTATTTTTTTATTTGCTCTTTAATTGAAATATAATTGTGATAATATATTAAATAGGGTTATGTTCGAATAAAATTAAATGGAGTTAAACTATGAAAACGGCGAAAAAAGTTACCAGTGTTTTATTAAGCACTGCCCTCAGTTTAACAGTATCTTTTCCTGGAAACGTTTTAGCTGATACTGTAACTGAAAATTTTGATGGCGACATAGGAAATAATCTATGGTCGAATTTAATGGAGGAGGATATTTCGACAGAAGGAGATATCGTCAATAATCCTTTTAAAGATTTCTTTAAGGAAAAATATGACAATACATTTGATGGCGATGTCAATTCCAATCCTTGGAGTGAGTACATGAATTCAGATGACGACGAGGATGATGGTGATGTTATGGAAAATCCATGGGCGGATATCATTGTCGAAACAACTACTCAGGCAACCACACAGGCGGCAACAACCCAGAAAATAACAACAGTACAGCCAACAACAGTACAGCCAACAACAGTTAAACCAACACAGGCGGCGACAACCCAGAAGGTTACTCAGGCACCAACTACTGTAACTAAACCATTAGAGGTTATTGGTATGGTTCTATCAAATGTAGGCCCTAACAAAATCGGCGTTGTTTGGGGACAGGATATGGATAGAATAAACAGTGGATGCTTGTACAATGTTTACGTGAATGGAAACTTAAGATTATCAAACGTAATTTGTAATTACTATGAACTGGATTCTGTAAGTGCAGGTAATGTAGCGGTTACAGTAAAGTCTACTCTAAATGGAATAGAGTCAGATGGTATAACTATGTTTATTGATGTGGAGGGAGTAAAGCAAACTACAGCGCAACCTACCACAGTAAAACAGACTACAGTACAGCCTACTACAGTTAAGCCGACTCAGGCGGCGACTACTCAGAAAATAACAACAGTTAAGCCTACCACAGTAAAGCAGACTACAGTACAGCCAACAACAGTTAAGCCAACACAGACACCAACCACCCAGAAGGTTACACAGGCGCCTACTACACAGGCACCAACCACTGAATTTAATGGTGATGTAAATAATGATCCTTGGTCTGAATATATGACAGAGGATACGGATTTCGATGGTGATGTGGTGGAAAACCCATGGGGTGACGAGTTTGAGACTCAGGCACCAACTACAGTTCAGCCTACGACACAGCAGCCTACGACACAGCAGACTACAACTCAGGAAGAGACAGAGTTTAATGGCGATGTAAATGATAACCCATGGTTTAGCCAGGATCCGGAGGAAAATGACGGCGACGTTTACGAAAATCCATGGAAGGATGAGTATGCTAACAATACTCAGATTTCTAACAGCGCGCCTAAGAAAAACCTAGTGAATTCACAGGTTAACCAGATTTCTGATGATGGAGTATCACCGGTGGCAATGCTAACTAGCGTTGAGGTTAAAAAGACTACAGCGGTAATAAGCGGTGCTAAGGATTTAAAGAATGATGTAAAAATCAGTCTTAAAAAGATTAATGGAGTTAAAGGTTATCAGATTCAGATAGCTAAGAAATTTAAAAAGAAAGCTAAGATTTATTCAATGTTCTCAAAGAAGACTTCTTTTAAAATCAAGAAAAAGAAGATTATGAAGAAGTTAAAAATTAAGAAGAAAGCCTTAAAGAAAGTGTTCTTCAGAGTTAGAGTTTACATTGAATCAAATGGTGTGAAAGTATACGGTAAATGGTCTAAGAAGCGTAAATTAAAATAGGCTTTTAGGCATAAAGAAAATAAACTTTTAAAGAACCCTTCGTGCCGGAGGTAAAACTCTGGCATTAAGGGTTCTTTAATATTACTCCAATATAGTATTTTTATCCATATTATCTAGTAAAGAATGCCAAAAAATGGTAAAATTAACATAATAGACTGGTAGGAGGAATATATATGTTTGATTACTTGATTGTAGGGGCAGGATTGTTCGGAAGTGTTTTTGCCTACGAGGCGAAGAAGCGCGGAAAAAAGGTATTAGTAATTGATAAAAGAAATCACATTGGAGGTAATATTTATACTGAAAATGTGGATGGAATAAATGTACATAAATATGGTGCGCATATTTTCCACACTAATGATAAAGCAGTTTGGGATTACGTTAATGGGTTTGTGGAATTTAACAGATACACAAATTCTCCGGTAGCCAGATATAAAGATGAATTATATAATTTGCCATTTAACATGAATACATTTAGTAAGATGTGGGGCGTTAAGACTCCAAAAGAAGCGAAGGCAATGATTGATAAGCAGGTTAAGGAAGCCGGCATTACAGAACCTAAAAACTTAGAGGAGCAGGCTATCTCCATGGTGGGTAGAGATATCTACGAAAAGCTTATTGAGGGATATACAGGAAAGCAGTGGGGCAGACCATGTAAGGAACTTCCTAGCTTTATCATAAAGAGATTGCCGGTAAGATTCGTGTATGATAACAATTATTTCAATGATAGATATCAGGGAATTCCTGAGGGTGGTTACACTCAGATTATTGAGAAAATGTTAGAGGGCATTGAGGTTAGATTAGATACTGATTTTTTTGAAAATAGAGAAGAATTTGAAAATATTGCAGATAAAATTCTGTTCACGGGAATGATCGATGAATATTTTGATTATTGCTATGGAGAATTAGAGTACAGAAGTTTGAAGTTTGAGACTGAGGAGCTTAATATGGAAAATTATCAGGGCAATGCAGTTGTAAACTACACAGAGTACGAAGTTCCATACACTAGAATTATCGAGCATAAGCATTTTGAATTTAAGTGTCAGAATGGTGAGAATATTCCTAAGACCGTGATTACTAGAGAATATCCGGCGGATTGGAAGAAGGGCGACGAGCCATATTATCCATTGAACAATGAAAGAAATAATGAATTATATCAGAAGTACAGCGAGTTAGCTAAAAAGGAAGATAATGTTATATTCGGTGGTCGTTTAGGTATGTATAAATATTTTGATATGAAGGATGTTATACCTGCGGCGCTTGAGTTAGTAGAACAGGAGCTTAGCTAATAGAGAGGAGTTTAGGATGAGAGTTCTAGTTACAGGTGCAAAGGGACAGTTAGGAACTGACGTGGTACGTGAGCTTAACAAGCGCGGACACAGAAGTATCCCTGTAGATATTGAAGAGATGGACATAACAAACTTCGATGTGGTGGAGGATGTTATTACCAGAGAAAATCCGGATACAGTAGTGCATTGCGCTGCTTGGACAGCTGTGGATGCGGCACAGGATGCTCAGAATAAAGAGAGCGTTATGCGAATCAATGTTAAGGGCACAGAAAACATTGCTAAGGTGTGCGGAAAGTTAAATAAAAAGATGGTTTATGTTAGCACAGACTACGTTTTTGATGGTTCAGGAAATCGACCATGGGAGGCGGATGACGAGGCTAGCCCACTAAATGTTTACGGCGAGAGTAAGTATGAAGGGGAGTTGGCTACTAAGAAATATTGTATGAAGTATTTTATCCTAAGAACTTCATGGGTGTTCGGTGCTGCCGGCAATAACTTCGTTAAGACTATGATTAAGTTAGGCAGAAAGATGGATGAGTTAAATGTAGTGGATGATCAGGTGGGAAGACCTACCTACACACCGGATTTTGCCAGACTTATTATCGATATGATTGAGACAGAAAAGTATGGAATTTACCATACTACTAATGAGGGTGAGTACATTAGCTGGTATGACCTAGCTGTAGCTATATTTAATATCGCTAAAAAGTATGATAGCAGATATAAGAATGTTAAGGTCAATGGCGTTACCAGTGCAGAGTATCCGCAGAAGGCTAAGAGACCGAAAAACAGCAGAATGAGTACTAATAAATTAATTGAAAATGGATTCAGAGTAATGCCTACTTGGGAGAATGCATTGGAGAGATATATTAAGTCATCTAAGCTAGGATAGAATAATAGAGCGGTTTAAGAGAGGTAAAAGATGGGAAAGTTTACAGTAAAGAAAAGTGATATTGAGGGTGTTATAGAGATTGAACCAAAGGTATTCAAGGACGATAGAGGATACTTTATGGAGGTTTATAATCAGAATGATATGAAGGAAATCGGAATCGATGATGATTTCGTTCAGGATAATCAGTCTATGTCTACTAGAGGAGTATTAAGAGGATTACACAGACAGATTAACTATCCACAGGCTAAGTTAGTTCGCGTGGTTAGAGGAAAAGTTTTCGATGTGGCTGTGGATTTACGTGAAGGTTCTAAAACCTATGGAAAGTGGCATGGAACAATATTGTCCGATGAAAATAAAAGAATGATGTATATTCCAGAAGGGTTCGCTCATGGATTTTTAGTTCTATCTGACGTGGCAGAATTTCATTATAAGGTCAATGATTTTTATCATCCGGGAGATGAAGCAGGAATCAAGTGGGACGATCCCGATATTGGAGTAGAGTGGCCAATAGAAGAAGATATGGAACTTATTTTAAGTGAGAAGGATAAAAAATGGCCTGGGCTAAATGAGTAAAAACTATTAAATGGGATGGTTAACAATATGGCTAGTTAGAAGGCAGAAAGGGGCTACAATGAAAGACAAGGTTAAAATCTTATATGTGGTTGAGGCAATGGCAGGTGGAGTATTCACTTATCTTACCGAACTTATCGAGGGAATAGAAGATGAATTCGAGATTATTCTTGCTATGTCTATAAGACCGAACACACCTAAAGATTATCGCAAATATTTTTCTGATAAAGTTAGAGTTATCGAGATGAAAAATATGAACAGACATCTTTCTATTGGTGGTGTTTTTAAAAGCATTAGGGAAATTAAGGCGATTGCAGATGAAGTGAATCCTGATATTATTCATTTACATTCATCTATTGCCGGTGCTATAGGAAGAATGGCATTTAGAAAAAAAGATAATATTTTGTATACTCCCCACGGTTATAGCTTTTTGATGGAAGATATGAGCGGATTACAGAAAGCTATTTTTAAACTGGTGGAGAAGATGCTGGGAAGAAAAAGATATTTGACGGTAGCCTGCGGAAAAAGTGAATGGGAAGCAGGAAAAAATATTGCCGCTAATAATATCTTTATTAGTAATGGCGTAAATTTAGAAGAGATAGATGATATAAAAAAACATCGCTCTAATAATGGAGCTGCAGATGAAATTGATAAAATCGAAGAAAACACAGTATTTACGCTAGGTAGAATAGTTAAGCAGAAAAACCCTAAACTTTTTAACGAGATAGCAAAGGCCATGCCGGATTATAAATTTGTTTGGATTGGCGATGGCGATTTAAGGGATAAACTAGACAGCCCTAATATTGAAATCACCGGATGGAAGGAAAAGATGGAGGCTATTGAGGAAGCTTTTAAGTATGATATTTTCCTTTTAACTTCCCGCTGGGAGGGATTGCCTATAGCTCTTTTAGAGGCAATGTACATGAAAAAGTTCTGCGTGGTTTCTAATATTGTGGGAAACCGCGACGTGGTTATAGACGGTGGCAACGGCTTTTTATGCAATACAAAAGATGAATTTGTGGACAGACTAAAGCAGGTTCTAGAGCATAAAATTAATAAGGAAAAGATGATTGAAATAGCTTATCAGACAGTGACTGATAATTATAACAACACTATTTTCTGCAATAAATATAAGAAACTTTATTTGGAGGTTTTCCAGGGCCGATGAAAAAAAGGGTGCTAGTGCTTATTACTTTAATGGACAGAGCCGGAGCAGAGACTTTGGCAATGAACTATTTAAGAGAATTAGACAGAGAAAAATATCATATTGATTTTTTAATTAACAGAAAAGAGAAATCCGATTATGAGGATGAAATAGAGAGTTTGGGGTGCCATGTTTATCATATGTGCGCCCTAAAACCCTTTAAAGTTAGGCAGTATATTAAAGAATTTAATGAGTTTTTAGATTCACAAAAACCTTATGATATTATTCACTCTCATCTGGAAGAAAAAAGTGTTTATGCTTTTAGAATCGCCAAAAAGAGAGGCATTAAGACTAGAATTATTCACTGTCACTCAAATCCTAAAATAAAAGATTTAAAATATTTTATGAGGATTTATTTAAAGAAAAAACTTAAAAATCTCTATACTGTGGGTTTAGCCTGCAGTAAAAAGTCGGCTAAGTGGCTTTTAAATAATATTAATGTAGAGTTAATAAAAAATTGTGTGGACACTGAAAAGTTTAAGTTTAATAAGGATAAAAGAGAAAAGCTAAGAAAAGAATTAGATGTAGGTGGCTTAGTTATCACTCATGTAGGCCGTTTTTCTAAGGAAAAAAATCAGGAGTTTATCTTAAAAGTTTTTAGCGAGATAATTAAAGAAAAAGATGCCACTCTTTTAATGGTGGGCCAAGCTAAAACTAAATCAGAAAAGAAAATCAGAAGAAAATTAGTGGATAAAATGTATCTTCTAGGAATAGAAAGTCATGTGAAATTTCTAGGAATGCGAGAGGATATGGAAAATATTTATTCTATGTCAGATATAGTAATTATGCCATCACTATCTGAGGGATTCCCAATGACTTTAGTGGAGGCCCAGACTAGTGGATGTAAGTGCATCGCAAGTGATAGAATTACTAAAAAGGTTAATATTACAGGAAATGTTAGATTTGTATCCCTTAACAGTAAACCAAAGAAGTGGAGCGAGATAATACTAAATACAGACATCAGTGCTGACAGAAACAATGCATACATAAAGGTAAGAGATGAGGGATATGATATTAAAAAAGTTATAAAAAAACTTGAGAGAATTTATAGCGAATAATATGAGGTGGTATATTGAAGATTATTAAATTAAAATATCATATATTTGCGGCTATTAAGAAGATAGTTTATAAGATAGTTTTTGGATCGAAGGTTAAGATAGGAAAAAAGACTACCTGGAGAAGCGGATTTCATATTGCCATTGAAAATGGTGGAAGAGTAGTGGTGGAGAATAATTGTTTCTTTAATCATAATTGTTCCTTAAATGCTATGGAACTAGTGACTATTGGAGAGGGAACAATCTTCGGTGAGAATGTTCATGTTTATGATCACAATCACAGATTTAGCGATGAATCTAGAGATATAAAGTCTCAGGGATATACCACCGGTGCTACTAGAATTGGAAAACATTGCTGGCTTGGAACCGGCGTAATTGTTTTAAAGGGTGTAACTATTGGAGATAATTGTGTGATTGGCGCAGGCGTCGTGGTAAAAGAGGATGTAAGCGCTAACACTGTTTTAGAAAAATAGGTATTGAATATGGAAAAAATACATGTGCTGGTGCTGGATACTGTTATGGACAGAGGTGGCGCCGAGGCAATGATAATGAATTATATGAGACATATTGACCGGGATAAAATCCAGATTGATTTCATGGTGAATCGTCAGTATAGAGGTGCCTATGAGGATGAGATAGAAAGTCTTGGCGGAAAAGTTTATAGGATGTCGCCTATGTATCCCGGAAAATTTCATAAATATAAAAAAGAGTTTAGAGAGTTTTTAGAAAAGCACCCTGAATATAAGATTATTCACTCTAATTTAGAGGAGCGAAGTTATCTTCCTCTTAAGGTGGCTAAAAAAATGGGGGTTAAGGTTAGGATATCACATGCTCACAATAGACCTCTGGGATTTAATTTAAAAACACCATTTAGATGGTACTTTAGATTTATGCTTAAATTCTATAATACCCATATGTTTGCCTGTGGCAATGAGGCTGCTTGCTGGCTTTATGGGAAAAAAAATCTTAAGAATGTAACTATTATGAATAATGCCATCGACACAGAAGACTATAAGTATGATTTAGAAAAATCTCGCAGAATGAAGGAAAAGCTAAATGTCAGTGACAAGCTGGTTATAGGGCATGTGGGAAGATTTTTCCAGCAGAAAAATCATATGTTTTTAATTGATATTTTTAATGAAATTGCTAAGATTCGAAAAGACGCTGTGCTTTTACTAGTGGGTGGCGGCGAGCTTAACGATGAATTAAAAAATAAGGTAAAAGATAAGGTTGAAAATTTAGGACTTAGCGATAAGGTTAAGTTTCTAGGCGTAAGAAGCGATGTGGCAGATATTTTACAGGCTTTTGATGTGTTTTTATTGCCATCATTGTTTGAGGGACTTCCGGTTACCATGGTGGAGGCCCAAAGCGCGGGACTTCCCTGTGTTATCAGCGATAAGGTTCCTATCCAATGCGATATAACAGGTAATGTGCTAGTTAAGAATTTAGAAGATAGCCCGGAGGAATGGGCTAAGTCTGTTATTGAATATACAGAGAATTTTAAGAGAAAAGACACCACCATGCTTATTAAAGAGCATGGTTTCGACATTAGAAAAAATGCTGAATGGCTGGAAAAATGCTATACAGATATGTATAATTCATACTAGAAATGTAAGAAGGAATAGTATTATGAGAAGATATGTTTTACTTAGAAATATAACAGTTATTTTATTTGTAGCTGTGTGCATCGCCTTTTCGATTCATTGGGTGATGAGAAAGAGAAGCATTGATATTAACGGTCCGGTTATTGAGGCTAAAAGCAATATAATTGCCGTGTCAGTGAATGAGAAGGATATTAATTCTAAAATTTTAGAGAATGTTACAGCCACAGATAAGAAAGATGGAGATTTAACATCTAAGGTGGTAGTGGAAAAGATATCTAAGATGATTGATAAGAATGAGCATATCTGCAATGTAACTTTTGCAGTGTGTGATTACGACAGAAATGTAACAAAGAAAACGGTTAAGGTTAAATTTTTAGATTATCATTCACCACGTTTTTATATTGACGAGCCATTGGTACTAGAATTAGGTTCTAATATGACAGTAAAAGATATGCTTAAGGCCAATGATAAAATAGAGGGTGATATCACTAAGAGAGTTAAGATTTTATCATCCACTATGTCTAACAGTGACGAGAAGCAGTATGTAGTGACAGCTAGAGTTACGAATAAAATAGGTGATACTTCAAAGGTTAAGGCACCGGTAGTGGTTAGACAGAAGAATGATGTGGCACCTAAAATTATATTAAAAGAGTATATCACATATATTAAGAAAGGGGATAAATTTAATCCATTTTCATATATTGATGAAGTAAAGGACTCAAGCGATAAGAACATAAATAAAAAGCAAGTAAAGATAGCTAAAACATCTGTAAAGACATCACAGCCAGGTTTTTATGCTGTGGAATACAATGTAAAAGATAAAGAGGGGAGAGAAGGAAGTGTTTATTTAACTGTGGTAGTTGAATAAAAATTTTCTTTGGAGGCATAGATGATTAATTTTAGAAATATCAATATATATTCTCTTCTAAGAGACATAGGCTATAAAATGTGGATAGTAATTATGGTGGGAATATTGGGCGTAATGGGTACATACACCTATATCAGTGAAACCTATAAACCGGTTTATTCCTGCTCAGCTATTTACGTGGTAACTCCTAGACAGAGTACCGGATACGTGTATACTAATAGAAAATCAGCAGAGAGGGTAGTTACATCTTTTCAGCAATTATTGTACACAGATATTATGGCTTCTAGAGTTAGGGAGGAATTACATAATCCTGATTATGAACTTAATACCCGCGTTGAAATCATAGAAGAGACTAATCTTATGAAAATGACAGTGACATCTAGCGATCCTGTTACTTCATTTAAGGTTATAAACATAATCATGAATAATTACGATAAGTTATCAGAGTATTTAGCTTCTGATGCTGTTTTTGATGAGCTTAAGGAACCTACGGTAGCTACGGTTCCTGACAATATTTTGATGCCACAAAATACATCTATCAGAAACGGATTTATCTCTGCATTTTTAGCATTGATCGTTATTACTGTCCTAAGTCTTTTTAGAAATACTATTAAGAACGAGGATGCAGTGGAGGATATGCTAGGCGCTAACTTAATCGGTTCTATTTTCCACGAGAAAAAGAATAAGACCTTAAAGTCTAAATTAGGCAATAAAGTTAAGAATCTTCTTATCACAAGCCCTATTATTTCTCAGAATTTCGTGGAGTCTATCAATTATATTAGAACTAAAATAGAATATGAGAAAAATAACAATGACGGAAAGAATGTATTTCTAGTTACCAGTGCCTGTCAGAATGAGGGTAAATCAACTACTGCTCTTAATATTGTATTGGCATTAGCTAGAGAGGGTAAGTCAGTTATCTTTATTGATGCGGATTTAAGAAACCCATCTATTCACTCTATGCTTCAATTAGAGAAAGAAAAGATAGAAGATATCACTAGTCTTCTTCGTGGCGAGTGCAGCTTAGAAGATTGTTTATACTATGAAGATAAGTTAAGATTTTCAATGATTATGCCATCTAAGCCACATCAAAGCACCCATGAATATACTAGTTCCGGTGCAATGAAGGCATTGATTAAGGAATGTTCTAAGATGGCAGATTACGTTATCATTGATACACCACCTATGCAATTAGTATCAGATACAGAGGTTATGCTAAACTATGCAGACTTTGCCATTATCGTAATCAGACAGGATTATTCATTCCAGCCTGATATTATGAATTGCATAAAAAATATTGAGACATCTGATTGTAAGTTAATGGGATGTATCTTAAATGATATAAAGAACATTAAGAACACTAAGAATAAGTATATTGAAAATAAAATTGAGAAAATGTTATCTGGAAAGGCGGTGAGTGAAGATGCAAAACAATAATTCACAAAAACCTGGACAGATTAGCAGGGTTTCCATTAAAGAAACAAAAAGTTTAGCTGAAATTATGTCAGCATTTTTAATGGGAGTTAAGAAATTATGGTGGATTGCGCTTATATTGACAGTGCTTTTAGGAGTTATCGGATATTTCTACTACACTAGAAAATATGTCCCTTACTACAGCACTAAGGCCACTATTTCCATAACAGCTCCTTCCTATGATAAGGAGGACAATTCCTATACTAACAATAGTCAGTTAACAGAGAGTTTAAGTGTCAGCTTTGATTATCTTATTAACAATGAAGTCTTTTATGAGATTATCGAGAGAGACTTAAAGGTTAACTATATGCCAAGTGTTATCACTGTGGAGGCATTGCCAGACTCTAATATTATCAGTATTATTTCCACAGGAACTGATAGAGTGATGAATAAAAGAGTAATGGACTCTGTTATGAGAAATTATTCTTCTGTGGCGGAGTTTGTTATTGGCGATACAGAGCTTAAGGTATTGCAGGAACCTACAGATTCTAAGGAGCCGGATAATCCATATCAGCCGGTTAAGAATGTTTTAATTTTCGCCTTTGCCGGATTACTTTTAGGATTGATTCCAAGTGCGCTTTATGCATTTTTCGTAAATACAATTAAGACTAAAGAAGATGTGGAAAAATATCTTTCCGTTCCGTATTTTGGCACGGTGCCGGAGGCTATCCATAATAAAAATGAAAAGAAGATTCCGTCTATCTTATCCAATGACGCGGGATTTAGATTCCTAGAATCTATGCGCGCCATCAGTGCCAGATTAGAGCGAGAATTTGAGAAAAAGAATTATAAAATTATATTGGTTACTAGTACTAGAAAGGGAGAGGGAAAGAGTGTATTCTCCATGAATCTGGCTTATTCACTTTCTAAGACTAAGAAAAAAGTTATGTTGGTGGATGGTGATTTAAGATATCCATCTCTTAAACATATGACTGGTGTGACATCTAAAGATTTTTCAATGGAAGATTTTCTGGCAAAGAAGATCAGGCTAAAGGATGTTATTGTAAATGTTAAAGAGACTTTAGTTCTTCTTTTAGCACCATCTAAGAAATCAGAAAAACCTATTGAGACTTTAAACTCAGATAAGTTTAAGAGCCTTATTGAGGAGATAGGTAAAAGCGTAGATTATGTAATTATTGATGCGCCACCTTGCTCAGAATTATCTGATGCAGCAGTGCTAGCTAAGTACTCTGATGCAGTAGTTTACGTAGTTAAGCAGGATGAGGTTCATACTAATAAAATTATTGATGCCATCCAGGAATTTTCATATACCAGAGTTCCGATTGTGGGGTGTGTCCTAAATGGAATTAATTTAAATTCCGCTTTTGGAAAATATGGCTATGGAAAAGGTAAAGGATATGGCTACGGATATGGCTACGGCTACGGATATGGCTATGGCTACGGATATGGATATGGTTATGGAAAATATGGCTATGGAGACAGTGGCTACGGCTATGGTTATGGCTACGGTTATGGACCATCCCCAGAAGAGGAATTAACTAAATGGGATAAATTTAAATTATTCCTAGGTTTTTCTAAGAAGCCAAAAAATATTCCGGATCAGGAAGAGAAAACAGGAAAAATAAAAGTTAAAAATAGTATTATCGTAAAATCTAATAAAACTGAGACTCCAGAAGATAATGAGAAAGAGGATTAGGAGATTAACCAGTGAATATTGTAAGAAAGTTGTTTTATCAAATTGATAAACATAGAAAAATAGTATTTACCATCTATTTTTTAATAGTAATTGGAATACTGGTTTTTAAATTGCCTACCAGAATGGTTATAGATAATATAATTGCCAGGTATAAAGGGTTTAAGCCAATGGCCTTAGAGCCACAGTTTGTTCCATTTAAAACTATAAGATTTTATTGGGCTAATGCCCAGGTTCTTACTGATTGGTTTGTAAAAAATCTGGCGGTTAACATAATTACATTTTTACCGTTAGGATTTTTACTTTCACTAAAATATAATCTTATGGGTAAACATTTTATCAGAGTATTTTTATATTCTACCATCATAGGATTTTTATTTTCAGTGGCTATAGAAGTGATTCAGCACCTAATAAATATTGGTCGCTGTGATGTGGATGATATTATTCTAAATACCATAGGTGCTGCAATGGGCGCTTTACTTTATTACTTATTAGCTCTTATATTTAGGTTTAGAGAAAATAAAGATGACTCCCTATAATAGAGAGTCATCTAAACCACAATAAGTGAATATTTTTTTAGTATAAGCTATTTTTTCATTGGAGATATTTAGGCTGTCCTTAATATCTTCAATGTTTTTTTTGCCCTTTTTAGCTCTAGCCACATTAAGCTTTATCCAATAAGGAATAAGCTTTAATTTTTCTTTTTCAAAGTCAATGCCATAGTAATTACCCATGGTGGTAGCACCTGGGAACACTCGCTTTAAAATATTTTGTTTCTTTAAAAACATATGATTTGCGTAGCGCTGCTTTTTATTGCCGAAAGCACCTGTGGTGATAATAAATCTGGTTAAATTAAGAGTGGCATTGTCGATTTTTTTAATGTCATTCTCATACCAATAATCTATTAGACCCATTATTCTTAAATAAAATTTTTCTATGTGCAATTCCTTTAAGGTAGAGTGGACATAGGAAAAATCAAAATCAGAATTTTTAGAAAAATGCTTATATATCACGTAAGTATCCACGATATGGCGAAGGCCAATGCCACCGTTTATAAAATGTTTAGCCATGTGAATAATGTGATAAATAAAAAAGTCCTCATCTCTCATTTTATATTCACCGCTCTGCCCTACTTTAATAAGACGAGACCAGATAGTGGAGAGATATTTATACCAAAGGCGATATCCGCTGTCCACAAGTGAACTTTGTAATTCCACAATTAATCCTAAATTCTTACTTTTAAAAATAAATTCTTTAGGTTTATTTTCTACTATTTCGTAATCTAACTTGTTAAATAAAATAACTGCTTCATTGTCAGGAATATTACGATATAAAATATCGGTATCACCCATGTGTCTCATAGTAGGATCCGGATAGAAATGTCTAGACACGGAACCTTTTAAAAGACAATAGTTAATAGGACTATCATGAGCCTCAACTCTTAGCTTATCTAAAAATTCCATTCTATTTATGTTATCTAGCACTGCCTTTTTATAAACTATCTTATAGTAGTCATAGTATGGAATGTTTTTAGCTAAATCATTAGGTAGTAACTTTATGTAATTAAAGATAAGACCGTCGATTTTATTAAGGGTGGTCAATCTCTTTACAATATTCCAATTAACATCTTTGTACTCTTTAAATAAAGCTATAGCATCAGTAGATACATCAACTTCTGCTATAGCATATTTAGTCATTTTAATAACAAATTCGATTTCTGATTGATATTTCATAATTATCCTCCAAAAATCTTTGCTTAAAATATTAATCCTCTGCTAGAGGAATGCCTCTATGGTCCACGGAAGTAGAAAAGACAATCTGTGTTTTAGTACTTCCAAAGCGCTGTAAATCGCCGATAAAGTAATCGAGTTCGTCAGTACTCTTAAACATTACTTCGATTAACATAGAGTAATCGCCGGTTACACAATCACATTCAATAACGTTATTGCACTCTTTGATGTATGGATAAAAATCCTGCTTCTGATCAGGCTTAACTTCTAAATTAATAAAAGCTTTAATATGATAGCCTAGTGCAGCTGGATTAACTATCGCGTTATAGCCGGTAATTATTCCGTTTTTTTCGAGACGCTCGATTCTGGCAGATACAGCTGGGGATGATAAGAATACCTGATTAGCAATTGCCTTAAGGGGGGTTCTGGCGTTAGCATGGAGTATTCTAATTATCTGCTCATCGATGTGATCAAATTCATTTCTCATAAGTTTCTCCTTTCATAATTTTCAGTCCAATTGGGCTTTAATTATATAAATTTAAGTTAAAGGTACTTAAATCTTAATAAAATTAAGTATATATAATTAAAAAGCCACTTAAATTATACCATAACTTGAATAAAAAAACACGCTATGTACACCGAATGGACACAATTACTCTTTATGATGGTAACAAGAATAATTAAAAGGGGGAAAAGAAGCACTTATATGTCAATGAAAAATGGCATATAAGTGCTTTTTTAGTGAAATTAAAACCTTGAGAATACTTAAGAAATAAATTATACTTATATTATAAAAAGTGCGGAAAAAATTGAATATTATTTTCATGATCACGAACGGAGAAAATATAAAGATGGAGGTGAGATTATGAAAAAAATCATTGCAGTATTATTGACTTTAGTGATGGCGTTTTCAATGACGTATATCACACCAGTTGAAGCTGAGACTTTTAAGTATCAGATGCAGTTAGGTAAGCAGTACAGCGGAAAGCTAGAGGGTAGTGTTCTTTATTATATGAAAGTATATGACTATGCCGAGTATAACTTTACTGTAAGTAAGGCTACCAATATTAAGGTGGAGGTTAAGTACAGTGGCGATAGCTGTTCTTATAACCTAAAATCCGGTTCTAGCTATTACAGTACTGATTCTAAGGGTGCAGCATATTTACAGCCGGGAAGCTACACTTTAGAAATTAAAGGATATGCAGCTACTTACACAGCTAAGGTTTCAGATATTGGTGTGGGAAGCGTTAAGTTTAACAAGTCATCAGCTACACTTAAGGAGGGAACTAGAATTCCATTTACTTATACCTGCTCTTATGAACAGGCTAGAAAGGATATAAGTATAACTAATTCTAAACAGAAAGTATCCACAGCCTCATTGAGTGTTAACAGCGATGGAACAGGATATGTGTATATGTCTCCTAAATTTATCGGAAAGACTGTTGTTACTCTTAAATTAAAAGGTGGCAATACATCTAAGTTTACAGCCTACTTAAGAAACGGTTTTTGGTTTGTAGCTAAGGGCAATAAATCTAAAATGCCTAAACCTGTAGGATTTAAGAAACTTAAATGGAAGAGCTCTAAGAAGAAGGTAGTTACCATCAATAAAAAGACAGGAAAGATAAAAGCTAAAAAAGGTGGAAGAGTTACCATTACCGCTAAAAAAGGTAAACAGAAATTTACTATTAAATTAGTGGTTACAGACTACATTAAACTAGCTAAGAAGACATACCGTGAGATTAGGGATACAGTTAATAATCCTGATAAACTAAAAATATATAATGTTTATAAAGGATACAGCAAACAGATTTATACTAACGGAGCAAAGATTCCGGTAGTAATGATTGACTTTGGAAGCACTAACGATTTCGGAGCCATGACTAGAAAGAAAATAATGGCTTATTATGATGAAGTTCACGAGGCTAGATTTATATCAGTAAGCAATGCAAATAATATTATTTCTAAAAAATCAATTAAGAAAAGTAAGATTAAATAGTAGGGGAGAGTGAATGCTTATGAGTAATATAAAAAAAATAATAGCATGTTTATTAGCGGTAATGTTATGCACCACTTTAGTTAATTATTCTACATTGAAGGTAATGGCTATGCAGGAAATCAAAATGAACATTGATGGCTTTTCCATAATATTCTATGATGATGATGGACAGGGACATGGTTCATTGTGGATTATGGGCTATAGCGGAACCGATACAGAAGTGACATTGCCTACTATAATTAATTACAATGGGAAAACTTATAGTGGCTCAGGTTGCGTAGCAGCAGATGCATTTAAAAATAATTCTACAGTTAAGAAAATTATAGTTCCTGACGGATATGATTGTATCCAGGAGAATGCATTTTATGGATGTAGCTCTCTAGAGGAAGTAATAGTGGGGGATTCCAATATTAAAGATTACGGTGTTTACATTGACAGTAATGCGTTTGCTAATTGTCCTAAACTAAAAACATATAGATTTGGTATGAACGCTGTAGAAATCTATGACTCTAACCTAGATTTAGGTATTGGAAAAGATGCCAACGACATGATTTATCCAGGTGTTACTGCCTATGTAAAGAAGGGTAGTGAAATGGATAGTTACTTACAGAAGAAGAATAATCAGTCCAATGGCAATAAGATTACTATTGTATATCAGGATAATCCGGCATCAGCAGCTAAGGTAGAATACACTATCCCAAATAACAATAAAAATAAGGATAGTGGTAAGGATTCAAATGATGACACATCAGGCGGAAAGAAAACTAAGTTTAGTCCAGGCCAGCCATACAGTGATGCTGACAAGGCTATCACAGCATATAAGAGCGAGGCAGATTTAGACGGTTCTGTATTTAATATTCTTCAGCTAAAGGTTAAGAAGGCTACTAAGAAATCTATTAAGATAGGTTGGAAGAAAGCTAATAAGGCAGTTAAGTATGTAGTTTATGGAAATGCCTGTGGAAAGAAGAATAAATATGTTAAGTTAGCGACTGTTAAGGGAACATCAAAACAGTTTAAGAAGATTAAAAAGGCTAAACTTAAGAAAGCTAAATATTATAAATTCATTCTTGTGGCAATAGATAAGGACAATAAGATTATTTCTACATCAAAGACAGTTCACATTGCTACAAAGGGTGGAAAGGTAGATAGTGCTAAGAAGGTTAAGGTTAAATCAGGCACTAAGGTAAAGATTAAAGTAGGTAAGACTTCTAAGATAAGTGCTAAGGAAGTGGCACCTGCTAAGAAGAAAATTAAAGTTCACAGAAAGCTAAGCTTTGAATCAACTAATGAGAAGGTAGCTACTGTGGATAAGAAAGGTAATATTAAAGGAGTGGCAGCAGGAAGTTGCGAGGTTTATGTTTATTCACAGTGCGGAATAAGTGCTAAAATTAATGTTACCATTCAAAAATAAAGTAAATGGATTATAAAATTAAGAGATTGGTTAAAATAATAAAGCCATTGATTAATTTTATAAGGTTAAAGAAAAAACAGTTGACAGTTGTCACTGGTCTATGTAAAATACTGAGATATAAAGACAAGGGCGTCTTAGAAGATTACTTCTAGGATGCCCTTTTCTTTTACTTTCGCGAATGTATGCATGCAACATATTTTAATAAATGCTAAGAATGAAAGGAGTTGGAATAATGGAAAATACAAATATTCCAGAGTTGTTTGGCTCTCTTGTATTTGATGACAAGGTAATGAGAGCTAGACTATCAGAAGAGGTTTATAGTTCACTTAAAAAGACAATGATTGAGAACACAAGATTAGATAACAGAGTAGCAGACGCAGTTGCTGAGGAGATGAAGAACTGGGCAGTTGAAAACGGAGCTACACATTATACACATTGGTTCCAGCCATTGACAGGAATAACAGCGGAGAAACATGATAGTTTTATCACACCATCACCTGATGGCGGAGTAATAATGGAATTCTCCGGAAAAGAATTAATAAAAGGAGAGCCTGATGCTTCATCATTCCCTTCAGGAGGACTAAGAGCAACTTTTGAGGCTAGAGGATATACAGCTTGGGATCCTACATCCTTCGCATTTATTAAGGAACACACATTATGCATACCTACAGCTTTCTGCTCATATTCAGGAGATGCATTAGATAAGAAGACACCACTTCTAAGATCAATGCAGGCACTTAATCGCCAGGCTAAGCGTATCTTAAAATTATTCGGAAACGACGTTAAATATGTAAGAACAAACGTAGGTCCTGAACAGGAATACTTCCTAGTAGATAAGGAAATGTTCGAAAAGAGACCTGACTTAATTTATACAGGAAGAACATTATTTGGAGCAATGCCTCCTAAGGGACAGGAATTAGATGATCATTACTTTGGAATGATTAAGCCTAGAGTTTCAGCGTTTATGAAGGAATTAAACGATGAACTCTGGAAATTAGGAATCCTAGCTAAGACAGAGCATAACGAAGTGGCACCCGCACAGCACGAACTAGCACCTATCTTTTCTACAACAAATGTGGCTACAGATAACAACCAGTTAACAATGGAAATTATGAAGAAGGTGGCTAGAAAACACGGAATGGTATGTTTATTACATGAGAAACCATTCGCAGGAGTTAACGGATCAGGTAAGCATAATAACTGGTCTATCCAGACTGATGAAGGAGCTAACCTATTATCACCTGGTGAGACACCTGAAGAAAATGCACAGTTCTTATTATTCTTATGTGCAGTAATTCAGGCAGTGGATGATTATCAAGATCTACTTAGATTATCAGTAGCTACAGCAGGAAACGATCACAGATTAGGAGCTAACGAAGCACCACCTGCTATCATCTCAGTATTCTTAGGAGATGAATTAACAGCTATTTTAAATGCTATTAAGAACGACACACCATATGAGGGAACTAAGAAAATAACAATGAAATTAGGAGTTCACTCATTACCTAGATTTTCAAGAGATACAACAGATAGAAATAGAACATCACCATTTGCCTTCACTGGAAACAAGTTTGAGTTTAGATCACTTGGTTCATCAAACAGTATTGCATGTTCTAACATAATGTTAAATGCAGCAGTTGCTGAGAGCTTAAAGCAGTACGCTGACAGACTAGAAAATGCTACAGACTTTGAGAATGAATTACATGAATTAATCAAAGAAATCATTAAGGGTCATGAGAGAATTATCTTCAATGGCAATGGTTACGGAGAAGAGTGGATTGAGGAAGCTACTAAGGTTAGAGGATTATCAAATCTTAAGACTACAGCAGATGCTATGCCACACTTATTAGACGAGCAGAACAAGACAATGCTTATGGAACATAAGGTATTCACAGAGTCAGAGTTACACTCAAGATGTGAAATTATGTTAGAAAACTACTGTAAGAGTGTTAACATTGAAGGACACACAATGGTGGATATGGTAAGAAAGAGCTATCTACCTTCTATTGAAGAGTACTTATATAGCTTAGCTAAGACTACATCCCTTAAGAAGTCAATCAATGAAAATGTTAAATGTAATTATGAAATTACAACATTGGAGAGACTATCAGAGTTATCAGACAATATCTTACAGGCTACACTAAAATTAGAGGATGACTTAACAGGTCTATTAGATAGTGAGAACATCATCGAGACATCAGAGAAAGTAAGAGACGAAGTTTTACCAGCAATGGAAGAACTTAGAAAATATGTGGATGAGGCTGAGATGTTAACATCAGAGAAATATTGGCCATATCCAAGTTACGGCAAATTATTATTTAGCGTTTATTAAAATGCGACTAAATATAATTATAAATATCTACAATTAATACAACTTATCTTTAATCCCACAATGGCGTGGAGTAAAACTTACTATTAGTTTTTACCTCGACACATTGTGGGATTTTTCTATATAAATATAAATCGGCAAAAAAAGGAGGAGAACTTATGACAAAAGAGATTTTGGAGGCGGTTAACGGACAGGTATTTTCAGTATGGTTTTTGATTGGAGCGGCATTAGTATTTTGGATGCAGGCTGGTTTCGCTATGGTAGAAGCGGGATTTTCAAGAGCCAAAAACGCAGGTAACATCCTTATGAAGAACCTTATGGACTTCTGTATTGGATGTGCAATGTTTATTATAATTGGATTTGGATTATTATTAGGTGAAGATTTATTTGGTTTTATAGGTAAACCAGGATTCGACATAATTTCTAACTATAAAAATTTTGATTGGTCTAATTTTGTTTTTAACTTAGTTTTCTGTGCTACTACAGCTACTATCGTATCAGGTGCTATGGCTGAGAGAACAAAATTCTTAAGTTATTGTGTATATTCAGGAGTATTATCAGGACTTATTTATCCAATCGAGGCTCACTGGATTTGGGGTAACGGTTGGTTAGCGGCAAGAGGATTTCACGATTTCGCCGGTTCATGTGCTATCCACATGGTAGGTGGTATTGCAGCTTTAGTAGGTGCTAAAATCGTAGGTGCCAGAATTGGAAAATTTGAGAAGAAAAAAGACAAGATTAAAGTAAATGCTATCCCAGGTCACAATATTGTAATCGGTTGTTTAGGTGTATTCATTCTTTGGTTTGGATGGTACGGATTTAACGGTGCTGCATGTACTACACCAGATCAGTTAGCATCAGTATTCTTAACTACAACAGTAGCTCCAAGTATTGCCACAGTAGTATGTATGATTTTTACATGGATCAAATATGGAAAGCCTGACGTTTCAATGTGTCTTAACGCATCATTGGCAGGTCTTGTAGCTATCACAGCTGGTTGTGATGTAGTAGATGCATTTGGTGCAGTTATTATCGGTGCTGTAGCAGGATTATTAGTTTGCTTCGGTGTATGGTTCTTAGATTACAAGCTTCACATCGACGATCCTGTAGGTGCTGTAGCAGTTCATATGTTCAATGGTATTTGGGGAACAATAGCTGTAGGTTTATTTGCTACAACATCAGCTCCGGAAAACACACTTAAAGGTTTATTCTACGGTGGTGGAGTAAAATTACTAGGAATTCAGACACTTGGAGTAGTAACAGTAGGAGCTTGGACAGTAGTAACTATTACAGTAGTATTCTTAATTATTAAAGCTATCTTTGGATTAAGAGTAACAGAGGAAGAGGAAATCGAAGGATTAGACTTAAAGGAACATGGTTTAACATCAGCATATGCAGGATTCTCAATTGTAGATATCTCAGAGTCTGCATTGGAGATTAATGACAATACTAATTTAGGAAATGATGATTATGAGACAGCTAGTCAGGCTATGAAGGATGCAGCTGTTAAGGTAGAAAATGTAGCTAAACAGGTTCAGGGAACTAGTCTTGAGACTGGTATGAATAAGATTGTTATTATCACTAAGTTATCACGCTATGACAAGATTAAGAAAGCATTAAATGAGTTAGGTGTAACTGGTATTACAGTAACTCAGGTTAGTGGTTGTGGTATCCAGAAGGGTGCAGGACAGATGTATCGTGGAGTTGAGATGGACTTAACATTACTTCCTAAGATTAAGCTTGAGGTAGTAGTAAGTGATATACCTGTAGAGAAAGTAATTGAGACAGCTAAGAAAACACTTTACACAGGAAAAATCGGTGATGGTAAAATCTTCGTATATCCTGTTAGCAAGGTTATTAAAATCAGAACAGGCGAGGAAGATATCGATGCTCTACGTGACGTTGAGTAAGTGTAAAATCGCAGTATAAATTAAAATTTAGTAAAGTAAATTAATTAAAGATTGCTTTTTATAAGGTGATATTAAGACACGGTAAAAACTGCCGTGTCTTATCCTTTTTGGAAATATGATTAAAGGTTAATAAAATAAAGTAAAACTAAATATAATTAAGTTTTTAATCTTAAAACTAAATATATTTAAGTTAAAAAACAAAATAATTAAAATAATTAATTTTGCGTGTTGACTTTTAAAAATATGGAAGTTTATAATAAGGGTGTATTGAAAATTAAATTATTAAATTTTAGAGAAGCAAGGGCGCTTTGAGTTTAACACTCGAAGCGCCCTTTTTTTCATTTAAGAAGATTATTAAGCTAGTAAAATCACTGGTAAGCAGGAGGAATTTTATGGAAAAGAAATTTAGAGAATTAGAAGAAAAAGGCATGTATAATTCAAATTTTGAACATGATAACTGTGGTATCGGTGCGGTTATTAATATTAATGGCGTGGCTGATCACCAGTTAGTGTGCGATGCTTTATCTATAGTAGAGAGACTAGAGCATAGAGCAGGAAAGGATGCAGAAGGAAAAACCGGAGACGGCGTAGGTATTCTTACACAGATTCCTCATGAATTTTTTAAGAAGAAATTAAAAGAGCAGGGAATAGAATTGCCTGATAGAAGACAGTACGGTGTAGGAATGTTTTTCTTCCCTCAGAGTGATTTAGATTTAAGACAGGCTAAATCAATGTTTGAGATAATTGTTAAAAAAGCAGGTCTTAAAATTATCACTTGGCGTGATGTAAATACTAAGCCACAGGTATTAGGAAAGGCTGCCCTAGAATGTATGCCTACTATCAGTCAGGTATTTATTGAAAGACCTGAGGATGTTAAAACAGATTTAGAGTTTGATAGAAAATTATATATTGTAAGAAGAGAGTTTGAGCAGAGTAATGTGGATACTTATGTGCCATCTCTTTCATGTAGAACTATTGTATATAAAGGAATGTTTTTAGTAGATCAGCTTAGAACTTTCTTCCTTGATCTACAGGATACTGATTATAAGTCAGCCATTGCAATGGTTCATTCAAGATTCTCAACTAACACAGCACCTAGCTGGAATAGAGCGCATCCTAATAGATTAATAGTTCATAACGGAGAAATTAACACTATCAAAGGAAATGCTGATAAGATGCTGGCTAGAGAAGAGACAATGTTCACAAATCAGTTTACCAATGAAGATATGACTAAGGTATTGCCGGTTATTTCACAGAGTGGTTCTGACTCAGCTATGTTAGATAATACATTAGAATTTTTAATGATGAGCGGATTAGATCTTCCATTAGCAGCAATGATAGCTATGCCTGAGCCATGGGATCACAATGACACATTGTCACAGAGAAAGAGAGATTTCTATCAGTACTACGCTACAATGATGGAGCCATGGGATGGTCCTGCATCTATCCTATTCTCAGATGGAGATGTTATGGGAGCTATCCTTGATAGAAATGGTCTAAGACCATCTAGATATGTAGTACTAGATGATGGCAGATTAATTCTTTCATCAGAAGTAGGTGTGCTAGAGATAGATGAAGAGCATGTAATTAAGAAAGACAGATTACACCCTGGAAAGATTTTATTAGTAGATACTAGAGAAGGAAAGATATATACAGACTCAGAGATTAAAGAACAATATGCTCACAGTAAGCCATACGGTGAATGGCTAGATATGGGATTAATCCATTTAAGTGACATAAAGGTTCCTAATATGAAGGTAGAGTCATATGATAAGGAGCAAAGAAAGAAGCTTCAGGCAGCATTTGGATATACATATGAAAATTACTATGAAGGCATTAAAAATATGGCACTTAGCGGTGCAGAAAAAATTGGATCAATGGGTGTGGATACACCGATAAGTGCATTGTCTAATCAGCATCAGCCACTATTTTATTATTTTAAGCAATTGTTTGCTCAGGTTACTAATCCGCCAATCGATGCTCAAAGAGAGGAGATTGTAACTTCAAGAACTATTTACGTAGGAAAACACGGAAATTTATTAGAAGAAAAAGCAGAAAACTGTAATGTATTAGAAATCGATAATCCTATTTTATCAGATTTAGATTTAATGAAAATTAAGCATATGAATCAGGAAGGATTTAAGGTAGAGACAGTTTCCATTACTTATTATAAGAGAACTCCAATGAAGAGAGTAATTAAGCACTTATGCGTAGAGGTAGATAAGGCTTATAAAAAAGGTGCTAACATTATTATCCTTTCAGATAGAGGAGTGGATGAAAACCATGTGGCTATTCCGTCACTATTAGCGGTGGCTGCTGTTCATAAACACTTAGTAGAGACTAAGAAGAGTACAGCACTTTCACTTATTTTAGAGTCAGGTGAACCTAGGGAAGTACATCATTTTGCTACACTTTTAGGATATGGTGCATGTGCAATTAACCCATATTTAGCTCACGCTACTATCAAGGAGTTAATTCACAATGAATTATTAGATAAAGATTATTATGCAGCTGTTAAGGATTTCGATGATGCTATTTTATTTGGAATTGTAAAAATCGCATCAAAGATGGGTATATCTACAGTTCAGTCATACCAGGGAAGTAAGATATTTGAATCCATCGGTATTTCTAAGGAAGTAATCGATGAGTTCTTCCCGGGAACAGTTAGTAGAATCGGTGGAATCACATTAGAAGATATTGGAAAAGCGCAGGATAAGCTTCACAGCAGAGCTTTCGATCCATTGGGATTATCCTCTAACTTAGAACTAAAAGCTGTGGGTAGACATAAAATGAGAAGTGGTGGAGAGAACCATAGATATAATCCACAGACAATCCATATGCTTCAGCTATCAGTTAGAGAGGGAAGCTACGATTTATTTAAAGAGTACACTAAGATGGTGGACGCTGAAAAAACAGGATATTTAAGAAACTTATTAGAGTTTAATTTCCCTGAGAAAGCAATTGATTTAAGCGAAGTGGAAAGCGTAGAAGATATTGTAAAGAGATTTAAGACAGGAGCTATGTCATATGGTTCTATTTCTAAGGAAGCCCATGAGACATTAGCTATAGCAATGAATAATCTTCACGGAAAATCTAATTCCGGTGAGGGTGGAGAAAGCGAAGAGAGAATGCTTTCAGAAGGAAAGAAGGAGAATAGAAACTCAGCTATTAAGCAGGTAGCCAGCGGACGTTTCGGTGTAACTTTAAGATACTTAGTTTCAGCTAAGGAAATCCAGATTAAGATGGCACAGGGAGCTAAACCTGGTGAGGGTGGACATTTACCTGGACACAAAGTTTATCCATGGATTGCTAAGACTAGACACTCCACACCGGGAGTTAGCTTGATTTCACCACCACCTCACCATGATATTTATTCAATTGAGGATTTAGCACAGTTAATTTACGACTTAAAGAATGCTAATAAATATGCACGTATCTCTGTTAAGTTAGTATCAGAGGCAGGCGTGGGAACAGTAGCAGCAGGTGTAGCAAAAGCAGGAGCAGAGGTAATTCTTATCTCAGGTTACGACGGAGGAACAGGTGCTGCACCACTAAGCTCTATCCACAATGCAGGATTGCCATGGGAGTTAGGATTAGCAGAAGCACATCAGACACTTATTGCCAATGGCCTTAGAAAACAGGTGGTTATTGAGACTGACGGTAAGTTAATGAGTGGTAGAGATGTAGCTATTGCAGCAATCCTAGGAGCAGAGGAATTCGGTTTTGCCACAGCGCCATTGGTTACAATGGGATGTGTAATGATGAGAGAGTGTCATCAGGATACTTGTCCAATGGGCATTGCTACACAGAATCCTGAGCTTAGAAAGAGATTTAGAGGAAAGCCTGAGCACGTAGAAAACTTTATGAGATATGTGGCACAGGAGCTTCGTGAGTACATGGCTAAGTTAGGTGTTAGAAGTATAGATGAGCTTGTAGGAAGAACTGATTTATTAAAGCAGAGAAGTGATTTAACAGAGTCAGAGGCTAAGCTTGATTTAAGCAGAATTTTAGTGGATGTATCAGAAGTAGGAAAGGAAGAAAAAATCTTCCAGCCAGATCATGTTTATGATTTCAAATTAGATAGCACAGTGGATGAAAGCGTGCTTATTAAGAATAAAGCCATTAAGGAGTCTTTAAAGAATGGCACAAAGAGTGAGATAAGTCTAGATATCACAAATACAGATAGAACATTTGGAACACTTTTAGGTGCAGAGATTACTAGAAAGTATCCTGAAGGATTGGCAGATGATACCATTACTGTCAATGCAAAGGGAGCTGGTGGACAGAGCTTTGGTGCATTCATTCCTAAGGGACTTACAATTAATTTAGTAGGAGAGAGCAATGACTACTTTGGAAAGGGATTATCCGGAGGAAAGTTAGTATTGAAGGTGCCAGAAGAAGCTAAGTATGATCCACAGAAAAACATCTTAGTGGGTAATGTGGCATTGTATGGTGCTACATCAGGAGAGGCCTACATGTCTGGTATGGCAGGTGAGAGATTTGCCATTAGAAATTCAGGTGCTCTAGCAGTAGTCGAGGGAATCGGCGAACATGGCTGTGAGTATATGACTGGTGGTTGTGTGGTAATTCTAGGAAGCACAGGAAAGAATTTTGCTGCCGGAATGAGCGGCGGTGTGGCATATGTGCTAGATGAGAAAAACACACTTTATAAGAATGTTAACAAGCAGATGATTCATATGGAAAATCTAGAGGATAAGGGTGACATCGAGGAATTAAAGGCAATAATAAAAGATCATGTTAAATACACTGATTCTGCCAAGGGAAAAAGTATATTAGCAGATTTCGATAATTACATTTCACACTTTAAGAAGATAATTCCTGTGGATTATAAAGAGATAAAGAGACTGATAGGAAAGGCTAAAAGTGAAGGATTTAATGATGAACAGGCTGCTATAGAGGCATTTAAAAACTTTAAGTAAGGAGGACTGTGATATGGGAATGAAAGCTGGATTTATGGAATATGACAGATATAACGTAGAGGAAGTGAGTGAAAAAGACAGAGTAAAAAACTTTAGTGAATTTCACAAAAAAATGCCTAAAGATAAGGTGAAAGAACAGGCAGCAAGATGTATGGACTGTGGTGTGCCTTTCTGTCAGTCAGGAATGATGATAAGAGGAATGACATCCGGATGTCCATTGCATAATTTAATACCGGAGATTAATGAACTAGTTTACCGTGGCAATTTAAAAGAAGCCTATAACAGACTATCTATCACCCATAGTTTTCCGGAGTTTACCTGTAAGGTATGCCCCGCATTGTGTGAAGCCGCCTGCACCTGCTCAGTATATAACGAATCAATCACTGTGAAAGATAACGAGAGAACTGTTATTGAATATGCTTTTGACAATAATCTGGTAACTGAAGAGAAACCTGAAGTTAGAACAGATAAAAAGGTGGCTGTTATAGGAAGTGGTCCTGCGGGACTTACAGCAGCTAAGCTTCTAAATAAGCGAGGTCATAATGTGACAGTTTATGAGAGAAGTGACAGAGCAGGCGGTTTATTAAGATATGGAATCCCTAATATGAAGTTAGATAAGTCTGTCATCGATAGAAGAATTAATTTAATGGAGCAGGCAGGAATTACATTTAAGTACAATGCCAATGTGGGAGAGAATGTTTCAGCTAAGGAATTACAGAATGAATACGATGCAGTGGTATTAGCCTGCGGTGCGTCAAATCCTAGAGACATAAATGTGGCAGGAAGAGATGCTAAGGGAATTTATTTCGCAGTAGATTTTCTGGGAAAAGTTACAAAGACATTATTAGATAGCGATTTTAAGGATGTTCCTTATGATATGGCAAAGGATAAAAATGTAGTGGTAATCGGCGGCGGCGATACTGGAAATGACTGTGTGGGCACAGCTATCAGATTAGGTGCTAAGAGTGTAACACAGGTGGAGATGATGCCAAAACCTTCAGAGCAGAGACTGGAGTCAAATCCATGGCCGGAGTGGCCAAAGGTTCTAAAGACAGACTATGGCCAGAAGGAAGCTATCTATAAGTTCGGACAGGATCCACGAGTTTACAACACTACAGTAAAAGAATTTATCAAAGATAAAAATGGAAATTTAACAGGTGTAGAGCTAGTTTCATTGCAATGGAAAAAAGATAAAAAGACAGGCAGAATGACAATGGAGGAAGTGGAAGGCTCTAACAGAAAAATTGATGCAGATTTAGTATTAATTGCAGCAGGATTTTTAGGAAGCCAGAAGTATGTATGTGATGCATTTAATGTAGAGTTAGATGCCAGAACTAATGTGGCAACAGAATGCGATAAGCATCTTTCATCTGTGGAGAATGTGTATGTGGCAGGTGATATGAGAAAAGGTCAGTCATTGGTGGTTTGGGCTATTGCCGAGGGAACTGCTGTGGCAGGCGAAGTGGATAAAGCATTAATGGGATATACCAATTTAGTGGAGGAGTAGGAAGATGAAGAAGTATATATTCGTTACAGGTGGAGTAGTTTCAGGATTAGGAAAGGGAATAACTGCGGCATCTCTAGGTCGCCTACTAAAGGCTAGGGGATTTCGAGTGGCAGCCCAGAAGTTAGATCCATATATAAACGTTGACCCTGGAACAATGAGCCCTTATCAGCACGGCGAAGTATATGTTACAGAGGACGGAGCCGAGACTGATTTAGATTTAGGCCATTACGAGAGATTCATCGACGAGGACTTAAATAAATATTCTAATCTTACTTCCGGAAAGGTTTATTGGAATGTACTAAATAAGGAGAGAAGAGGCGAGTATTTAGGTTCCACAGTTCAGGTAATCCCACATATTACAAATGAAATAAAGAAATTTGTCTACAATGTAGGTGACAAGGCAGAGGCAGACATAATTATCACAGAAATCGGCGGAACAATCGGAGATATTGAGTCACAGCCATTCCTAGAGGCTATTCGCCAGATTTCATTGGAGGTAGGTCGAGAGAACAGCTTATTTATTCACGTGACATTAGTGCCTTACCTAAAAGCGTCAAGCGAGCATAAGTCAAAACCTACACAGCACTCAGTTAAGGAACTTCAGGGAATGGGAATAAACCCTAATATCATCGTTTTAAGATGCGATGAGCCATTAGAGGGCAATATCACTGAAAAAATATCAATGTTCTGCAATGTAAAAGAGGATTGTGTTATTGAAAACAGAACCTTGGACAGCCTCTACGAGGCGCCTCTTATGCTAGAGGAAAAGGGCTTATCTAAGGTGGTTTGTAGAGAGTTAGGATTAGAAAATCCTACTCCTGATTTAGATGAGTGGACTAATTTAGTTAAAAATATAAAGGGCAGAAATAAGGATGTAACTATTGGAATTATAGGTAAATACGTTCAGTTACATGATGCCTATTTATCAGTGGCAGAGGCATTAAATCATGCGGGCTTTGCCAATAACTCTCATATTAATATAGAATGGATTGACTCTGAAGAGTTAGGAAACATGGATTACTCTCAGGTGGAGCAGCGCTTAAGATATCTACATGGAATAATTGTGCCAGGTGGTTTCGGCGACAGAGGAACTGAGGGTATGATAATGACAGCCAGATATGCTAGAGAAAACAAGGTTCCATACTTAGGAATCTGCTTAGGAATGCAGATAGCTGTAATAGAATATGCCAGAAATATGGCAGGGCTAGAGCATGCATGTTCTAGGGAGTTCGAAGAAGGCTCAGACTGCACAGTAATCGACTTTATGCCGGGACAGTCTGATGATACTGATAAAGGAGGAACTCTTAGACTAGGAAGCTATCCTTGCGATATTCAGGATAATACATTGCTAAAAGAATGCTATGGCAGTGACCATATAGACGAGCGTCATCGTCATCGTTATGAGTTTAACAATGAGTACAGAGACGTATTGTGCCAGAAAGGATTAGTAATTTCCGGACTATCACCGGATAAAGAATTAGTAGAATCAGTGGAGGTAAAAAATCATCCATTCTACGTGGGTGTGCAGTTCCATCCGGAATTTAAGTCTAGACCAAACAGACCACATCCATTATTTTCAAAATTGGTGGAAGAATCCATAAAAAGGATTTAAACATAAACCTTCCTCTCATGCAAATGAGAAAGAATAAGGTCGGGTATGAGATGAGCTCAATATCTTGTATTCTGGCCTTATTTTTTTAGGAGAAGAAGTGATTGGATTATGTAATAAGTAACGTTTGTGATATAATAAGCACAGTCTGTTTTATATAGGGGAGGTACTATGAAATTAATAAGGTTTTTAACATATTCTTTTGTCGTTGGTATATTAATTCTACTAGGAAATAATAATGTTAACGCAGCAGGTGTAGTCACGTATGACTACAATAATACTTCATATGGTAATAGAACGATGGCTGATGTTGCACAAGAGTATTCAAAAGCAATAAATGCAGGTGAAACATATGTTAGTAATGATGAATCCACTTATTATACAGTACCAGCATCAATAGAAGCTCCTTATAACCAAGGAACTCTTACAAATGATACGTTAAAATCTATGCAGGCAATGACTGATTTTTATAGATATCTGATAGGGGCAAGACCATTACAAAAGAAATGTGTTCAAAATGAATCATTACAGTATCAGGCTTTAGATAGAAATTTTCAGTTTAGTCATTCTATCAGCAATAGTAGTAAGCCAGAAGATATGTCTGATGAGTTATGGCAAAAAGGCTATAAATTAGACCATAATATACTAGCTCGTTATTCAACTCCTACAGATGCTATTACTAGCTGGGTAAATGAGGGATATATAACATATTCAAATACATGGGATACTACAGGACACAGAACAGCATTAATCTCACCGATTAATTCAAGTGTACAATTTGGATATTGTGGAGATATAGCAATAGGGAAAATATGTGAACGTAATAATACTGGTTACGATGAACCTTTTTACGCTTTTCCAGCAGCAGGTTTTATGCCTAAAAATGTAGTTTATCCAGGTTATTGTGTTTGGTCAACGTATTTAAATACTGAGTACGTAAAAGTAGAAGATAGTAGTAGTGTTGTTATAACAGTAACAAATACAAGAACAGGTGAAAGTTACAAGTGTAAGAGTGAGGATTCAACTGCAACCATTGGAACAAGTACTATAAATTTTGTTCAACCATCGGACAATGAAGAGGATAGATATACTGATACATATAGTGTTACGATAAAAGGATTAGTTGATGTGTCATCAGGTAATCCGGCAGTAATAAAATATGATGTAAAATTTTTTGATGTTAATGAGTATGCTAATTCATATGTAAAATCCGTGAAAGCGGAAGGTTTTTCTAAACTTGTTATTTATAAAAGTATGAATGATAAGGAAAATATGAAAAAAATAGCGGCAGTATTACCGAATAAAGTGACAGTAGTTGCTGACAGTGGTTATAAAACATCAGTAAGTGTAAAGGGAGCATGGAAATGGGATGAAAATAATCAATGCTATATTAACAAAGCTGATGCAAGTGAATTGCCTAAGCATATTTCAGATAAATTAGGTAAATTGGAAAATATTAAGATTTCTTATGAAATATCTGATGATTATTATGATCAATATAATTCTATTGGAACAGTGGGTACAGTTGCTGAAGGAAATACAATTCAAATGTATGTCTATAGAACTATGATGACATCACATCATAGTAAAATTTTTAAAATTAATCCAATAGAAGATGGATATGTAGGTGAAGAAATATTTGATAGATATACATCTAGTGAGTATGATGCAGAAGCAAGTGCGGCAACAAGTTATCCTTATGATTATTATAATTTTGGACCACTAAAAGTATCTGACAGTGGAGAATATATTTCCATATATTATTCTGATGATGAATACTATGACGAAGCTTATGTTTCAGTTTCTACTAAGAAAATATCAATAAATCATCGTGATGCTTTTGATGTAATAGATATTCCTGGGACAAAACATAAGCATACTGAAAAAATTATAAACGTAAAAAAGGCAACAATTTTTGAATCAGGGTATACCGGTGATATTTTTTGCTCATCATGTGGAAAAATAATAAAAAAAGGTGAGGTACTTAAAAAATTATCGCTGTCCAAACCAAAAGTCAAATGTGTCAAGAGAAAAACACGAATAAAAATAAAATGGACTAAAGTTATTAATGCAACATGTTATGAAATTCGCTATAAAAAAGGAAAAAAATGGAAGAAGAAAATAGTTAGAAAGACGAACTATACAATTAAAAAAATAAAAAAATATAAAAAAATAAAAATAAAAATTCGTGCGATTGCTGTGAATAATAAGTCAAAAGTTTGTAGTTCTACAGTGAAAAAAACACTTAGAATTAAATAGTTAAAAGCAGGCTTTGATTGATTATTAAGAAAAGGAACTTCTATAAGGAAGTTCTTTTTTTATGAACGAAATAGATGAAAAATAAGTGCTATTGTTTTGTGACGTGAAAAGAGAAAGAATGTATAATTAAATATAAATAGTTATCAAATATTTAGTGTTTTATGAAAAGAATGGAGAGAAATCTATGAGAACAAGAGAACAGGCACTGACCTATGGACTGTCATTTCCTGACACGTATCAGGAGGCACCCTTTCATGATCCCAATTGGCAATTGGTT
>CACZSI010000078.1 GCA_902783775.1 uncultured Lachnospiraceae bacterium
ATTCTTTAAGAATGTACCACGTATTCACAAGAAGGTGCAGACATTGTACGATGTTGGATTAGGATACATTAAGTTGGGTCAGCCGTCAACTACTTTATCAGGTGGTGAGGCACAGAGAATAAAATTGGCTACTGAGTTAAGCCGAAAGAGCACTGGAAAAACTATTTATGTTTTAGATGAGCCTACCACAGGATTACATTTCGCGGATGTGGATAAGTTAGTAACTATATTGCAGAGATTGGCTGATGAGGGCAATACAGTATTAGTTATTGAGCATAACCTAGATGTAATTAAAGTGGCCGATTATATTATTGATATGGGACCTGACGGTGGTGACAAAGGTGGAGAAGTCGTTGTGGCCGGCACACCGGAAGAGGTGGCAAAGCACAAGACTAGTTACACTGCAAAATATGTGAAAATGATGCTGGAAAAAGAGTGATAATAGCACAGGAAAATGGCTATATCTCACAAAAAACAAATTTAGCATTGTTTATTAACTATTTATTAGGTAAAATTAAGAGATGTAGATTAGTTCAACTTTTTAGGAGGATATATGAAAAGAGAATTAGTTATAGTTATTGATTTCGGCGGACAGTATAATCAATTAGTAGCTCGCCGCGTTCGTGAGTGCAATGTATACTGTGAAATCTATTCTTATAAAACTGATATTGAAAAAATTAAAGAAATGAATCCTAAGGGAATCATTTTAACTGGTGGACCTAACAGCTGTTATGAAGATGGGGCTCCAACATACACTAAGGAGCTTTTTGAGCTAGGCATTCCTGTGTTGGGATTATGCTATGGTGCTCAGCTTATGCAGCATATTTTAGGTGGAAAAGTAGAAAAGGCTCCTGTCAGAGAATATGGAAAGACAGAGACTAAGTTTGATACAAATTCTAAATTGTTCGAGGGCTTAAGTGATGAGTCAATTGTGTGGATGAGTCATTTTGATTACATTTCACAGGTAGCTCCGGGATTTAAGAGTGTGGCTAAAACTAATGATTGCCCTGTGGCAGCAGCTGAGAATGAAGATAAAAAGCTTTATGCAATTCAGTTCCACCCAGAGGTTCTTCATACTGTTAACGGTAAAGAGATTTTAGCTAATTATGTATACAATGTCTGCGGTTGCGCAGGTGACTGGAAAATGGATTCATTCGTGGAGAATTCAATTCAGGCTATCAGAGAAAAGGTAGGAGACGGTAAAGTTTTATGCGCCCTATCCGGTGGTGTGGATTCTTCAGTAGCAGCAGTTTTATTGGCTAAGGCTATTGGAAAACAGTTAACATGTGTGTTCGTAGATCACGGTTTACTAAGAAAAAATGAGGGTGATGAGGTCGAAGCTGTTTTTGGTCCTGATGGCGAATATGATCTTAACTTTATTCGCGTCAACGCACAGGAAAGATACTATGAAAAATTAAAGGGTGTAACTGAGCCGGAAGCTAAGAGAAAGATTATCGGTGAGGAATTTATCCGTGTATTTGAGGAAGAAGCTAAAAAAATAGGTGCTGTAGATTACTTAGTTCAGGGAACTATTTATCCTGACGTGGTAGAGAGTGGTTTAGGCGGCGAATCAGCAGTTATCAAATCACACCACAATGTAGGTGGTTTACCTGATTTCGTAGATTTCAAAGAAATTATTGAGCCACTTAGAGACTTATTTAAAGATGAGGTAAGAAAGGCAGGACTTGAATTAGGAATTCCGGAATATTTGGTATTCCGTCAGCCATTCCCAGGTCCAGGTCTTGGAATCAGAATTATCGGTGAAGTAACAGGCGAGAAAGTCAGAATCGTTCAGGATGCTGACAAGATTTACCGCGATGAAGTGGCAGAAGCTCTTAAGGCACACAAGGATGCTACTGGCAAAGAAGCCGACTGGAAACCAGATCAGTATTTTGCAGCATTGACCAACATGCGTTCAGTTGGCGTTATGGGTGACGAGAGAACATATGACTATGCAATCGCACTAAGAGCTGTAAAGACTATCGACTTTATGACAGCCGAAAGCTCACAAATTCCATATGAAGTGCTAAACAAGGTAATGAACAGAATTATAAATGAGGTGCAGGGAGTTAACAGAGTAATGTATGATTTAACGAGCAAGCCACCTGGAACTATCGAGATGGAGTAATGCAAACGTTATTTCTGGTATTATAACCCCCTATAAATAAAGGGTTTTAGCCTAATTGAATGGCTTACAGGC
>CACZSI010000079.1 GCA_902783775.1 uncultured Lachnospiraceae bacterium
ACGTCAGCATCACCAACAATCTTTCTGTCTGTTGTTCCCTTGTGGTAAGCAGCTTCAGGCTCAATAGCAAGGTCCATAGAAAGTGGTCCGTCAACGATACAACCAGTGATTTCACCGTTTTCATTCATCTTTGTTAGAGCCTCAGCATCAACTGTACAAGGCATCTTAGGATTTACAACCTCAACAGCTGCAAGTGGAGCAACCTTTGGATTCTCGATTCCACATGCGTGAGCAATCTCAACTGTATTTCTAATGATATTTGCCTTTGTTTCAAGATCAGGATATGGAACGAATGCTACGTCTGATAAGAATAGCAAGTGGTCAATACCCTTAACTTCGAATACACATACGTGAGATAATGTTTTATCAGTTCTAAGACCAACTTCTTTATCTAATACGCTCTTAAGGAATGTCTTAGTATCAATTAATCCCTTCATATACATATCAGCTTCACCATCATGAACTAGCTTTACGGCTGTTCTAGCAGCTTCAACAGTATCCTTAACATCGATAATCTGGAAACCTGTTAAATCCATTTTCATAACGTTAGCAATAGTTCTGATTTTTTCCTCATCACCAACTAAAATAGCGTCAGCAATTCCTTTTTCCTTAGCAGCCTTAACTGCTTCTAAAACTGCATCATCCTGTGCGCAGGCAACAGCTACCTTTTTAATAGGGCATTCTGAAACTGCAGCAAGTAAATCATCGAAACTTTTATTCATAATAAATCTCCTAATTATATATATTTTAGTAAAAAAATTACCTATTAAATAGTATCACTCAAAAAAAATATGGTCAAGTGATTTGGAAAATATATTACCTTTAAAAAAGTACCTGTGTATGGTATTATCTAAAAGTAATTTAGACATGTTTAATAAATCTATTAAATGGAGATGTGTAATGCTATATTTACTTAGGTATTTAAAGAATTATAAAAAGGAAACTGTATTAGCGCCGTTGTTTAAAATGATGGAAGCTTTTTTTGATTTGATAGTTCCATTAGTTGTGGCTAAAATCATTGACGATGGAATAAAAAAAGATAATATTGATTTAGTTTTAAAGCTAGGCGCAGTAATGATATTGCTTACTATTGTGGGTGGTACCATTGCCATTACGGCCAATTATTTTGCCGCTAGAGCAGCGGCAGGTTTTGGCTATGAACTAAGGTTAAGTCTCTTTAAAAAGATTCAGTCATTAAGCTATAGTCAGTTAGATGAGTTAGGTACATCCACATTGATAACTCGAATTACCACAGACTTAAATCAGGTTCAGGCTCAGGTCAATATGTTTATTAGACTGATAATGAGATCGCCATTTATTATTTTTGGCGCAATGATAATGGCCTTTTTAGTGGACAGTAAGACGGCGGTGATTTTTGTGGTAGCTATACCGCTACTTGCCATAATAGTTTTTGGAATTATGCTTATCTCAATACCGCTTTATGTGAAGGTTCAGGAGAAATTAGATAGGGTAACTAATTCTACCAGAGAAAATGTCAATGGAGTAAGAGTTATCCGTGCTTTCAACAGACAGGACAGTGAGGCCAAAAATTTTGATGAAGAGAATATTGTATTGCAAAAGATACAGATTTTAGCGGGAAGAGTTTCTCAGATAATTAATCCGGCTACTTTTATTGTGGTAAATGTGGCTATTTTAGCGATTTTACTAGTGGGAGGGGACAGAGTTAATTTAGGCTATATGTCTCAGGGAAAGATTGTAGCCATGGTTAATTACATGTCTCAGATATTAATAGAGCTTATAAAATTAGCGACATTGATTATCAATGTCACTAAGGCGGTGGCTTGCGCTAAGAGAATTGAGGAAGTGCTAGTTACTAAAAGCGATGATAATCACGGCGATTTAGAAGTGGCAGATAAAAATAGTGAATATATTCTAGAGTTGGATAAAGTGGGATTTTCCTATAATAATTTTAAGGAAAAGGCTATCAGCGATGTAAGCATTAAGATTAAGCCGGGAGAGACTATTGGAATTATCGGTGGAACCGGCAGCGGCAAGTCCACATTAATTAATTTAATTGCAGGTTTTTACGATGCTACAGAAGGCGAGATCAAGGTTTGCGGAAAAGATATAAAAGAATATTCTAAGAAATTTTTAGCAGAGTTTTCTGCCCTAGTTCCTCAGAAAAATATATTATTTAAAGGAACCATTAGAGAAAATATGCTTTGGGGAAGGGCTGATGCCACTAAGGAGGAGATTGATAAGGCAATAGAAATTTCTCAGAGTAAGGAATTTATTGAAAAAGATAAAGATGGTTTAGAGCGCTATGTGGCACCGATGGGAACTAATTTTTCCGGTGGCCAGAGACAGAGACTTACTATCGCTAGAGCACTTTTAAAGAAAAGCGAGATTATAATTTTAGATGACAGTACATCTGCATTAGATTTCGCCACAGAATCTAAGTTTAGAAAGGCTATAAAGGAGATTGAAAGTACGAAGATTATTATTTCTCAGCGTACATCATCTATATTAGATGCCGATCAGATTATAGTCTTAGACGATGGAGCAGTGGTGGGAATAGGAAATCATGACAGTCTTTTAAATGAATGCGAGATTTACAGAGAAATATATGAAACTCAGTTTAGTGATTAGGTGGGAATATGAGTAAAAATTCAGGCAATATTTATGCAGCTAAAGAGCTGTTTAAAAGAATAAAAAAATATAAATACAGGTTGATACTGTCCCTAGCTTTTTCCATGGGATATGTGGCATTGTCATTGTACATTCCTAAACTGATAGGAAAGGCCACTGATAAAATTGTATCTAAGGGCAATGTCGATTACAGAGGGCTAAGAGACATAGCTATAAAAATACTGATTGCGGCCCTTTTAGGTGGAATCTTTCAGTTTCTATCAGGACTTATAAATAACAAGGTAGCATTTTCTGTAACTAAGGATATTAGAATACAGGCCTTTAGCAGAGTGTTAAAAATGCCTATGGGATATTTAGACCGAGTATCTTCCGGAAAAATCGTCAGCAATGTTATTGCAGATGTGGATCAGTTAACTGAAGGATTGATAATGGGCTTTAGCAATGTTTTTTCAGGTATTGTGACAATAATAGCTACGTTAATTTTCATGCTTCAGATTGATTTTAAAATAGCCATTGTGGTAATAGTTTTAACACCGATGTCTCTGTTTATTTCCGGATTTATCTCAAAGAGAACTTTTTCTATGTTTAGTAAGCAATCGGGAATAAGAGGAGAGATTACATCATTAATAGAGGAGACAGTAAGAGGCGAAAAGGTTATTCAGGCATTTAATCAACAAAAAGAGATGAACGCTAAATTCGATGGAATAAATAAAAGACTTAGGGATTGCTATAAGAAGGCTACATTTAGTTCATCCCTAACTAATCCGGTAACACGACTAGTTAACAATACAGTTTATGCAGCGGTAACTATATCCGGTGCAATGGTGGCTATTATTTTAAAGGGAGTTACACCTGGTGAACTAACTACCATTTTAATGTATGCTAATCAGTATTCTAAACCATTCAATGACATTTCGGGAGTTATTGCAGAAATGCAAAATGCTCTAGCCTGCGCTCAGACTGTTTTTAAATTAATAGAGCAGGAAGTGGAAGTGGATAGTGATGATGCTAAAGTGCTAGCGGATGCTAAAGGAAATGTTAAATTAAAGGATGTAGAGTTTTCATATAATAAAGATATTAAGATGATAGAAAATCTTAATCTGGATGTGAAAAAAGGACAGCATATTGCATTGGTAGGACCTACGGGATGTGGAAAGACCACTATTATTAATCTGCTAATGCGATTTTACGATGTGGATAAGGGTGAGATTATCCTAGAAGATTATAATATTAAAGATTTAACCAGAAAGAGTCTTAGAGATTCCTATGGAATGGTGCTTCAGGATACATGGCTTAGAAATGCCACAGTGGCAGAAAATATTGCCATGGCTAAGTTAGATGCTACTAGGGAAGAAATTATTGAGGCGGCTAAAAAGAGTCATGCCCACAGTTTTATTAAGCGATTGCCTAATGGTTATGACACAGTTTTAGTGGAGGAAGGCAGCAATATCTCTCAGGGTCAAAAACAGCTATTATGTATTGCCAGAGTAATGCTTAAACTTCCTAATATCCTGATTTTAGATGAGGCCACATCTTCTATAGATACTCGAACTGAGATAAGAATTCAGAAAGCCTTTAAGAAGATGATGAAGAACAGAACTACATTTATTGTAGCTCACAGATTATCTACTATAAAGGATTCGGATATAATTTTAGTAATGAAGGATGGCCATATTATAGAGACTGGAAATCACGAAGAGTTATTAAAAAATAAAGGATTTTATTATAATCTATATAACAGTCAATTTTAAAAAAAGGACGTGGAATAATTCCGCGTCCTTTATCTTATAATTTCAAAATCATATTTAGCTAACTTTTCAGCTATTAAATCAAATTTTTGGCCCACGTAATTACAACTATGGGCATCAGAACCAATCTGAATAAACTTTCCGCCAATCTCTTTATACATATCCCAAATATCATAATGAGGATTAGGAAAATCAAGTCCTGACTTAAAGTTTCCAGTATTAATCTCTAGTGCAATATCATTTTCCTTAATAAATTCTAGAATAGGATAAATTAAATCCTTAAATTCACAAGGTCGATAATTATTTTTTAAATTCGTAGCATATCTTATAATGTAATCTAAGTGGCCTAGAGTATTTACATTAGAAAAATCCTTAAGGCAATTAAGAGTGGTAGATAGAAATAGTTTAACCAACTTATCCTCATCATCTTTTTCCCAAAACTTAGGATAATATGGATCCATATCATTTACCAGATGGCAGGAACCAATCACATAGTCAAAATCATGATTCTTAAGATAATCAATATTTTTATCTATATTCTTTTCCCATAAACCTAATTCAACGCCTTTATAGATTTTAATCTTATCCCTATATCTATTTCTGTATAAGTCAATTGCATTGCTATAATCATCATAATCAAAGGTAGCATCTTCCCCCTCCACTGGCCAGTCAATATCCATATGTTCGGTAAAACATATACTATCCATTCCCAGGTCAATGGCTTTTAATATATTATTATTTGGGTCCTCGTCACTGTCAAAAGAGAACCTACTGTGAACATGAAAATCTGAGTACATTTTATACCTCCTGATAATGATAAATCTTACCATAAAATTATGAACAAATAAATAGTGAGGGAATAGTGATTGAAATGTGAGGTTGATTGACCATTGACTAATTAACTAGTATAATCTTTAAGGATGATTAAAATTCATTGATGGGAGAAAGATATGGCTGATAAAAAAGAAGGTTCTAGTAGAATTGCCTATTGGGACAATTTAAAAGCTTTTTTGATATTTATGGTGGTATTGGGCCACTTTGTTCTTTTATTTAGAAATAAATCGAATATGTTATTGTCGATTTTTTATTATATATACTTATTCCATATGCCGGCTTTTGTTTTTGTGTCAGGATTTTTTAGCAAAAGTTATGTTAAAAAGGGAGCGCCGGTTGTTAGCAAATTATTCGGATTCTTAAGTATTTACTTAATAATAAAAGTGCCATGCTGGTATGCAGACGGTATAAGATTAGGAAAATTACCTAAGTTGGATTGGTTTAGTGAAGGCTCAGCTCCATGGTATGTCTTAGCTATGGTAAGCTGGCTATTAATTATACCGGTTTTTGCTAAATTGAAAGCTAGAACAGGAATTATAATTGCACTTATTATTGGAATGGTAGCGCCATTAAGTTATAAATTAAGTGATTTTTTAGCTCTAAATAGAGTGTTGATTTTATTGATATTCTTTGTTTTGGGATATTATTTTAAGGCGGAGTATATCGAAATATTTAAAAAAAAATCAGTAAAGCTTTTAGCTGCGATTATTCTGTTAATTATCGCTATTTTAGTAATGCAGAATTTAGATTTGTTAGTTAGATATGGTGGAGTTATTTATGCTAACAATCCATATCATGGATTAAAGACTTCACTTCCTACAGCGCTACTTATAAAATGTTTATGGTATTTTATAGCACTAATTATGACAATATGTGTTATGGCTTTATGCCCTAGAAAGAAATTGTTCTTCTCATATGTGGGAGGAGGAACGCTAAGTGTTTATATAATTCATAGAATTATCAGAGATGTGATGTATTCTAAAAAGGTATTTGAACCATTTACAAACAATTCATTTGCGCTTTTACTAAGTCTTACATTTGTTTCATTAGCATTAACATTCGTTCTTAGCGAGATACATTTAGCAAAGCTATGTAATTTGCCTTTTAAAATGAAATTAGATAAAAAAGCGTAGTAAGTATTGACGTAAGAAATTAATTGTAATATTATTGAATATGGTGAAATTATAGGGGTATTGTAAAATGCCCCTAATTTTTTTGAAAAGAAAGGAAGAAGGAAATGAAAAGATTTATTAAGAGTGTTTCATTGTTAGCATTAACAATGGTAGCAGTGGCAGGTATGTCTGTTTTAGTATCAGCTAAAGATTTACCTACAGTTACTCCAGTACCAGATACAGGAGTGGGATTATCAGTTGACGTTAATTACACAGAGAAGGATACTTTACCACAGAATAAGAATTACTGTGGAGCTGTTATTCCAGTTAAGGTTGACAGAAAATGTACAGTAGTTGTTAAACGTGGAGAGGGGTCATCACATCCTGATTTTTATGCAGATGAGAATTTTGAAACTTCATTAACTAGCAATAATGTTAATGGCGCTAAAGGTGAATGCTTCGAGGCTCCTAAGGCTGGAACATATTATGTAGTATTTAATGATTATATTGCATCATCTAAAATTTCAGTTAACACTAAGGTAGAGATTTCATCTTACACAGATGGCGAGACTACAATGATTAATAACTTCAATAGAAAAGTTGGATTTAAGCAAGGAACAGATAAAGTATTTAAATATACAGCTACTCAGACAGGTGTTTTAACAATTGCTACAAACATAGAAAATGAAGATTACCGTACAATTTATGATGCAGCTAATAAGATGTTATCAGCTGAGGCTAGAGTTTTTGTATCAAATACTAATGGTGCCGTAGTAGAAAACTACGCTGTTAAAAAAGGAAAGACATATAAGTTTGCAATCTATTCAGGTTATTCAACATCATATGGTGAATTCAATGTATTTTCATCATTTAGTAAGGTAAATGATACTAATAAGAAAAAGAAAAAAGCAGTTAAGATTTCTAAGAAAAATAAAGCAGGAGTGCTACCTATCGGTGATTCATCTGCTAAATGGTATAAGTTTAAGTGGAAGAAGAAAAAGACATGGCATATCAATATTGCTTTAAGTAAGACAGGAAGAGAGTCTACTAACGGTACTGTTTATGCTACTATCTACAGAGGAAAGAAGAAAGTTAAAAACGGTAAAGTGGCATTAATAAATAATAGAATTAATAAGATTTATACTCTTTTTGGAAAAGTTAAAAAGGGAACTTACTATGTAAAGATTAGCAAGACTAAGAAGAATACTTCAGCAGTAGTTAATATAAATGTAAAATAATAAAAAAATGATTAAGAGCTATGTTGGGATAACCAATGTAGCTCTTGTTATTTACATTATTTTTTGGTTAAAGAGACTAGGAAGGGTGGTGTTTATAAATATCTTTGATAAAAAATTAACAAAACATAAAAAACAACTTGATATTTATCTTATGTTTATGTACAATTAGAAATGTAGGTTAAATTTATTTAACGAATATATTTATTTATTATAGGAGGACAGTAATATGTCAGTTAAAGTTGCGATTAACGGTTTTGGACGTATTGGACGTCTTGCATTCAGACAGATGTTTGGTGCTGAAGGTTATGATGTTGTTGCTATCAACGACTTAACAAAGCCTTCAATGTTAGCTCATTTATTAAAGTATGATACAGCTCAGGGCGGATACGCTGGAAAGATCGGTGAAGGTCTTCACACAGTTGAAGCTGATGATGAAGCTGGAACAATTACAGTAGATGGAAAGACTCTTAAGATTTACGCTGAAGCTGATGCTTCAAAGTTACCTTGGGGAGAAATCGGAGTAGACGTTGTACTTGAGTGTACAGGATTCTACTGCTCAAAAGATAAGTCACAGGC
>CACZSI010000080.1 GCA_902783775.1 uncultured Lachnospiraceae bacterium
AATCGTAAGGCAATTAAAAAAGTAGTTATAAAAAAAGGCGTTAAGTCTATATCACCTTCCGCCTTTGCGAATTGCACTAACCTAAAAAGTATAAAAATTTCATCTTCCGTAAAGAAAATAGGTAAGCATGCATTTGAAAATACTAAGATCAAATCATTAACAATACCTAAGTCGGTTAAAGAAATTAAACATAGTTTTATAGATAAATGTCCTGAGTTAGAATCATTAACTATACCAGGTAACTTTAAGGGTGAATATACTACTATGTATAAAACACATCCAGCGATTGTTAAGTTTAACTCACCACTTAACTTAGAGACAGTAGAATTATATAAGACCATCGAATTTAAAACTTGTAATTCAGATAAAAAATATAAGACATATGATGGATATATTTACACTAAAGATGGAAAAGAGTTAAAGAGAGTACCTGGAGATATTGCTAAAGTTAACGTAAGATCAGGTTGTGAAACATTTGATGTAGATTCAGTATTATACGGTGGGAACGAAAAAATATGTACTAATGTATCATCTATAAATCTACCAGCTTCTGTTAATCATGTGTATGATTCAGAAAGTATATTTCGTTATGGAAAAAAGGGAGTTATACTAAAAGTTGCTAATAAATCACTTCCTATGAATGATATTTCTGTTTTAGCTCACAGACTAAATGTTTCAATTGAGGATATTGACAAGGAGATTCCAGGAAGAATTAAGTTAGTAGATGACACTTACTATGTCGGAGATGATGTTAATGTTATTGGTGCAGCTAAAGGATATCAAGGAAACATTAATATAGCAGAAAATAAAGGAATTAAAAATATTTGTGATTATGCTTTTTATGACGCTACTAATACTTTTGATATTCCAAGTACAGTGGAAAGAATAGGAAATTATGCATTTACTTCTTCTCATATTAGTAAATTAAAAAATGTTAAGTCATTAAAGAGTATTGGCGAATATGCATTTTATGATACATCATTATTGAAGGAGGTTGAGATTCCTGATGCTGTAACTGTAATTGAAAAATGGACATTTGCTGACTCAGGATTTGAAAAAATTATTGGTGGAAATAATATTAAAGAAATAAAAGAAGCGGCATTTTCAGGTTCAAGAATTGACACTAAGAGTTTATTAGAATCTAAGAAATTAGAAAAGGTTGGGGATTGTGCTTTTATTGGTACAGAATGGAGTAAAATAACTATTCCGGAGAATGTTAAATCTATAGGTAAGTACGTTTTAGATAATGCTGGTGGAAAGAGATATGTTGAGTTCGCAGGAAGTGTAGCAGGATATTCTAAGAGTATTTTTGGAGATGAATATAATGAAGATTTAATTATTTCATTTGGTTCAGGTATTAAGGACGCATTTACACCATTTAGTTGCTATAAAATTAATAAGAAAAAACATATTTATAAGGTTGAATGGACTAAGGTAGATGAGGTTACAGGATATGACATTAAAGTAGCTAGCAATAAGAAGTTAACTAAAAATACAATTAAGTTCACAGCTGGATATAGCTTAGTTGGTAAGAAAGTCACATTAAATAAGAAGTCTAAATACGTAGGAGTTAGACCATATAAGAAAGTTAATGGAAAGAAAGTTAGTGGTAAGTGGATGATTAAAGCATTATAAAATATCTTTTTTATAAATCATATAAACGTACCTAAGAGTTTCGCTACAATTCGTGGTTTTTATCACGGTTGTAGCGATTCTTTTATGAAAAAAATAAGAATGATATAAGGGAGAAAACAATGATTTGAAAAAATAGTCAATATAGGGTAATATTAATTTTGGACTATTTTTTAGAAAGAAGATCATTATGAAGTGGAATAAATATAGAATTAAAACTAAAAATATGGCTACTGACTTTATTGCAGAAGCGCTATATGAAATGGGAATAACAGGGGTTCAGATAGAGGATAATATCCAGATTACCCAGGAAGAAAAAGAGATGATGCACATTGATTATCTTCCGGTTTTAGATGCGAGTGATGATAATGCATATATAACTTTTTACACGGAGGATTATAGTGATGAGGCGGATGGTGATATTAATCATCTGTCTAAGGAAGCAGTAGAACTGGGTAAAAATCGAACCAATGTGGATGATGAGAAGATATTAGAAGAAATAAGAGAGAAAATTAAAACTGCATCTGAGTTTATAGATGTAGGTGAGGGGACTATCGAGAAAAGCGTCACTGAGGATGTTGATTGGGTTAATAACTGGAAGGAACATTTTAAGTCTTTTGAGGTGGGAAGTTTTACTTTTAAGCCTACCTGGGAAGAGACTGATATTGATAAATCCAGAGTGATTGAAATTGATCCGGGAACAGCTTTTGGTACTGGAAAACATGATACAACTCAACTTTGCATTTCTGCTTTAGAAAAATATGTAAAGCCTAATGATGCTGTGCTGGATTTAGGTTGCGGTAGTGGAATTTTATCTATTGTGGCCAAAAAACTAGGTTGTGGTAAACTTACTATGACAGATATTGATCCAATAGCGGTACAGTCAGCGAAGGAAAACTTTGAAGTAAATAAAATATTAGATGATACTATGACATTTAGAGTTTCTAATGTACTAGAGGATGAGGAGAGCAGACAGGAATTTTCTAATAAAAAATACGACATCGTTGTGGCTAATATCCTAGCGGATGTTATAGTGCCAATAGCCTCTATGGTGGATGAATTCCTAAAGCCGGAAGGAATATTTATCTCATCAGGGATTATCTATATGAAAGAAGAAGAGGTAGTCGCAGCAGTAAATGCCAATAAAAATCTAGAACTATTAGAGGTGGTAAAACAAGGTGATTGGCGTAGCGTAATTGCAAAGAAAAAATAGGAGAATTAGAATGCATAGATTTTTTGTGGAGGAGTCTGCTATAGGTGAGGATAGTGTGATTATTCAGGGCAATGACTTTAATCACATTGCCAATGTATTGCGAATGCAGGTGGGCGAAGTTATCCTGATAAGTGATGGCAATGACAGAGAGTATAAGTGTGAAATAAGTGAGATTACACAGGATACTGTGATTTCAAAGATAATAGATATGAATGCTGCTAGTAGAGAATTACCTATAAAGGTTACTATTTTTCAAGCATTGCCTAAGGGCGATAAAATGGAGCAGGTGATTCAAAAGGTGGTGGAACTTGGGGCTGTCGAGATAGTTCCAGTTAAAACTAGCCGTTGCATCGTAAAATTAGATGACAAAAAAGCTAAGAAAAAAGTAGAAAGATGGAATACTATTGCAGAAAGTGCCGCAAAGCAATCAAAACGTGGTATAATACCTAATGTTTGTGCAGTTAAGACATATAAGGAAGCACTAGATTATGCTAAGGATATGGACATGGTATTGATTCCCTATGAGCAAGCAGAAAATATGGAGTATACCAGAGAAGTGCTTAGTGGAATAAAGAAAGATATAAGTATCGGCGTGTTCATTGGCCCTGAAGGCGGGTTTAGCACTCAGGAAGTAGAGGAATGCCAGGAGATTGGAGCTAGTTGTATAACTCTTGGCAAGAGAATTCTTAGAACAGAAACTGCAGGAATGATGATAATGTCAGTATTGATGTATTTATCAGAGGAATAATGTTTATAAACTAACCTGGAGGTTAAAATGAAAGCATATTTTGATAATTCAGCTACCACTAAAGCCACAAAGGAAGTCGGTGACATAGTGATGCATGTAATGCTAGAGGATTATGGTAATCCATCTGCAATGCATATGATAGGGGTAGATGCTGAGAAATATATTAAAGATTCGAAAGCCATTATTGCAAAGACTCTAAAAGTGGAAGATAATGATATTTATTTTACATCTGGAGGAACTGAATGCAATAACTTAGCTCTTTTTGGTGTGGCAGATGCTAACAAGAGAAGTGGAAATAAGATTATCACTACTAAGATTGAGCATCCGTCTGTTTCTGATCCAATGAAAAAGTTAGAGGAGCAGGGCTTTGATGTTAAGTATATTGGAGTGGATGAAAATGGTGTTTTAGATATTGAAGAATTTAAAAATGAGATGGATGAAAACACTATTTTAGTATCAGTAATGCATGTTAACAATGAGGTGGGTGCTATTCAGCCTATAGAAGAGGTGGCTAAAATAGCTAAGGCCATTAACCCTAAGGTGGTTATGCATGTGGATGCCATCCAGTCATATGGAAAATTTGAGATTAGACCTAAAAAAATCAATGTGGATATTTTATC
>CACZSI010000081.1 GCA_902783775.1 uncultured Lachnospiraceae bacterium
ATTAAATTGTAAATCATTAACCAATTCGGTTTATCAAATATGATTTAGGGGTAGAGAAAAACAATTTATTATAATGAGTTTGCTAATTAATAGGGCGAAGTTTGAGATGTTTTACGGAATATTATTCCGGGACATCTCTTTTTCGTTTCTAACTTACATCCCCAAACCATAGCTAGAATATGGTATAATTAAAAGAAGTGTTAGAATCTTTATTAAAGGAAGAACAGGTAGGGAGTAGGTATGGCTACAACATATAAAACAAAACAAAAAGAAATTATTTTAGAATTTTTAAAAAATCAAGATAGTGATTATGTTACTGTCAATGACATAAAAAATTATTTAGAAAATAATGGACAGCAGGTGGGACTTACTACCATATATAGAAGATTAGATGGAATGGAAAAAGAAGGAATTGTTTCTAAATTATCTGTGGAAGGCAGTAATTCTAAGGTTTATAAATATTTAGGAGATGATGATGAGTCAGGCTTTTTTATTAAATGTGAGTCCTGCGGAGATATGATTCATATGAGTTGTCATCATTTAGAGGAACTTTACGAGCATATAATGAAAGATCACGGTTTTTTTGTTAATACTAAAAAGACTGTGTTTTATGGAAAATGTATGAAGTGCCAGAAGAAAAATGCATAGCAAAGCCTACGGATTTTTAAATGGAGAGCGAATGAATATAGAAAAATTTTTAAAGGGATTAGATGATAAGTTTAAGACAAAAGATTTAGAGCAGGTGGGAAAATATTTATTAGATTCTTTAGCTCAGGCTGAAAGGGAAGATGATAAGCCTGCACAGTTTACTATACTAAATGAGACAATGGGATTTTTCAGAGATACAGGTTACTTTGAAAAATCCTTAAATGCATGTGATAAATGTCTTAAGTTAATGGACGACATGGGAATTAAAAATACTGTGGATTATGCTACCTCATTGCAGAATATTGCCAATGCCAATCGCGCAGCAGGTAATTACCATAAAGCCATAGATTTTTATAATGAAGCCATAAACATTTATAAGGATGCTATTCCAAAATTCGATTATAGAAATGCCAGCATCAATAATAATATGGCCCTTGTGTATCAGGAAATGGGAGATTTTAACACAGCTATAAAATACCTGGAAAAGGCGCTTTTTATTATAGAGCATATTGAAGATACACAGATACAGCAGGCTATTACAAAGTCTAATTTAGCTGCCTCTTTATTAGAGATAGGCGAAGTTAAAAAAGCTGAGGAATATCTGGATTTTGCATTGGATATTTTTAAAAAAGATGAAGTGAAAAATTTCCATTATAGTGCAGCACTTTCTGCACTAGCTACAGCTAAGTGTATGCAGGAAAAATATGATGATGCAAAAAATATATATGAGGAAGCACTAAAAGAAATAGAGATAAATATGGGAAAAAACAGTCATGCTTACAGTGTGACTATGTCTAATTACAATGAGGTGCTAAAGAAATTAGGATTAGAAATAGAGACAGAAAAAAATAATGAGGAAATCTCAGGTTTAGAAATCTCACGAGAATTTTATAATCAGTATGGAAAGAAGATGATTCACGATAAATTCCCAGAGTATGAGAGTCAAATAGCAGTGGGATATGTAGGAGAAGGTTCAGAGAAGTTTGGGTTCGATGATGAATTTTCTAGAGACCATGATTTCGGACCGGGATTTTCAATGTGGATGGAAGATGAAATTTATGAAAAGATAGGAGAAAATCTCAATAGGGAGTATGATAAACTACCTAAAACATTTATGGGCATTGTACGAGTTGATACGCCTATGGCACAGGGAAGATGCGGTGCAGATACTATAGAAAATTTTTATAAGAAATATACCGGATACAGAGATGTGCCTACACCGGAACAGATGGCGGATATTGAAGATTATAAAATAGCTACCGTAACCAATGGCCAGATTTTTAAAGATGATTTAGGAAAGTTTACAGCCATTAGAAATGCTTATATTAATATGCCTGAGAGCGTATGGCTTACTAAGATAGCCAGGTGCGTTTCTCAGATGGCACAGACCGGTCAGGTAAATTATTCCAGATCCATGGGCAGAGGAGATTTCGTAACAGGTGATATTTGTGTAGCAGAATTTATGAAGGCTAGTATGCAATGTGTTCATTTAATTAATAAAAAATGTGCGCCATATTATAAATGGATGATGGCTTCTACTAAAGAGTTAGAAATTCTTCCGGAGATAGCAGATATCTGCAGGGCTATCAGCGACATGGGGCCAATGAAGCAGGCCTGGGAAAATGCAGAGTACAATAATCAGTCTTTAAATGAGAATGATATGAAGGTTATGACCTTTGAAATCGTAGCTAAGCTAATAATAAATCAGCTTTATGAAATGAAGATTATAGATGAGGTTAAATCGGATTTTTTAGGCGATTATGTAGGGGAGATAATGAGAAAGGCTAGCGCCTTATATGAGGTAGAGAATATGGAGTTTAGTAGAGAAAAGGCTATAGATGAGATAATAAAATTGGAGTTTGAAGCTTTTGATAAAGTAAAAAATAAAGGTGGAAGGGCGGCTTGCCAAAACAACTATCCATTCTTTTACATAATGAGAAAAAGCCAATATCTCACATGGACAGATGAGATGCTTAAGGCTATTTTAGAGCAATGGCGTTATAACAAGTCAGTGGGATGGAATATGATTACCGAAAAGTACGGTAGAATGATGGAATGGACAGCTAAGGATGAGTACGATGCTATCAAGGATAATTTTCCTAAGCGCTCAGAAAAAGTTATAAATATAGTGGACAATATTGCTAAGATTCAGGTACAATGGATGGAGGAATTCAGAAAAGAATTTCCTAATTTAGCGGATAATGCTAGGGATATCACCAGCGATAATGATAATGAGTATAACACCTCTTACGAGACTTATCTAAAAGGTGAATTGCTAACATATAGCGACGAACTCATTGGATTATATGCACAGTTTATTGTGGATTTATCAAAGGCTGGAAAGAATTTAGCATATATGACTATTGAAAATACAGCACATCTTCAGGGTTATAAAACTCTAGAGGAGGCTGAAGAAAAAATTAAAGCTAACAATTAGAAACACGAGAATAGATAGAGGTTAAAAATGAAGAAAGATAAGCAGGTTGAAAACAACCAAAATCAGAATGTTGAAACAGAAAATAAAAAAACTTCTACTCAGATTGAAAAAGATATTTTAGCATATAAGGATAAAGCGAGAAAAAGAAAAGAGAATCGCATGAAGGAGATGCGTAAAAAATATCGCATAGGTATAGGCTTAGCGGCGGCAGTGGTGATTATAGCATTAATTGTTTTTATTGCCGTAAAATGGGCTAATCGACCATATAAAGTGGACTATGATGATCTAGAAATCAATGGAAAGTGGTATGCAGCTAACATTGATGATGTGGGCGAGATAAATGTAAGCGATGATAAGTTTGAGTATAAGGATAGCACAGGGGCAGTGGTTTTAAGCGGAGATTACGATATTTCTGAAAAGAAAATTGAAATTAAGGATAAAACTTACGACTTTGAATATTTTGATGAAGCTAAAGAAGGAAAAAATGTCATTGACAATGAAGCAGATTTTTCAGTGAATAAGTATTTCATTATTAAAATCGATGGCAATGATGTTTATTGTTCAGATTCCCTAGAGGATGCGGAGGATCAGGCAGATAGCAATCTGGATACTAACGCTTACTATAAGAAAGCAGATATGTTTGATAATAGCGGTTTTGCTGTAGATGAGGAGGACAGACTTCTAGCTTATATAGGAGATGATGAGGAGATAACAATACCTTCACAGGTTAAGTTATTAGGCGAGAATGCTTTTTCAAAAGATTATGATAGGGCAATGAAGATTAAGACAATTAATGTGCCATCAAATATTCAGGCAATTGAGCCATATGCATTTTCTTTTACTAATGCATCTAAGATTACTATAGCTCAGGGTGTTGGAGGAATTAAGACAGATGCTTTTTCAGACTGTGATGCTAAGGAATTTTATTTCCCGGATTCAATGGGATATATAGAGCCTAATATTTTCGGCGAGAATGCTAAGCTAAAGGGTGTTAAATTAAATATTAAAAAAGATTCAAATGTAGATAATTATTTTAAAAACGCTAATTTACAGGGTGATTATGAAATAGTTTACAGATAGTTAAAACCTTGCAGGATAAAAAATCCTGCAAGTTTTTTTTTGAAATAATAGTAATAAAACAGTGCACTTTATAAAATATAATCTCTTATATATTTAAAATTCTTATGATAAATTTTATCTTAGGAAAGAATGTTTATTAGAGAGGAATTAAAATGGTTAGGTTATCAAATAAGAGATTATTTACTAAAATGATGGCTTTAGGTCTTTCATTAACAATGACAATAGCAGGTATTGTGGTCAGTAATTCTAAAACTTCAGTTAAGGCTGATTCAGGATTTAGCAATTACGATTTTTTAAAAACCAGTGGTGACGTAATAAGAAATAATTATGGAAAAGGAAATAATGTATATCTAAGAGGAACTAACGCCGGCGGATACATGGTTAAAGAAAATTGGCAAAATGCCACTAATTCACCGGATGATTTAGCACAGCTAAATACATTAACTAACAGATTCGGAGTTAATACAGCATACAACCTTATGGATGTATATGAAAAAAATTATTGGACAACTGATGATTTTGATAATTGTAAAAACTTAGGAATGTCAGCTATAAGATTACCTTTCACATATATGAATTTATATAAGAAAAAAGGAGAAGACTGGGAATTAAGAGATGATGCATTTACTAAAATGGATTGGTTTGTGGATCAGTGCAGCCAGAGAGGAATATATGTAATTCTTGATTTACACGGTGCATTTGGGTCACAAAACGGTCAGGATCACTCCGGTCAGACTATTGACAATGTGGGGGATGTAAATTTCTTCTATAATGATAAATTAAAAAATATGACATTGCAGATGTGGGGCGAAATTGCAGAGCATTACAAGAATAATCCGGCAATTGCAGCATATGACACATTAAATGAGCCAGGGGAAAAAGCAGGGACAACATCA
>CACZSI010000082.1 GCA_902783775.1 uncultured Lachnospiraceae bacterium
CAGGCTGTTATGGTGGCAGGATTAGTAAAATATTTTACTAAAGATAAATTTAAAACTGTATTATCATATGCTGTAGCATTATTATTACCTACAGTTTTGCTAGACTCAGCTGTCTGGGCTCAGTGTGATAATATGTATACATTCCTAGCATTGGCAGCTATTTATTGTATCTTAAAAAAGAAAAATATTTTAGCTTTTGTATTACTAGGAATAGCTTTTTCAATAAAGCTACAGCCGGTTTTATTAATTCCGTTTTTCCTTTATGTTTGGTATAAAAAGAAAGAGTACTCTATCTTACATTTCTTTTTAATTCCAATAACTATGGAAGTGCTAACAATTCCAGCCGTTATAGCAGGAAGAGGAATTTTTGATTGCTTTACTGAATTATTTAAGCAAACAAATAATTGGAAAAATTTATATAACAATTATCCATCATTCTGGGCATTAGTATTCCCTGAAAGCAATAGCGCACATTATGATATGTTTAAAATGTTTTGTATTTTATTCTGCGTAGCAATGCTAATTATAGTCATAGTGTTTATTGAAAAATATGTTAAAATTACTGATGTAAGCCTTTTATATATTGCATTTATATTAACTTATACTACAGTATTATTCCTTCCAAGTATGCATGAAAGATATGGCTATTCGTATGAATTATTAGCATTAGTTATTCTGTTTATTAATTGGAGAACCATCTTTAATTTCGTATCATTGATCTGCATAGCGGTGGTTTCATACGTTCCATTTTTATTAAACAATAAAGTTTTCGCAATGCATTCAATAGCAGTAATTAATCTTATTACATATGGATTATATATTTATGTTTTGGTAAAATATAGTGATAAACTAATAATAAAAAAAGAGGACAAATAATGACGGTGTAAATATAAAATAGAAAGGAAAAAGGATGAGCGAGAATCAGAATAATAAACCTAAAGGTAATAAAGACAATAAAAATGATAAAAAGAAACAGCTTATATCCACTGGTACTATAGTTTTAATAGCATTAGTTTTCACATATTTCACTATGAGTATGTTTAATGCCGCTACTACTAAGGAAATCAAGTATAGTGAATTTCTAAAATTACTAGATAAGGGCATGGTTAGTGAGGTGGTTATAAAGGAAGATACTATTGAAATCATTCCTAAGAATGAGGGAAGTGTCATTCCATTTAAGATGACTTATTACACTGACAATGTAAATGACCCTGGACTTATTGAGGATTTAAAAACTGAGTATAAAGATGTGGTATTTACCGGTGATAGAAGTGCCGGAATGGGAAGCATACTTATAACTGCTCTAGGCTGGTTAATTCCAATGGCAGTTTATATTGCCATTATTGTTATGATTATGAGACGTAACAGTGGCGACGGCGGCGGAGTTTTCGGTGTAGGAAAGAGTAAGGCTAAAGTTTATATTGAAACGGAAACTGGCGTAAGTTTTAAGGATGTAGCAGGACAGGAAGAAGCTAAGGAATCAGTAGTTGAGTTAGTTGATTTCCTTCATAATCCAGGTAAATATGCAGCTATCGGAGCTAAGCTTCCTAAGGGAGCATTACTAGTGGGACCGCCGGGAACAGGAAAGACATTGTTAGCTAAGGCAGTGGCCGGTGAGGCTAAGGTGCCATTCTTCTCACTATCAGGTTCAGACTTCGTGGAGATGTTCGTAGGTGTAGGAGCATCAAGAGTAAGAGATTTATTTAAGCAGGCGGAAGAAAATGCGCCATGTATAGTTTTCATAGATGAGATTGATTCAATAGGAAAGAGCCGTGATTCTAAGTATGGCGGTGGCAATGACGAGAGAGAGCAGACATTAAATGCACTTCTAGCAGAGATGGATGGTTTCGACACATCAAAGGGTATTCTTATCCTAGCAGCCACAAACAGACCTGATGTACTAGATCCTGCGCTATTAAGACCGGGACGTTTTGACAGAAGAATTATCGTGGACACACCTGATTTAAAGGGACGTTTAGAGACATTGAAGGTTCATTCTAAGGACGTTAAGTTAGATGAGACAGTTAATTTAGAGGACATTGCCAATATCACAAGTGGTGCGGTAGGTTCAGAGCTAGCTAATATGGTTAATGAAGCTGCCATCAATGCAGTTAAATGTGGTAGAAAAGCTATTTCTCAGGCGGACTTAATGGAAGCTGTGGAAGTAGTTATTGCCGGTAAGGAAAAGAAGGATAGAATCTTAGGCGAAAAAGAAAAGAAGATTGTGGCATACCACGAGGTGGGACATGCCTTAGTGACAGCGCTTCAAAAGGATGCCGAGCCGGTACAGAAAATTACAATTGTGCCTAGAACAATGGGTTCTCTAGGTTATGTAATTCAGGCACCGGAAGAGGAAAAATTCCTAATGACTAAGGAAGAGTTGATTGCCAGATTAAATACACTTTTAGCTGGTCGTGCAGCTGAGGAAGTGGTATTTAATTCCGTGACAACAGGAGCTTCTAACGATATGGAAAAAGCTACTGATATTGCCAGATCAATGATAGCTCAGTATGGTATGTCAGAAAAGTTTGGTTTAATGAGTCTAGAGACAGTGGAAAATCCATATCTTTCTAACCGCTCTACTCTAAACTGTAGTGATAAGACTGCTACAGAGATAGAGGAAGAAGTAAAGAACTTATTAAAGGAAAGATATCAGGAAGCTAAGCAGATGTTGATAGACAATCGTGAGACATTAGACGAGATAGCTAAATTCCTTTATGAAAAAGAGACAATTACCGGAAAGCAGTTTATGGAAATATTTAGAAAGTGTAAAGGCGAAGAATAAAAAGATAAAATTTAGAAAAAACTAATATGTTTAAACCGACATATTAGTTTTTTCTTTTTTAGATTTAAGCTTATAATTGTTGAAATTTATACAGTTTTTTGGTAAAATAGTATTAGTTTAAGGAACGGAAAACTTAATTAGCTGACTATAATATATTTTTAAATTTTTTTATTATACCTTCTATTACTTTTGGGGCTAGGCTTTATGCCTGGCCTTAATTGTTATACCTTAGTGGCTGAAATAAAAAAATAGGAGAAAAAATATGAATAAAAAACATCTTAAATCTATTGCTGCAGGTGCATTGATTTCAATCGCCATTATCAGCATAACTTTGGGGATTTTATATATATCAAGTGGTTCGAAAAAAGTTTCGAAATCTTTAAAAGTAGTAACACAAGAGGTTACAGAAACAGAGTCGCAAACCCTAAATATAGAAACAACTAAAAAAGCTATTAAAGAAACTTTTAAGTATACATCAGATGAGGTTAATATCAGGAAGAAGCCTTCCACAAAGGGGAATCCAATTGAAACTGTGTCCAAATGGACGAAGGTGGCAGTTATTAGTGAAGAAAATGGATGGAGTCAGATAAAGTGGAGGGATAAGATTGCATTCATCAAGTCTGAATATTTAATTACAGATGTAGAATATAAGAAAGCTTATAAAAAAGAGAAGAAGATTGAGAAAAAAAATAAGAAAGAAAAAAAGGGTTATTTGGAAGTGAAAAAATCCAATGGCTCTGGAAAGATTATTTGTATTGATGCAGGACATCAATCTCGAGGCAATAGTTCTTTAGAGCCGGTGGGACCTGGAGCTAGCCAGAAGAAAGCTAAGGTGACTTCTGGTACATCAGGATGTGTTAGTGGATTAGCGGAGTATCAACTAAATCTTAAGGTTTCGTTAAAACTTGAAAACGCTTTAGAGAAACAAGGTTACACAGTTATAATGTGTAGAACAACTAATGATGTGGATATTAGTAATTCCGAGAGAGCATCTATCGCCAATGAAAATAATGCAGATGCTTTTATTAGAATCCATGCCAATAGTAGTGAGAGTTCATCGGTTCAGGGGATGATGACTATTTGCCCAACATCATCTAATCCGTATTGTTCTAAAAATTATGCTGACAGTAAGAGATTAGCTAGCTGTATATTAGAAAACTGCGTGGCGACTACAGGTGCTAAAAGAGAGCGAGTGTGGGAGACGGATTCTATGAGTGGAATAAATTGGAGCCAAGTGCCGGTAACAATTTTTGAAATGGGTTATATGTCTAATCCTAGTGAGGACAGATTGATGGCAACAGATGAATATCAAAATAAAATAGTGGCGGGAATAGTAAATGGACTAGCCGACTATTTTAAATAAAGCTGATAAAGGAGGCTATTATGAGAACATGTAAAAAGTGTGGTGCGCAAATACCAGAGGGACAGAAGTTTTGCGGAAATTGTGGTGCAATGGTGGAAATAGAACAGTCAAATAACCCAGCACAAAATCAGATGAATATGGGTATGGGACAAGTTAACAATCAAAGACCGGCATCAGCTAACAACAATTCAAAAACATTAATTATAGTATTAGCATCCGTATTCGGAGTGTTAATAATTACTATGATAATTTATTTTGTTGTGGCAATGAATAAGCAGAATACATTGGATAATGAATGCCTAAAGGAAGAAATAATGATTTCAAAAGGCGTAGTTCTAAACGATTATAATAAAGCTTCATATGAAAATGTTAAGATGGGAAAGAATAGCATAAATATCTTTACCCTTAACAATAATTTAGATGAGATAAAGCGAATTATTGATGTTTCAAATGAGTATTCTAAGTACAATGAGTCAAAAAAAGGGTATACAACTAAAGAAGGCGAATTATCAAATCAGGCTAAAATGGCAGGGATAGATTTAAATAAATTTGCATCATATGTAGCCTTAAAAGAAAAAATGAAATCACTTGATGATGCTCTAGCTCAGAATGATTCAACTAAAATGCAAATTTCAGCTAAAGATGTGGAGGATAAGCTAGAAGAGTACGAAAAGGCGATTTTAAATAATTCTACACAAAGCATAGGCAGTGAAAAGGAATTAATGAATCAATATCAGAAGCGTTATGACAATACTGTTAACACTTCAAAGTCTAAAAAAATCAATAAAAAAAGTAAAATTATTAAGGCTAAAAATAAGGCCAGTATAGCTCTTGCTAGCTATAAAAATGCTGTAAACAGCGAGAATTTATCAAACGTGGCCAGCCTAAAAAATGATTTAGAGACTAAGCTTAGCAGTTATGAATCCATTGTTAATAAGACGAAAGCTGCAAACAAAAAAACAAAGATTTCAGTATCTAATTCCGGTGGAAGAGTTAAGAATATCAATAAAGCACCATATTATGAGTTCGCCATTAGTGATTCAGATGTGTATACTATAAATACGGATCCGTTCTACTATGATACAGCTCTAGATGATGTAGACAGATATGGCTTATGCATTATTGCCAGAAATGAAATATATGCCAGATATGGAGCGCACTTTAAGACAGCGTCACTAAGAGCATACTTTAAGTCATTGTCATGGTATACAGATACAGGAAAGAGCACAGCTCAGGTTGAGGGTATGCTTTCATCTGTGGAAAAGGAAAATGTAAGATCAATCTTAGCATGGCAGAACAATTATGCATCCTATGTAATAGGCGATAGCGGAAAGGCCAGAGACTTCTCTGCTGTAGAATATAAAAATATGCTTTTGAAATATTATAGACGTTAAAATGCAATATTCATTTAGGAGTATTATGGCAGATTTTGATATTAAAGAAGAACTAAAAAAGCTGCCTTCCACCCCGGGAGTTTATCTAATGCATGACATTCATGATAATGTAATCTACGTGGGGAAGGCAGTTAACTTAAAAAGAAGAGTCAGCTCTTATTTTCGTAAGAGCACTAAGAGAACCTCTAAAATAGAATCAATGGTATCAAACGTAAACAGGTTTGAGTATATCCTGACAGATTCTGAGTTGGAGGCTCTCATTTTGGAGTGCAATTTAATAAAGGAGTATCGTCCTAAGTACAATACCATGCTTATGGATGATAAATCTTATCCTTATATCTGTGTCACTGTCAGTGAGGATTACCCACGAATAGTTTTAGCTAGAAGAATGAAGAAAGATAAAAACAGATATTTCGGTCCATTCACCAGTGCTCAAGCGGTAAAAACTACTATAGATTTATTGCAGAAAATATATCATATAAGAAACTGTAATAAGTCCATTAAGGCTGCAGCTTTTAATGGAACAGATAAAGAGGAACCTAAGATTAATGGCAGACCTTGTCTTTATTATCATATAGGCCAATGCCAGGGTCCATGTCAGGGCTATGTTTCAACAAAAGACTACGAAAAAAATGTGGAGAAGGCTATTAAGTTTTTAGAAGGAAATTATATGGCTACAGTGGAGGAACTTAAGGGAAAAATGCAGGAAGCCTCCGATAAAATGGAGTTTGAGCAGGCCCTTGAGTATAGAGATTTAATTAATTCCATTAACCATGTGGCAGGAGATCAGAAAATCACCAGCCATAAATTCGAGGATAGGGATGTTATAGCATATGCAGAGGATGGCAATGACGCTGTAGTTCAGATTTTCTTTATCAGAAGTGGAAAACTTATTGGACGAGAACATTTCTATCTAACCGTTTCTCCGGGAGATTCAGGAAGGGAAATCTTAACCAGTTTTATTAAGCAATATTACATTGGAACGCCTTTTATTCCGAGAGAACTTTTAGTTCAGGAGGAAGTGGAGGACGCTGAATTATTGTCTGATATGCTTAGCAGAAACAGAAACTATAAGGTGAGAATTGTGCATCCAATGCGTGGTGAAAAAAATAAACTAATGATTTTAGCTAAAAAAAATGCAGCTAATCTCCTAGAGCAGAATAAGGAAAAATATCGCCGTCAATTAAGAAGAACAGTAGGTGCTGTTAAAGAAATAGAGGAGTTAATTGGCATAGAGAATGTGGAGAGGATGGAGTCTTTTGATATTTCACATACTAGCGGTTATGAAACGGTAGCTTCCATGATAGTGTACGAAGATGGAAAGCCTAAAAAGAATAAATATAGAAAGTTTAAAATGAAGTGGGTCCAGGGCAATGACGATTATGCATCTATGAGAGAGGTGCTTTTAAGAAGATTTAAGCATGGCCTAGAGGAGAGAGAAAAAATTAGAGAGCGCATAAAGGATGATTCATTAGATGAGCAATACAGACTAGGGAGCTTTAGTCATTTTCCTGATTTACTTTTAATGGATGGTGGAAAGGGCCAGGTCAATGTGGCCTTATCTGTATTAGAGGAGTTAGGCCTAAATATTCCGGTATGTGGAATGGTTAAGGATGATACTCACAGCACCAGAGGTCTGTACTACAATAATGAGGAAATTGATATTGACATCAGATCTGAAGCATTTAAGCTTATCACCAGAATTCAGGATGAAACCCACAGATTTGCTATTACATATCACAGAAGCCTAAGAAATAAAAAGGAGATACATTCTATATTAGATGATATTGAAGGTGTAGGTCCTGCCAGACGAAAGGCTTTGATGCGTCATTTTAAGTCTATTGAAAAAATCAGGACAGCCTCAGTGGAGGAACTGTTAGAAGTGGACAAAATAAATGAAGATATTGCTGATAATATCTACACTTTTTTTAGAAAAAAGTCGGAATAAATTCTATACAAACATTAAACCATTTGTTAAACTAAAGGTTAGAGCTAATGATGTAAGAATCAATACTATCAGGAAATGGAGGGACCATGGAAGGAATTAAATTTTCAGAGATTGCTAAGAATTATAAATTACATAGTTTCACTCCGGATATTGACATTGACGATATCTATATAACTACAGCTGAGGTCAATAGACCTGCGCTTCAGTTAGCCGGATTTTACGACCATTTCGATAAGGAACGTGTTCAGATTATCGGAAATGTGGAACAGGCATTTTTAGAGACTATGGGCGATGAAAATAAGAGATGGGTTTACGATAAACTGTTTACTAGCGGAATCCCTTGCTTAATATTATGCCGTGGATATGAGCCGGATGATATTATGCTTGAGACTGCCATAGCTAACAATGTTCCTATTTACAATATAGATTGGAGCACATCTAGAGTATACGCTGAGCTAACTAGATGGCTCAGAGTTAAATTGGCACCATCCATTACCATTCACGGTGTATTGGTTGATGTTTACGGTGCCGGCGTTTTAATTATCGGAGAGAGCGGAATTGGAAAGAGCGAGGCTGCCCTTGAATTAATTAAGCGTGGACACAGATTAGTAGCCGATGATGCGGTGGAAATCAGAAAGGTCAGCGATGAGACTTTGGTGGGAACTTCACCGGAGATTACTAAGCACTTTATTGAACTTCGAGGAATCGGAATTATTGATGTTAAGTCATTGTTCGGTGTGGGAAGTATTCTAGATACCACAAACATCGACATGGTTATTAAATTAGAAGAGTGGGATAGAACTAGAGAGTATGACAGATTAGGTTTAGAAGATCAGTACATCGAATACTTAGGTAAAAAGGTGGTATGCTATTCTATACCTATTAGACCAGGTAGAAATCTGGCGGTGATTGTAGAATCTGCGTCAGTTAACCATAGACAGAAACTTATGGGTTATAATGCGGCTAAGGAATTTTGTGAGAGAGCTGAAAGAAATTTTATGAAGGGAATGGAAGAATAATGAAAGATTATTGTTTTGGAGTAGACGTTGGAGGAACAACAGTAAAGATAGGATTTTTCAAGACTACAGGAGATAGAATTGATGCTTGGGAAATCAAGACTAGAACTGAGAACAATGGAGAAAATATCATACCTGATATCGTTACTAGTATGGAGGATAAGTTAGCTGAGCATAACTTAACATTTGAAAATGTAGAGGGTGTAGGAGTAGGTCTTCCAGGTCCTGTTTTAGCAGATGGCACAGTTCTAGGTGCAGTTAACCTAGGATGGGGCAAGTTCAATGTAGCAGAGGAATTTTCATCAAAGTTCCACGGAGTTAAAGTTAGCGTAGGAAATGATGCCAATGTAGCAGCTCTAGGTGAGTCATGGAAGGGTGGCGGAAAAGAATTCGACGACATCGTAATGATTACACTTGGAACTGGCGTAGGTTCAGGTATCATTATTGGAAATAAAATTATTACAGGATTTAATGGCGGTGCCGGAGAGGTAGGTCATATGACTGTAGAAAACGATGAGGCTGAGGCTTGTAATTGTGGAAGATGTGGATGCCTAGAGCAGTACACATCAGCTACAGGTGTAGTTAGATTAGCTAAGAGATATATGGCTAATCACGCTGATACTGCAATGGCTGATTTCGGCAATGACATCACAGCTAAGGACGTTTTCGATTTAGCTAAAAACGGTGACGAGGGTGCCGTAAAGGTAGTTAAGAAGATGGCAGGATACCTAGGAAAGGCAATGGCAGATATAGCTACAGTTACTAACCCACAGGCATTTATTATTGGTGGTGGTGTAAGTAAGGCTGGTAAGTTCTTAATTGATGCCATTGAGCCTGTTTATAAAGAAAAATCCTTCGGTGCATGTGCCGGTGCAGCAGTTAAGCTAGCTGAGCTGGGAAATGACGCAGGAATGTACGGTGCAGCAGCTCTTATTATAGGATAATAATTATCATAAAATAGTGGGAAGATAGATATGAATATAGAAGTAATAGAGAAGATAAAAAATATAGTAGGTAATGACTTTGTTTTAGAAAACGAGTCAATGGCAGGACACACTACATTTAGATGTGGTGGAAATGCTAAGGTTTACATAATTCCTGGCGACGAAGAGCAGTTAGCTAAGGTTATTAAGTTATGTAAGGAAAATGATGAAAAGTATTATGTCATTGGAAATGGAAGTAATCTTCTAGTTAGGGATGAGGGTTATGACGGTGCCATTATTGAAGTGGGAAACAGAATGAGCGAAATTGATATTAGAGGTTTAGAAATTGTAGCTCAGGCTGGAGCTAAACTTTCATCTGTGGCATTGGCTGCTATGGAAAATGATTTAGCAGGCTTCGAGTTTGCTTACGGAATCCCAGGCAATGTCGGCGGCGCGGTAACTATGAATGCCGGAGCATATGGCGGCGAGCTTAAGGATGTAGTTAAGTATGTTAAAGGTATTAACAAAGACGGCGAGCTGGTGGAATACAGTTTAGATGATATGAATTTCGGATATCGTCACAGCAGAGTTTTAGATGAAGAATTTATTGTGACATCTATGTGCATTGAACTTATGATAGGAAGCTATCAGGAAATCAGCATGATGCAGCAGATGCTTATGATGAAGAGAAAAAGTAAGCAGCCACTAGAGTATCCTAGCGCAGGAAGCACATTTAAGAGACCTGAAGGACATTTCGCAGGAAAGTTAATTGAGGATGCAGGTCTTAGAGGATATCAGGTGGGAGGCGCTCAGGTGTCAGAAAAACATTGTGGATTTGTGATTAATAAGGACAATGCCACAGCTACAGATATTATTAAATTAATTGAGGATGTTCAGTCTAAGGTGAAGGAACAGTTTGATGTGGAATTAGAGCCTGAGGTTAGAATAATTCCTTAATTAGAATAATCAGGAGATACTATGGAATTCGTTATCGTTACAGGTATATCAGGTGCAGGAAAAATTTCTGCCCTAAAGATTTTTGAAGATTTAGGTTACTATTGTGTGGATAATCTACCTATTCGTTTGATTGAAACTTTTGCTGACTTAATCTATGGCTCAAAAAGTAGCAGAGATAAGGTGGCTATCGGGGTAGATATAAGAAGTGGTGCACAGCTTAATAAGTTACCGGCTATATTAGATAACCTAAAAGTTAAAGAACAGAATTATAGAATTCTCTTTTTAGATTGTGATAATAACACACTTATAAAGAGATTTAAGGAAACTCGAAGAAGCCACCCAATGGGAGATTCAGGAAGTTTCGAAAATGAAATTAAAAAGGAGCGTGGCGAGTTAGAGTTTTTACGCAATAGAGCAGACTTTATCATCGACACATCTAATCTTATTGTTAAGGATCTTAAATCAGAAATTAAGAAGATCTTTAATAAAAATAAAGAGTATAAGAATTTATTTATCACTATCACATCTTTCGGCTTTAAATATGGTACACCTATCGACTGTGATTTAATTTTCGATGTTAGATTTTTACCTAATCCATATTACATTCCTGAACTTAAGGAAAAAACCGGATTAGACGAGGAAGTAAGAGATTACGTTATGGATTCTCCTATTTCTCATGAGTTCCTTGAAAAGTTAGAGGATATGATTAAGTTCCTTATTCCTAACTATATTAATGAGGGAAAAAATCAGTTAGTTATCGGAATAGGATGCACAGGCGGTCATCACAGATCAGTGACAATAGCTAGAGCTTTATATAAAGCACTTAAGGTTAAGGACGCATCATATGGATTGAAAATAGTTCACAGAGACATAAAGGGGTAAACCTACCTATGAATTATACAAGCAAAGTTAAGGAAGAGTTAACTAAGAAGGTTAACAAGCCGGCTCATTGCAGAATAGCCCAGATTGCGGCAATGTTTTCAATGTGCGGTAGCATAATGATAGATGAAAATGAGAAATATTCTCTGAAAATTAAAACTGAAACTGAATACACAGCAAAATCATTTAAGGAACTAATATGGAAGACATTTAAAATAAATGGTGAGCAAGTGGTTCAAAGCTATAAAACTAACAGTAAGGCGAAGGTTTATAATGTGTTTGTTAGAAAACATGAGGATGCCTTAAAGATTTTATCAGCCACAAAGATAATTAATAAGGATGGCGATTTAGAGGACAATATAGATATTAAAGATAATACTATTATTAAGAAGGATTGCTGTAAGAGAGCATTTATAAGAGGAGCTTTTCTAGCGACAGGTTCTATATCTGATCCCCAGAAATCATATCATTTAGAAATTAAATGTACTTCAGAAAAACGCGCCATACAATTGATAAACATCCTTAAAAATTTCAACATTGACGCAAAAAAGGTTGCAAGGAAAGGTAGTTTTGTGGTATATATCAAAGAAGGTGATCAAATAATTGATACCCTTAATGTTATGGAAGCTACGGTTTCTTTATTAGATATGGAAAATATTCGTATTTTAAAAGATATGAGTAACTACTATAATAGAGAAGTTAACTGTGAGATAGCTAATATAAAAAAGACTGTCACCACGGCTTGCAGACAGATAGATGATATTAATCTTATCATTGAAAAAAAAGGAATTGATTATTTGCCTGAAAGGCTTCGGGATATTGCATTAGTCAGGTTAAATAATCCTGATGCTTCATTGCAGAAGTTAGGTGAGATTTTAAATCCGCCTTTGGGGAAGTCTGGAGTTAATCATCGGCTTAGAAAAATAAGCGAGATTGCTCAGGAATTAAAATAAAATTTAGATGGTCATAATTAGGAGGAAGATAAAATGACAACTAGGGACATATTAATTAATGTTAAACCCGATCAGACAACTAGTCCTGTGGCTAAATGTGTACAGGTGGCTAGCCAGTTTGCTAGTAAAATTTATTTTGAGTATGAGACTAAGAAAGTTAATGGAAAAAGCATTATGGGAATGATGGCTTTAGGCATTACACCAGGTGAGGTAGTTAAAGTTTCAGCTGATGGAGCAGATGAAGTTGATGCATTAGATTGTATTGAAAAATATCTAGCTACTAGATAAGGAATAAAATTACTATATAAGAATAGTATTTATGAATATATAAGATGAGAGAGGTTATTGTAATTTCTCTCATCTTTTATTTTATTGTATATTAATCAGGAAAATAATATGGTATTGAAAAAACTTAAAAATAGTTTTTCTAAAAAAAAGAAACCATTTATCTAAAATAAAGGGTTACAAATGGAAACGCTTTCAAATAGAATAATCTATAGGAAGAGCGTTTTGGAAACGTTTAGAACGAAGAATACCAATTTAATATTTTAGGAGGTTTTTTAATGAAAACAGGAGTTTTTAAGAAAGTTTTAGTATCAACGCTGTCAGTGGCTATGTTAGCTACTAGCTTTTCCATTCCGGCAGCGAAAAGCAACACAGTAATTGCGGCAACTATCCAGGCAGGAGCTGATTATTCAGTTGAGGCTGTGGACACATCATCTAATGTAAGCACACTTAAATTTAAGACACAGGAGTATTCAAAATACGTTATTGCACATTATAAATTAGATAACGGAAATCAGATGAACGTAACTTTAAATACTTCAAATGGATATGACTTCACATATGATATCACAGGAGTTAAGGCAGGAACAAAGGTAAAAGTATCATTCACATATAATAAGGGCAATGCTCAGTATGATACAGCAGAGACAACATATACAACAGGTACACAGACAAGTACTAACACAAATATTGCAGCACCATTCGGAGTGGTAGCTGAGAACAGAGGAAACAATGAAATCGGTGTTGTATGGGGACGTGGAGACATTAACACATATAACATTTATGTTGATAACAATAAAGTAGCTTCATCAGTAGGATGTGCTTACTATGTTATCCAGAACATTGCAGCTGGAAACCACACAGTATCAGTTACAACAGTAAGTGGTTCTTCAGAGTCAACTAAATCAAGCGTAGTAGTAAATGTTACTGGTGCACAGACACAGCCACAAACTACTACAACTAAGAAACCTGAAACTACTACTAAGAAAGTAGAAGAAGGAATCGTAACAATTTATCAGGATATTAACTACGGCGGAAGAGCAACAGCTCTTAACGAGGGAAGCTTCGATATGGGCGACCTTAACGCTAAGGGATTCTATAATGATGATATGACATCAATCAAGGTTAAGAGCGGATACAGAGCTATCATCTATAAAGATATTCACTTTACAGGTGAGTCAAAGGTAATCACAAGTAATACTTCATGGATCGGATCAGATTGGAATGATCAGATGACATCAATCAAGGTTGAGAAGATTCCAGCAGCTACAACAACTAAGGCTCAGCCTACAACAACTAAGGCTCAGACATCATCTAACGAGTATGCTAACGCAGCATTCTTAGGAGATGGAGCTATGGGTGGTGCTTTATCTAACACATATAAAGCAGTAGTTGTATCTGGAAGCAATGTTACACCAAATAACATTCAGAACTTCCAGGGAATCACAGCTATCCACGTAATCTTAGCAGATGCTGATATCTCAAGAGTAACAGTTAACGGAAACACATCTACAGGAAAGGTAGAAGGTGCAGGATTATTCATCAATGTTAACGATTTAACAAAAGAGTCAAATGAAGTTTTAGTATACAATGGCGCAGGAAATGTTAAAGCTAACATTCACGTTTACAACGCTAAGAGCACAGGTCAGACACAGCCTGTAACTACAACTAAGGCACAGAATCAGACTACAACAAAGGCTCAGAACCAGCCTACAACTAGCGGAGTACAGTTCCAGTTAGACACATCAATTGCTAAGCCATTCGGATTAGTATTATCAAACCCAGATGACGGTATTATCTCAGCTGTTTGGGGTGCTGGAAACATTAACTGCTACAACGTATATGTAGACGGTGTTAGAAAGAGAACAAAAGTACAGGCTGGCGTTCAGCAGATTCCTGTACAGGTAGCTGGAAAGCACACAGTTTCAATTGCTACAGTAAGCGGAACTAGAGAGTCAGAGAGAATTTCAATGGATATCAATGTTAAGGGAACTGCACCAGCAGAGACTACAGATTATCCATCAGAGTTAAAGCCACAGAAGGATCCTAACATCCAGAAACAGAATGGAAAGATGATTCTTCAGTTAAACAACAAGACAAACGGAAAATATTCAGATAACCAGATTTATTGGATTGTATTAGGAAAGAATGCTAACCATGAGTTATGCTACTTAGATACAAACGGAAACTTAGTAAAAGCTAACACAGGATTAAACAACGGAACAATCGGTTCTAGAAAATATGCTAAATCAATTGTTCATACAATGGCTGAAAAGAACTTCGTTCATCTTCCAGCTATTGAGTCAGGAAGAATGTACATCAGTTACGGAGAGCCAGTTTACGTAACATTTAACCAGGGTGCAGATGGAATCTTAGGATACGCTGGACCAGACGTAAACAACCCAGGTGATGCTAACATCAACACATTATTCGAATACTTTGAGTTCACAACAGAAGCAATTAACGGTGGAATCACATTCCATGGAAATACAACAAGAGTAGACTTCTTCAGCTTCCCATACATGATTAGACTTATGGATGAGTACGGCGGATTCGACAGATGCGTAGGTGATATCGGAACAAGATCTGAAATCTTCAATGCATTCCAGAAAGAAGTGCCAGCAGAATTCAGAGGATTAGCTAATGACAAGAGAATCATGGCTCCATGTAAGACATTATTCAATGAAGGAAGACAGTATGGTAACTATTTCGAGAACTATGTAAATCAGTTCTGGGATAAATATTCTAGAGAAGACTTAGTATTCTCATGTGAAGGCGGACAGTTCAGAGGACGTGTAGAAGGAAATAGAATGAGATTTACTAAGGATGGAGCTGGTGCATACTATGTATCAAAACCTAATACACAGGAAATCTTAGAAGGTAAAGGAGCATTTGCTCAGGGTAGCGTAGTAGAGAAAGTAATTCAGGCTCAGCTTTGTGCAGCATTCAACAGAGGTGTAGCTATGACTCCTGCTAACTACAATAAGCCTTCAACATACTATAAGACAGAAAGCACATACAATGCTTACGCAGGATTCTTCCATAAGCATTCAGTAAGCAGCAAGGCATATGGATTCTGCTATGACGATGTAAATGATCAGTCAACATTAGTAGAAACAGGAAATGCTGATTCATTAGTAATCGATCTTAAGTACTAAGATAAAAATATACGTTGATTAGATTTTAATTGATGCAAAATAAAAAGGTCCACAATCCCTAAATAACAGGGGTTGTGGATTTTTATTATGGCATGGTTTTTTAGATATGATATACTAAATAGAGTTTATTTTATATGGAGATTATAAAGCAATGGAAAAGAAGATTTATTATCATCTTCCGGGATTATTTGAATTTTATGACCTTTATGAGATGTTTCTGCCGCTGTTTTTTGAACACAGAAATTATTTCTATGAGTGGTGTGAAATTGGATCAATTTATGGAGCACCACAGGAATGTCTATGGGGCGGTGGACGAGTAGGATTCGGGGATGAAGATCCTAAAAAGGTACTAGAGTTAATGGATAAATATGAAATATCCGCTAGGCTTACCTTTAGTAATTCGATGCTTAATAAAAAGCATCTTTTAGATAAGAAGTGTAATCAGCTTTGTAGCTTATTTGAAAAAAGTGGAAGAAATGGAATTATTATTCATTCAGATTTGCTTTTAGACTATCTAAAGAAAAAATATCCTAAGTTTTATTTTGTTTCATCCACTACGAAGGTTCTGACGGATTTTAATGAATTTAAAGAGGAACTTAACCGAGAAGAGTTTGATTATGTAGTTCCTGACTTTAGATTAAATAAGAAATTAGAACAGCTAAAAGAGTTATCCGAAAAGCAAAAGAGAAAGGTAGAATTTCTGTGCAATGAATGCTGCTGGTTTAACTGTTATGCCAGAAAGGATTGCTATGAAAATGTCAGTAAGAAGAATCTCGATATAGACTGTGAAGATCATATTTGTGTCTCACCTAATGCTATTAAGGGGTACCGCTTTTCTGATGCAATGAACAACCCGGGATTTATTGGAATAGATGATATTAAGAATATATATGCTCCGGCTGGATTTGAAAATTTTAAAATTGAGGGACGAAGCCTTGGCAGCGCAATGATTTTAGAATTTTTATTATATTATATGACAAAACCTGAACACCAACTAAAGGTTCGAGAAGAAATCTATTTATCTAATTCCCTAGATTTATTTTAATGGCTTAAAATCATTATAAATATTTTTAAAACTAAGTTTAATAAAATGTCTCGAAATAATTAAAACATTTGCCCTGGATTTTCCAGGGCTTTTTGTTATGCTTGGGGCTTTGCCCAAACCCTGTCCTTCGTCAGGAAGGCGAGGGAACAGCGATATGAAGTGTTGATTATTTTATTCTGACGAATAGAAGTAACTAAATAAAATAATAATAAATCCTATCAAATAAAAAAAGAATTGACAACACGCGATAATCTGTTAAAATTGAAAAAGCGCATAAATCGGTGAGTATAGAAAAATAAAAATTTTCTAATACTATTATGGCTTGTTTTTTTGTGCAATAAAGAGAAATAGGAGATTAGAAATGAGACGTAAAATTAAAAAGTTGTTTGTATTAATAATATCGTTGTTAATATTTATAACGCAAATTAATGTAACTAATTCGATTAAAGCGGCAGAGGATGCTAAGATAATTTTAGAGAATAATACTTCGAGAGAAAGATTTCATGTCGGAAGAATGATTGGAGAAAGTGTACCAATAGATATAAAGGCGACTAGCAAAAGTATATCAGGATTGACTTTTACCTCAGGAAATTCGTCAATAGTTAGTGTGAGCACGATTAACGGCGAAAGAAAATTGGTTTTCAAAAGTGAGGGAATATCAGTTATCACAATGAAAGTTACAGTTGGTAAAACAAATATTACCAAAAAATTATTAGCATCATGTTTAACGAAAAAGAATCTATCTGGAAAGTTAAGAAGTGGAGCAACAGTCTATCAGGGATGTTCAGATCAACAGGGAATTAGTAGTGACGTTTCAGAAATAAAAGGAACAAATGAAAAAGAGAGAACTGTGGATATAAAAGGTGTATGTGGCAATTACTATCAAATATTCACAAAGGATGGAAAAACATGGACTGATCGCAAAGAAGATTTTGGTTATGTTAAAAAGAGCGATGTAAATTTAATAATTAATGGTCTAAGTATACCTAATGAAATCCATATATTTAATACTAAGGATGAAATAATACCTTTAAGAGCGAATCCTGTAGATTATCCAGTAGATAAATCAAAAATGAGATGGACATCATCTAATAATAGCATTGTAACGGTGGACAATAATGGAAAGATTCA
>CACZSI010000083.1 GCA_902783775.1 uncultured Lachnospiraceae bacterium
ACAGGTTATCCTATGACAGGTTTATTTATTTTAACTATAACAGCTGCAGGAATGGCAGTTTTATCAAGAGAAAAAATAGCTAAATAAAAAAATTAAAGGATGTCGCAAAAGCGACATCCTTTTTTTATGGGTTAACGCTGTGATAAATCATTGAGCGTCCTGCTTTTATAGTAATCTCTACATGACCATCCTTCTGAACTATTCTAGTTCTTCCACAGTTAAAGAATTCTCTCCATGTTTCCATAACCTTTTCCATTTCCTGGCCATCTGTCATTCCACATTTCCAGGTAGGAATGCTAACAGTTATATCATCTCCACTAGTATTAACCGCTGTGATAACTGTCTCCTTCTCATCGAATCTTCCGTAGCTTACATAATCTCTACCCCAGCCTAACATCATAAATGATCCGGTCTTTAGACATTTAAATCTTTTATGAATGCTGATAGCCTCACGGTAGAATTCCTGAATTTCAAAATTCTCTCTACCCCAAGGGAAGGTTCTTCGATTATCAGGATCTGTCCATCCGCAAAGACCCACTTCATCACCATAATAAACTGTAGGTGCTCCCGGAAGTGTCATCTGCATTACAACGCCCTGCTTAAAGATTCCCTCATTTATTCCATCAGAAGCGCTCTCGCTTCCTGCTGTACCTACTCTTCCGGCACGGCCATTGGTTCTAGTCATAAATCTGGAATGATCATGGTTAGACAATTCATTCATTGCCACTAATAATGATTCCGTCTGTAATCTGTTATTGAAGAAGGTAATGGCATCATGGAATGCGTATCCATCACCCTTTAGTTCCATTCTTACATTATCTGAATGCTTATCTACACCGGTTAAGAACCATCCCACTGGGTCCATAAATCCGTCGTAATTCATTACTGTATCCCACTGGTCTCCTAAAAGCCAGTCGTGAGCGTCACCATAGTGCTCCGCTAGGATAATTGCATTAGGATTAGCAGCCTTTACATTGTCCCTAAATTCCTTCCAGAAGCTGTGATTAAATTCTAGGGACTGTCCTAAATCTGCTGCCACGTCTAATCTCCAACCATCCGCATTGTAAGGTGGAGAAACCCATTTTCTGGCCACTCTAAATATCTCCTCGCAGAGTTTTCGACTCTCCTCATAATTTAGCTTAGGCAATGTGTCAAAGCCCCACCAGCTATCGTAGTGGTTATTATCCGGCCAATTCTCATTGAAGAATTTAAAATATGAAACATAAGGACTTTCCTTATCCTCATAAGCGCCTTTTTCATAGCCATTTTCAGGCTTATATAACTTCTCCCTATTAAGCCACTTATTAAAAGAGCCACAGTGATTAAAGACGCCGTCAATAATAACCTTTATTCCTCTTTCGTGAGCCATCTTAACTAACTTAGCAAAAAGCTTGTCGCTGGCCTCTAAATTTAATTTATATGTAGTTCTAACTTTATATCTCTCAGCATGCTCATTAACTAAATCACCATTTTTTAATAGCTCTCCTGAGTCATATACTATCTTTCCTATATGTGGGTCAATATGGTCATAATCCTGCGTATCATACTTGTGATTAGATGGTGATACGAAAAGTGGATTAAAATAAATAACTTCCACACCGATTTTCTTTAGATAATCCATCTTATCCATTACACCCTGAAGATCGCCACCATAAAATTCTCTGACATCATCCGGTGCCGGCATCTGATACCAATCTCTTATCTGATCAACACCTCGTCCAATATAGGCATACTCATCTGAGAACACATCATTAGTAGGATCGCCATTGTAAAATCGATCCACCATAATCTGATACATAACAGCGCCCTTAGCCCAGTTAGGAGTTCTAAAACCTACAGTCATCTCAAAATCGGCACTAGGATCCACGTAATCACCTGCACCGTTTTGATTATAATAAACCTTAGTATGGCCATTGTGTGCCATGAAATGATATCTGATTATCTCTCCCTCTTTAAGAGTAAGACGCACCATATAATAGTCAAATTCACCTATATTCTTGCAATACTCCATCTTCATGTAGGTATTGCTGTCATTAATTGCAATATAAGCATTTTCCACAGACATAGCCTCTGTACGCAAAATAATTGTGTACAGTCCGGTTTTCTTATTATATTTGCAAAATCTTTCGGTTCCATCATGGAACAAAGCTTCCTTGAACTTCTCCATTTTTATCCCCTATCAATTCCATTATCTGCCTAGTTAAATAACGCTTCAAATTCCTCGCGTCCAATTTTCTCTTTTTCCATAAGAAGCTCGGCACTCTTATGAAGAATATCGATATTGTCCTCAATTAACTTCTTAGCCTTAGCATAGCAGTCATTAACAATATTCTTAACTTCGATATCGATATCGCTAGCTGTCTCATCAGAGAAGTCTTTAGAATGCGCTAAATCTCTTCCGATGAAGACATTGTCATTGTCGTTATCATAGTTAATTAATCCCAGCTTTTCTGAGAATCCGTACTTAGTAACCATTGCTCTAGCTAAAGCTGTAACCTGCATAATATCAGCTGATGCTCCTGTAGTGATATCATCTAAAATTAATTCCTCGGCGATTCTTCCACCTAGAGAAACCATAATCTCCTGAAGCATCTTTCCTTTAGTTAAGTAATTATCATCCTTTTCTGGCAATGGCATTGTATATCCACCAGCGCCTGAGCTAACCGGAATAATAGACACAGTGTGAACCGGTCCTACATCCGGCAATAGATGGAATAGTATGGCATGACCACTCTCGTGATATGCTGTAATCTTTTTCTCTTTATCAGAGATAACCTTACTCTTCTTTTCCTTACCTACGCCTACTTTAAGCATAGCCTCTCGAATATCCTTCTGAGTAATAAACTTAAAGCCTTCCTTAGCAGCCATAATAGCAGCCTCGTTTAATAAATTCTCTAAATCTGCTCCTGTAAATCCGGCAGTTATTCTAGCCACCTCTTCTAGGTTTACATCATCACTTAAAGGCTTATTCTTAGCATGTACTTTTAAGATTTCCTCTCTGCCTCTAACATCAGGGCGTCCTACTAGAACTGATCTGTCAAATCTACCAGGTCTTAAAATAGCAGGATCTAAGATGTCCACTCTGTTAGTTGCAGCCATTACGATAATTCCCTCATTAACACCGAAACCGTCCATCTCTACTAGCATCTGGTTAAGTGTCTGCTCACGCTCATCGTGGCCGCCTCCCATACCAGTTCCTCTACGTCTGGCTACGGCGTCAATCTCGTCAATAAATATAATACAAGGAGCATTCTTTTTAGCTTCCTGGAATAAATCTCTAACTCTTGAGGCACCGACACCTACGAACATCTCCACGAAATCAGAACCTGAAATAGTGAAAAATGGCACGTTGGCCTCGCCTGCTGTAGCCTTAGCTAAAAGAGTCTTACCTGTTCCCGGAGGGCCCTCTAATAAGATACCCTTAGGAATTCTGGCACCTAAGTCGATATATTTTCTAGGATTCTTTAAGAAATCTACAATCTCCTCAAGTTCTTCCTTTTCTTCCTGTAAACCGGCTACTTTAGAATAGTCAATTCCCTTAACTTCCACTACCATCTTAGCGCGGCTCTTTCCAAAATTAGCCATCTTAGAATTAGAACCACCACCTGCGACAGCATTGATAAAGAATGTTAATAGAATAAATAACGCAATAAATCCTAATAAAATAGGCACGTAAATTCTAAGTAATAAATTATCCTCCGGTGCAGGTAATATATTAACCTTAACATCTGCCTTGCTATCAGCTTTATATTCATCTATCTGCTTTACAATATTTTTAGTGTCATCCACATCAGTCATTTTTTCCTTACCCTTTTTAAAATGGACAATAATCTTTCCGGTAGGGATTTTCTCATTCTGCTTAATCTCAACACTCTTAATCTTTCCAGCCTTTAAGTCCTTCTGGAATTCGCTGTATGAATATTCTTTCCCCTGCTGCATTGCCTGGTAAGATTTAAATGCCGAAAACATTGCAATAATCATAACTGCAACTAACAATAATCTAGGTAATATTCCTTTGCTCTGCATAATCTGCCTCCATTAATTTGATTTATCGATTTCAATTTTAAGAATCTTTTTCGTATTCTCATCCACCTTATAATAAGCGCTAATTCTATATCCTAAAACCCATATAACATGGTTTTCATCGCACAATAACCTAGTGCTGTTTCTCGCTACAGAATCAATCTTATTATTTACAAAATATTTCTTTAAAGATTGTTTATGTTCACTATCTATAAATAAATAATCCTTAGGCTGTCTGGCTCTTAAAGCTAACGTATGTATTTTACCATAATCCAAGTACTTCGTACACGTTTTATGAGCACTAAATTCCTGCTCATCCACTTCGCTTCTATCTAAAAGTTGGAAACTTATATCTGAAACAATTATCTTTTTTTCTGTCTCTAATAGCCTTAAGTCAATTACCTCTTTATCAACTGTTTCACACTCTAAATTACCCTTAGAAAATTTAATACCTTCATAAGTTCTAGTGACCACAATATTTTTAGTTAAATTTAAACTTTTAGAAACCTGATTAAATCTAAGTTTAGATACCGCCTCTATCTGGGCATTAGTTAGATCAAAAACATAACCATCCACATTGTGAATAACCATTAAAAGAAGCTTTTTAAATACAGCATCATCTAGTAAAAATCCTTCTTTTAAAATCGTATTATCTCTAACAAATTTTTCATAAGCCACTTTAGCTTCAGACTCTAGAAAGTTTTCCACTTCTCTTAAATGCTGTGCTAGATTTCTAATATTCTCTCTGGCATTGGCATTAATATTTTCTTCCACATATGGAATTAACTTTAGTCTAATTTTATTTCTAGAATACACCGTCTCTAAATTAGTCTTATCTGTGCAATATGTCATATGACATGCATCCACATATTCCTCCACCTCTTCTCTGTTAAGACAAAGAATCGGTCTTATAATCTCAAGTCCTCTAAACTTTCTTTTAGGGGCAATGCCAGTCATCCCTGATAATCCGCTTCCCCTAAACATATTAAAAAGAATGGTCTCAGCGTTATCATCACCATTGTGAGCCACGGCAATCTTATTAGCCTTAAGCTTTATTGCAGTATCATAAAAAGCGTCATATCTGGCTTTTCTTCCTGCCTCCTCCTCACTTAACTTAAGATCCTTAACCATCTTTTTTATATCTATATTTTTAACAATAAAATCAACCTTTAGCTTCCTGCATAATTCCTGCACAAAGGTTTGATCTTCAATAGCTTCTTTTCGTATATTATGATTAACGTGAACCACTGTTAATTTAAGCTCATATCTGTCTCTAATATCACTAAAAATTTTCAGCATAGAAACAGAATCAGCGCCACCGGAAATTCCAAGAATGACGCTGTCTGTTTTCTTTAATAATTCATTTTTTTCAATAAATTCAATAACTTTATTCTCCAATTTTCTAACAGGAGAATCTAACTTATTTTTATTCATAATAAAACCTGTCGTTTATTTCTCTTCTGGTTTAAAAATAACTTCGTCAGGATATAGTAATCCCATTTTTCTAGCCATCTGCTCTATATAATCATTAGTCTTAACATATTTTTCTTCTTCTTTTAACTTCTCAGATAGCTCTATCTGCTGTTTATATTTTTCCTCTAGCATTTTCTTTTGTTCATTTAGTTTAGACAAGGTACCGAATCTGGTTCCTGCCCAAATACCTGTGATAATACAAACTGTTAGCATAACTGCTAGAGTTCCATAAAATTTTCTATTAGATCTATTTTTATTGGCTCTTACGCGCTGTAATGTTTGAGTTGCTCTGACAGTTTCTTCCTGTCTTCTCCTCATCTCATATTCTTCTTCTCTTTTTCTAGACTCTATAGCTGCTGCCCTCCTAGCCGCGCTCTTTAAACTCTTTTTCTTAGGTTTACTTCCATGTAGTAATTTACTTATCTTACTAGGCTCAGCTTTCTTTCTCTTATTATTAGCCGTAGCTTTAGCAGTTCTTGAAACAGGTCTCTTACTTTTTCCTGTATTATTAGAAGCTGCCTTTTTACGGGATGCAGGTCTTTTAGCACCAGGCTTTCTTCCTGATGAAGAATTAGACGAATTAGAAGGTCTAGAGGATGCAGGTCTGGTATTACGCGCACCACTATTAGAACTTAGATTTTTTCTAACCGGCTCATCATCTACGCCAACAGTAATATTACTAAGTTCCACGCCACCTCTGTATCCCACAGTGGTATTTTTTCTATTAATACTGGAATTTCCTCTATTTCTCTGATACTGACCCATATCTACCTCATCATTTCTTTCGAAACTAATCCCTAACACTGCTAATTTTAACATTAAATCTGATATTAGTCCAATTTTAGTCTAATTATTCTGTTAAATCAGTATACATTTCATCTACCTGGTCTTTTTTAGTAGTCTCTAATAACTTCTCCACTCTAACTTTAACTGTTCTCTGGCCAAACATTATCTCTACAATATCTCCCACCTTAACATCGTAGGATGCCTTAACAGGTTTATCATTTACTACAACTCTTCCGGCGCCACAAGCTTCTGCCGCCACGGTTCTTCTCTTTATTATTCTAGAAACTTTTAAAAACTTATCTATTCTCATATTATACCTCATTATATTTTAAAAGAACTGTCACCAAAGTGACAGTTCTTTTAATAGAATTCTCTGTTAATTAGTTAAGAGCATCCTTTAAAGGCTTACCAGCTTTAAACTTAGGTACGTTTGCTGCTGGGATAGTGATCTTTTCCTTAGTTGCAGGATTGATACCTTCTCTAGCTGGTCTCTTTGTAGCTTCGAATGTTCCGAATCCTACTAACTGAACCTTATCTCCCTTTTTCATTGTCTCTGTTACAACATCTGTAAATGCCTTTACAGCCTCAGCTGCCTTAGCATTTGAAAGACCTGTCTGCTCTGCGATTGCTGCTACGAATTCTTTCTTGTTCATTATATGAATCCTCCTTATAAATAAATATCCGATACCTTCCTCGCGTATCTAAGTTATTTTATACCGTATTTATGGGCTTTTGTCAAGATTTAAAGGTATTTGTGCACTATTTTACGGGTTTTTTAGCCATTTTTTTGGATATTTTTACACTACTATTTCCGTTCTACTGCCATTGGCCCCATCTTTATACACATTTATATGTCTGTCAATACGATTTTTCAACTCCTCCACATGAGAAATTATACCTATCTGCTTATCCTGACTCATTGAAAGTAAGGTCTTAAGTGCCGCATCAAGTGTAGCCTCATCCAATGATCCAAATCCTTCATCCACAAACAATGTATCAATCTTTACACCCTTAGCAGATCCTGACTGAATCTCATCTGACATACCTAGCGCCAATGATAGAGCTGCCATAAACTGTTCACCACCTGATAAACTCTTAACTGTTCTGTTAGTGCCATTGTAATGGTCTATAACCTCTAAGTCTAAGCCCTTATAACCTCCGCCGGTATTGTCAGTACTTCTTCTAAGTTCATACTGATTAGATGTCATTGACATAAGGCGCACATTAGCATGTACTAAGATTCTATCAAAGTATTCCATCTGCACGTAGGTCTCTAATGTGACGCTGTACTCACCAGATCCGGAGTTAATAGCAGTGTTAAGCTCTGCTAACCACTTTTCTTTTATATCCTTTTCTCTAAAATCTTTTAGGTTAGAAGAAATGCTTTTATAAGCATCCTCATTTTTAGAATTAGTAATTTTTAAAGTATCAAGCAATGCCTGTTTTTCTTCTTTGGCATTACTGTGATCTTTATAACTATTATTTATTGCTTCCTTATCAAGCTCTTTATCATCCTCTTTTTCTATCTCTTCTGATATGTTTTTAAGTTCGCCGGACTTTAGATTGTAATCCCTATTCTTACTGTCCACCTCATCCTCAGCTTTTTTCAATGTCATCTCAAGAGTATCTTTTTTATGTTTTATCTTATCAAAATACGCTGCTGCCTTTTCATAAGAATCAAACTCTAAAGTCTTTACTAAAGAATTCTTCTCACTTGATAAAGCCACATTATCTAACTCTATTTTCTTTACTTCATTATTTTTCACATCAATTAAAGTCAATAATTCCTTAAGCTTAACTTCTGCATTTTCAATATCAATTTTTAACTTATCGTAAGTCTTCTTTTTACTGTTTAAGTCATCTATAGTTTTAGTAATCTTAGCCATATCAGCTTCATTTTCTTCTCGAAGCTTTCTTATAGTTTCCATAGAATCAGACTTATCAAAATCAATATTTCCATGCTTTAGACCATTTCCCCTGGCATTATCTCTATTAGCCTTTGACTCATTTATTTTAGCAGTAATATCATAGCATTCTTTTCTAATATCCTCCGCTTTAGCATGGGCTTTATCTACACTCTTTTGTGAAATCTCCTGATTTATTAACATAGCAGGATTTGGATGATTAGTAGAACCGCACACTGGACAAGGCTGTTCGTCTTTTAATTCTTTTGCCAGCACTCCTGCCTGCTGAGATAAAAAAGCTCCTAAAATATTACTATATTCAGCATTAGCCTTATTAAATCTATCTTTTGCCTGGATAATTTCTTTTTCGTATTTTTCAATATCCAGGTTCATTTTATAATACTTATTATACTCATCCATAAGAGTTCTAATAGTATCTGCCTCTTTAGCCTTAGTATCCTTTAATGAATTAGCTTTAACCAGCTCTTCACCTACTCCATCTAACTCCTTAAAAGATTTTTCATTATTTTCCTTTTTCTCTTTTAAACTGTCCTGATTATCTTTTAAAGTCAATAATTGCTTATCTAGAGATAACTTTTTATCAGCTATAGTTTTAAGATTTTCCTCTAAGCTATGAAGCTTTTTATATTGATCTTCAATATCCTTATATTTATCAATCTTAATTTCTAAATCTTTTATCTGCTCTTTATTTTTCGAAGCCTCCATAAGGGCATTTTTAGCCTCTTTTAGATTAGCTTCTAGCTTATTAACTTCAGCCTTTATCTCATCTCTAGTTTTCTTTTTCTTATCTAACTCTTCAATTTTATCTAGGGACTTTCTATCTTTTTTTATAACCTCATCTAACTGCCCAATCTCTAGGCTTAGTTTTTCGGCCATTGCCTTATCCTTAGTTATACAATTAGAAAGCTCATTAATTATAAACTCATATCCATTTTCGCTTCCATTGTTATTAACTTCGATATCATTTTTAATAGCCTCATCAACCTTTATATTTTTAATAGCTTCTGAAATTCTATCAGTAACCTTATCCTTTTCATCCCTTAGAGCCTTTAAATCTCTCTTTACTGATTCGCCTAATTTATTATATCTTTCGGTATGGAATAATTTTCTTAAAATATCGATTCTCTCTTTAGTGTTTGATAATAAAAACTTATTAAAATCACCCTGAGCTATCATGGCAATCTGGGAAAACTCTTTATCGCTAAGTCCAATTATCTCATCAATAGCTCTCTCCACATCCTTTATTTTAGAGATAGGCTCTCTGCCATCGCTAAATGTCAGCTCCACCTTGGAGCCATAAGTACGGTAATCATCGCCACGCTTTTTCTTCTTTTCATAGCTGGGACTTCTCACAATATTATAAACTTTTCCGAAATATTCAAATGTAAAATCCACAAATGTATCTATGTCATCATCCGGGCTTACATACTTCGAACGAAATCCATTGCTGTCTCTGTTATCGCCACTGGCCTCACCGTATAGCGCAAACTTTATTGCATCGAAAATAGTAGTTTTTCCGGAACCGGTATCTCCGCAAATTAGATAGATTCCATTGTCCCCTAATTTAGTAAAATCAATTTCCTCCCTTCCTGCATAGGAACCGAAGGCTGATATAATTAATTTAATTGGCTTCATATTCTAGTCCTCCCACTTCTCTACTATTTCGTTAATATACTTAATCTGATCCTGGTTTAAATCCTTATTATATTGCTTTTTAAAGAACTCACAGACTAACTCTAGCGGCGACTTTTGCTCGGCCTTTATAGCACCGTCTGTGATATTTATGGATACACCATTATTTCTCTTATATCCTAATTCCATAAGGTTAGTATAAATGCTTCTTAGCACATTTAACGCCCCCGGAATATCACTTTCATCCTCTAGGACAATCTTTAGGTAATCCTCCCTGTCAAATCCTTTATCATCACTCATATAAAACTCATTTAAAGTTAGCTTGTCATAGATGCCTGTCACTTCCTTCATATCGTGCAATGGCACTAAAGGAATTGTCTTATATTCAATATTCCCCTTTTCTTTCATGTCCACTATCAAAACTTCCTTAGTCTGATTAGCTTCCCCGAAAGAATATTTTAAAAGAGTTCCGCTATATCTGATATTTTCCTGAATCTTCTGTGATCTGTGAATATGACCTAGCGCCACATAGTCAAACTTCTCATAATTGTCCTTTCCTATCTGGTCCACGCCACCTACCATTACCGGTGAATCCTCGGAGCCTGACACATCTGCTCCCACCACAAATTGATGGGATAAAATAATATTTCTCTTAGACTCATCCACAGAAGTATTTTCCATAACCACCTTCATTGCAGAATCATAACTGTTAAAAGCCTCCGGCTCATAGCTTTCACCGTAGTAATGCTTCACATCTACAGGCTTTATAAATGGCAATAAATAAAAGTCTATATCGCCATACTCATCCTTATCGTGAACCACCTCAATTTTTCCATTAAACTTCTTTGCAATATAAATTCCGGAGTTTTTCATAAGGTCTGAACCAAACTCTAATCTGGCTGAGCTGTCATGGTTACCGCTAATTATATAGGTTTTAACTCCCATATCTGAAAGTTTTTTTAGAAAATCATTTAAGGCTTCTACCGCTTCCACCACCGGAATAGATTTATCATAAACATCCCCTGCCACAACTACTCTGTCCACTTTTTCAGCTTCGATTATTTCATAGACTTTCTCTAATATATATTTTTGATCCTCCACCATGGAATAGCCATTAACTTTTTTTCCAATATGAGTATCTGCTAAATGTAATATCTTCATTGGCCTCCTCCTTTTTTCAAAAACATAAAAAGACGGCATAAACCGTCTTTTTTATTGCTACTTAAGTTTTTTCAATACAGCTTTTAAAAGCTCCCATGTTCTCTCAATTGATGCAATCTCAATTCTCTCATCCACAGTGTGAATATCATACATCTGCGGTCCTATAGATACCACATCAAGGCCTTCTATCTTACCTGTAAAAATGCCGCACTCTAAGCCTGCATGCACTGTCTCTACCACCGGTTCCTTTAGAGAATCATCTGCATCCTTATATAATTCTTTATAACAATCCACAAAAACTTCTCTTAGACGTGACTCTTCCTTATACTTCCAACCCGGATAATCATTCTCCACAGTTACCACGCCGCCAAAGATTTCTGCTAAAGCCTTTATTTTTTCTACCTGATAATTCTTTTCTGACTCAACACTACTTCTCACTAAGATTTCTATGTCAATAGAATTATCCAATGTTCTAACTATTCCTAAGTTCTGAGATGTTCTAACCATATCCTTCATGGATGGCTCCATCTTTATAACTCCATTATCAAACTGAGATAGCGCCACGATAGTAGTTAAAGTAGCAGCACCGCTAACTACATTTACTAAACTCATATCCAGATAGTTTTTCTCAAGCTTCATATTAGGATCAGTAAATGAGTATTCATCCTTAATTTCATTGAATGTATTTTCAATAATCTCTAACGCCTTAGTCTTAGCTTCCTCTTCCTGAGAGATAACTACCGCTGCCTCTGCAAAAGTAGCAATGGCATTATCCTTATCGCCACCGTTAATTGATAAAATTCTAATTTCCATATTCTGAAGCAATGTAAGAAGAATTCTACCCATCACCACATTGGCATTGGCACCCTGCTTATGAATTTCACCTCCTGAATGACCACCTGTGATGTTAGAGATTTTAAACTCCACAATTGGTGCTGTAAATGTCTCCTGTCTAAAAGGAAAACTGCATTTTATAGTGGCGCCACCTGCGCATCCTACTGTAAGGACGCCCTCCTGCTCAGAATCCACATTTATCATAGTCTTTCCTTCTAAAATGGATGCATCAAGACTTATAGCACCTAGCATTCCTATCTCTTCATCTGTAGTAAATACGCATTCTAATGCCGGATGAGGAATATCATCCGCCTCAAGTAAGGCTAACATATAAGCCACAGCGATACCGTCATCCGCTCCTAATGTAGAATTTTTAGCTGTAATAAAACCATCCTCTACATAGGCATCAACTCCGGTTTCCTCGCTTATATCTCCAATGGCCACCATATCCATATGTCCCTGCAATATTACAGGTTCTGCGCTCTCATACCCTTTAGTGGCAGGTTTTTTAATAACCACATTTAAATCGTCATCCTGAATATAAGAAAGCCCTTTATCCTTAGCGAAATCCACCAGATACTGGCTAATCTTTTCTACGTTCTTTGAGCCGTGGGGAATCTTACAAATCTCTTCAAAATACTTTATAACTTCCTTAGGTTTATAATTTGATAATTCCATCTTTACTCCTCCATATCTTTTATTGACTTATATTCACTTTTAATTCTATCTCTTCTGTGAAGTAGCACATATACTATTCTTCTAACCCACATAATAGGCAATAACCATCCGTGTTTTTTAAGCACAGGATAGATATTTTCCATTCTGCTTCTCTCCATAAAAATACGTCTGAATATAAATCCTTTTTTACTTTTAACATTATTCTCTTTTTTTAATTTATTGAAATACCATTTTTGATAATTCTCTTCAGTTCCAAAGGCTCCGCTGTCTAATATAAATATTCCTGCATCAAACAAATCATCCTCTGAAAGAATATTTTCATCTAGCCTATCGCCAATAAACTCCTCACCGCCAAACCACTTTATAGCTAACTGATTAGTCATACTCTGGAAATAAACATAGTTCATTTTTTCTATAATTGAATCCACATACTCCCAATCTATATCATCCTTCCAATGCTTTAAAATATAATAGTGGTCCAGAATTGAACGAACACCGCTACCTCCCATTGAAAAATGCTTTTCAAAGTGAAGTAGATGATATAAATAAAAATCTTCCTTAGTCATATGATAGATATGGGGCTCATCCTCCACTAATCTATCCCAGATATCATCTGTATACCAATGATTCTCCTCAGTAGGCGGAAGCAGTCTTCTGTGAATTTCCACCTTCATATAAGGCTTTTTACCGTACTCATCATGGCTGGCATCTAATCCCACATCCTCAGCTTCATAGCCTAGAAGCTTCATAATCGGAATACACTTATCTATATCCTTAGCCCTAACTAAATAATCGATATCTCCCATCTGCCTATACTCTGGCTTAGGATAAAGTCCCTTAAGAACCCAGCCTTTAAGGGCAATAACGTCAATCTCATTTTTTCTAAAATTATCGACTATCACCTTACCCTCTTCTATCTGCATAATATCAGCTAATTTATTGTGATTTCGGCTATTGAAAAATCTTCTAGAAATCTCCATAGACGGCCTGTCCTTTAGCTGATCTACGGATTTAAAAATGATTTCCTCCACTTTATGAAAGATGGCTAGAGATAATATATCAGACCATGAAACAAGCTCCGGCTTAGGGGCCGGAGTCTTATCGTTTACAAATGCATTTATTAATCCAATAAAATAATCATAGGTCTGTTTATTATATTTCATATTATTCCTGTTCTTCTACTACTTCCTCAGTGGCTGGTTCCGGTTCTTCAGGCTTCTGTGTAACTACCTGTTCCTTAGTTGGCGCCTGAGTTATAACCTCTTTTTTCTTAGTTGTCTCAATATGCTTTCTAGTAGTCTTCTTTTCCCTTACTGTAGCCTTCTCAGTTTCCTTAACCGTCTCAGTCTCTCTCACAGCCTGAGTCTGTCTCTCTGTCTCTGTATAAGCTGTAGTTTCTTCCTTAGTAGCCTTTTGCTTTTTCTCTGTCTCAGTTTCTTCCTGAGTAGTAGTCTCCTGAGGTGTAAAATTACTGTATTTATTTGATAAGAATGTCGCTGTAACTACCACTGCTAATACTACGCTGACAGCCACAACAATCATAATAATATTCTTTTTCTTATTTACTATGCTTTCCTGGGCATCATACTGAGGAACTTCTAAATATGGACTGTTCTCATAATCATCATAAGACTCCATGTCATATTCCATATCGTCATTTAAATCTAAGTCCTGTAAATCAATTTCATCTTCCATCTCTTCCGGAAAATCGAAATTATCTAACTCTTCCTCAAAACTAACTTCCTTGGGCATAATATCATCGTCAATATCAAACTCCTCATCTAAAGCCTTAGGACCGTTATCTATATTTAAATCATCTGCACTAAAAATCTTAGTATCTCCTAAATCATCCTTTGAGAAAATAACAGTATCGCCCCCCACTGAATTATCTGATTGCTCTGAATTATTTTCATTCTCAATAGCCGCTCCACAATATGGGCATAATTTAAATTCCGGCTGAACATATTTTCCACATTTCTTACAAAACATAATCATTTCTCCTTATCATATACAACACCTCTATTGTAATACATTCTAAATGATTTTACTACAAAAAATCACTCGGAGATGTTAAAACCTCCGAGTGATTAATAGTTTACTTAATTATTTCTTTAAATCTGCATCTGTTAAATGATAATATTTCTTTAATGCATCGTTTAACTGCTGCTGAGACTTCTTAATTCTCTTGTTACATGTTGTATTCCAATCAGATAACTTAGAAAGAACGCTGTTCTCCCAGCCTGGCTTTCCTTGCCATACTCCGGCTACTTCTTCGTTCCACATGTTCTTCCACTCATATAGACAATCTGTTGTCTCACCCTTCTCCTGAAGGTTAGTTGTCCATGTCTTATCTGAGTAATCCCAGTACTCGCCTTTCTGCCAGATTTCGTTAATCTTCTTAAATCCTTCTTTATCTTTGTAAACCTTGTGTGCAGGATGACTGTTCCAGATTTCCATCTGATCTTCATAATCTTTTCCTGTTACTACAGGGAAAGAATCTCCTGCTGCTGATTTTTCTGTACCAGCTGCTGTGTACTTCTGATCAAATACAGCCTGCTTAGCCTCAGTAGAAGCTGTTAAGTATGAAGCAAATGTGTATGAAAGTAATAATTTCTGCTTCTCTGCCTCACTCCACTCTGTATTTCCATCATCTGCGCTGTAGTTATGAACACAGATAGGATCTAAAACTACCTTTACAGTGTTCTTGTTATAATCTGTTGATGGGAATGGATAAATATCCCAATCATTAGCTTTGATAACCTCAGGACTATTGATGCTCTTTCCTGCAGGATCAGCACCTGCTGTTAAGTACCAAGGATCCTCGATATTAGTTAATGTTCTGTTATTACAGAAATAGAACCAAGAGAAAACTCCACTCTCTTTCTGGATTTCTTTTGATAATGTACCAGCACCCTCTGCTGAGTCGATAGTTGACTTAGTCCACTTAGGAATATACTTAAGCATATCCTTAACCTGGTCACTGTCTAACTTAACATCACCCTTAGTAGTAATCTGCTTATTAATTGTATCAGTTCCTACGTTAATAATGCTAGTAGGTGTGCTCTTTCCTCCCCAGAAAGTCTTATTATCTGAAGAATTAAAGAATTCTGTATACTCATCAATTGTCCAATCAGGACTAGGAATGTCAATATTGTTTTCCTGTGCTAAAGACTTATTAATCCAAACTCCCCAAGGAATAGAGAATGATGGAAGTGCTGCCTGCACTCCGTGGTAGTTAGTTACCTTCATTAATCCCTGGTTGTACTTCTTATATGTCTCATCATCCTTATAAACTGAAAGGTCAGCAACTAAACCTTTTTTAATATCGTTAGTTACACTAGTTGAACTCCAGATATCAGGATATTTCTTATACTTAGTTTTGAAATTCTCCATCTCCTGATCCCATGATGGTGTACCTGGCTGATCCGGATCATTGGCCTTAGCCCATAAATTAATCTTAACATTAGGATATTTCTCATTGAACTTCTTAGCTACTGCATAAATAGCTGCAATATTAGCAGCTGTTAGCTTCTGAGTGGTAAGTGACATATGTCCAATATCCTCATAGTACTTGCTGTCTCCAGCCCAAGTCATATAAGAGATTTCACCCTTAATGTTCTTATCCAATTTGCTACTTACATCTGTTCCCCCGCCATCTTTTTTACCGCCACAGCCGGCAAGCATTGTGCTACCCATAACGACAGCTAAAGATAAAGCTAAAGTTCTTCTACTTAATAATTTCACTTCTCAACCTCCTTTAAATTTTCTTCCGAAGTTTCCTTTATAATTTTAACACTAAAAATATTTTTGTCCAATATTTTTAGTGAAATATTCAATTATTTTTTTCCTTTGATGTTCCTGCCTCATTGATATCGTAAGGAGTAGTCTGGTAAACATAGTAGTTAATCCAGTTAGTATAAAGTAACTGCGCTGCACTTCTCCATGTAACTACAGGGTTTTTAGATGGATCATCATCCGGGAAGTAATTGCATGGTATTTTCGGATTAATTCCCTTTTCTAAATCCCTCTCGTACTCTAGCTTCAATGTATTCGAATCATACTCTAAATGGCAGAATACATAAAATTCACTGCTATCCTTAGTTTTAACCATTGTGACACCAGCCTCATCGGACTCAGCTAAAATTTCTAATTCCTCATGCTTTAAGATATCCTCTTTATTGACATCGAATAATCTAGAATGAGGTGCCATAAACACATCATCAAATCCTCTAAACAATGGTGAATTTTTCTTTAATATTTTATGCTTATAGATACCTGAAACTTTTTCTTTTAATATCTGAGTAGGAATACCGTATCTATAATATAATCCGGCATATGCTCCCCAGCATAAATGATATGTGCAATGAACATGAGTCTTAGACCAATCCATAATCTTACAGATTTCGTCCCAGTAGTCCACATCCTCGTACTTAAAGCCCTCCAATGGCGCACCTGTTATAATCAGTCCATCATAATGTTTGTCCTTTATTTCCTCAAAGGTAGTATAGAACTCATCTAAATGACTCTTATCAGTGTGCTGTGACTCGTATGTGGCAGTCTGTAAAAAATCAACCTCTAACTGAAGAGGTGTGTTAGACAGTTTTCTAAGAAGCTGAGTTTCAGTAACAATCTTAGTAGGCATTAAATTTAAAATCAAAACCTTAAGTGGTCTGATATCCTGTGTGATAGCTCTTTTTTCAGTCATTACGAAAATATTCTCGTTTTCTAAAACATCAATGGCAGGCAGGTTCTGCTTAACCTTAATTGGCATAGATATCACCTCTCTTCTTTCCTATAGTCTGTCTAAATTTAACATCGACTTCTAAGCCTTCTTCTGACTTTATAAATAAATCTTCTGGCAATTCAATTGCATTTTCCTTTACTAACATAACGATAGTTGAACCGCCGTATAAGAACATTCCTTTTTCTGTTCCCTTTTTAACATTTCCACTTTTCTTATGATTTTTAATTTTACCTATCATCAATGCACCAACTTCTACCTGGGCTATTTTTCCAAAATTCTTTGTCTCAATAACAGTAGCCTCTCTGGCATTCTGGATAAAGATAGGATATCTTCTGATAGCGATAGGTCTTACAGTGTGTAACTTTCCAGGAATCTCTTTATTGCTGATAATTGTTCCATCGTCCACATAACCGTATCTGTGATAATTGTTAACACATAATCTAAAAATTAGGCAGGTTCCATTTTCAAAACCTTTAGCTAACTCATCATCTTTTTCGCATCCTAATAAATCAGCTACAGTATAGTAGTTCTTTTTAATATAAAACTCTGATTTATCAGAAATATGGTACGCAGAAAGTAAACCGTCACAAGGAGAAATAAAAATGTCATCTCCCTTCTCCATTGGTCGCTTTTCTTCGATAATATTTCTGGTAAAGCAGTCATTAAAACAACTGTACTCTTCCTTTACATATTCACTCATATCAATATCATTATTCTTAATAAAGCTTTTGATATGAATTTTTGAAATAGCTGAATCCATATATGCGCCACCTATTTTAGAAATAAATGGGGCAGTGATAAATTTCAGCACCAGTCTTCCCGGTGCTGTATTATATAAAAACCTTAATATTTTAGAACTTTCTTTTTCCACGAAAAACTCCTATTTTTTAAGCAATAGCTTAATTAATATTACTACAATAAACTCTACCATTCCCACGCCGATCAAACCATAAATCTGCGCATTGTTTGGCTTCTTTATCTTAAATTTAGAAATAAATAATATTCCTATAATAATTAAAACTACATAGTAAACCCATGCAATATTTGAATGACATAAAACTAAAACGATATGTCTGATAATCAAAAACATTGGCATCAATAAAGCCACTGATGTAACAGGTAATCCATAGTAGAATTTATCCTTACCCATACTCTCATTCTGAGTATATTTAACTGTTACATTAAAGTAAGCTAATCTAATTAATGCAGCTAAAATAAACAATGAACTTATTACTACGATAATTGCTGCAGGAATACCCTCAAAGTTTATTAATAAACTCTTACTATTATAGTCAATAAGATCCGGTGTCACACGCTTATAAAGCGCAATTCCGATACATGCAGGCAATACACCAAAAGCCACTAAATCTGATAATGAATCAATCTGAACGCCAAATTCCTTTTCATCATCTGTTCTGCCTTTTTTTCTTCTAGCCACTCTGCCGTCAAATGTGTCGAATAAACCACATAGCATCAAAAACATAGCTCCAATGTATGGATGCCCCTGTCCCCATAAAGAAACTGCTATTCCTATTCCTGCTGAGATAGCAGACATATACGTAAGTATTACTGTGTAGTCATAAAATCCTATCATTTATTTCTAATTCCTTTCTTAAAATATGCTATCAAAGTGAATAATCCACATATGATAACGCAAGCATAAAAACTAATTCCTCTGCTGAGAAATTCTAAATTAACCGGATCTGCTATTCCTATGGTATTACAACCATCGATAAACAAATAATCCGCCACGCCTACAGCTCCCGGTATAGGCATGCTGTTAGAACCGGTGTACACAAATCCCTGAGTAGCAAACAGTTTAACAATCTTACCTACTGAGCCGCCTGTTCCTAAATAAACAAAAACAGTAACCATAATCTGTGAAACTCTCTGCAATACATTGAATATAAATGCTTTTATAAGCTGTGGTCCGTGGTTAATCAACTGATTAGCGCACTCTTTATATTCCTTCTCAACGATAGTTAGTCTATCAATCTTTCTGTCGATATTTTTAATTAAATGTAATTTATTTAAGAATTTTAAAATTGCTCTGGCAATAGTCATTACTATTTTTTCTTTATGAACTAACATAAAGAAAAATAATAATAAAAATATCTGAACTGAAAATCCTATTATAATCATTATTATGGATATAGGATTTCCGTTTAATAAAAACTCAGGATCTACAATAAAACTTATTATTCCCACTAGAATAATAGCTGCTGTATAAAAAATAAGATTTATTAATAGCGCTATTGTAGTTACTGAACCTGGAATTTTATCCTTCATCATAAAATATGCTGACGCCGGCTGACCACCTGTAGCAGATGGTGTTATTGCAGAAAAATAAATATCAGGGGCAGCATACAATACTGCTCTGTTCTTCTTTCTCTTATAGCCAAAAATTTCACATATTTTTACTAGCGCCAATCCCTCAAAAATAATGAATCCAAACATTGATAAAATTGCTAGGATTACATATATAGGATTAGCAGTAACTAAAAATTCCCAAAATTTACTAAATGAAAAATCTTTGCTCTGTTTAATTATGGTAGTAAAGGTTAATAAAACCAAAACCATAAAGAAACATAAGGATGCAATAGTTTTCTTTTTACTCTTCATTGTTACTCAACCTTTTCTGCTTTCTATTTTCAAAATAATAATACAGTCTTGATACTTCTAGCTTATTTTCAATATACATAGCAACTTCAAACACGGCAACTCCGCCGAAAACATCGATTATTATATGCTGCTTTACCAGCAATGTCGATGCAAAAATCAGTACTGTACATATCCCCATTATAACAGTATATATATTTCCCATTCGCTTACTTTTTAATGCTCCTCTAAAGCAAACCCAACTTTCTAGGCAGTGTACTGAAGGGAATAGGTTATCCGCTATAAATTGCCCGTTTGATAAAACCCCATCGCTGCTATATACCATTTTACAAAATATATCTAACCACTCGTTTCCCATAATATGTGGTCTGACCATAGTGGTAGGAATAAATATAAAACAAAGTAAACACATTATTTTAGCTATCTGCTCCGCTGTGAAAATCTTATAGCAGATGCTTTTTTCTTCTCTTCCGATAACAATATAACCTACTATCCACACCACATAAGCTAGCATGTAGATAATCATAAATTCTTTAACGAAAGGAATATCTTTATCAAGCTTACCACTTAAATCCTTGTGATTAAGTTTAGAGGTAAATACTCTACTTAAAAAATATGCATTTAAGTTAATAAACAACGATATGAATATAGGTAAAAAAGCATGTTTAGGTAAAATCTTATATATCCTATCCATAATTTCTCCTCATTAGTGTATGCAATACCACCATTGATAATACTATTTTTTTTAAATATAATCAACTTTTTTGCATAAAAAAGACTGTGTTCCATTAACACAGTCTTTCTATATTATTTTGATTCTTCTTCTTTTTTCTTAGTTTCTTTTTTCTTCTTAGAAAGTTTTACCGGAGAATAAACACCGTTAACTGTTGTCTTTCCGCTCTTAAAATATGCTCTGGCTCTGGCATAATAGTTTTTCTTTTTAGAAAGTTTGTGAACCTCTGCACTATAAACATTTCCAAACTTAATCTTATATGTTCTTACCACATTCTTCATTTTCTTATCAGTTGCTACCTGAATATAGTAACCTGATGCTCTGGCAATGGCAGGAACAGTAACTGTTAATGTTCTGTGCTTATCGCTTCTCTTTACCTTAACCTTTTTAATCTTAGCCGGTCTGGTAATAGTAGTCTTAGCTGTTGACGCTGCTGTATAGAAAGTCTTTCCTTCATCTGTTACATAAGCCTTAATTCTAAATCTATGCTTCATTGCTGATTTTAATTTAGAAGCTTTATATGAAAGAGTTCCATTATTCTTAATAGTTTTAATTCTCTCGTATTTCTTAGTAGAGTAGTTATATTTATAAACCACATAGCCTGTCATATAGTCTACCTTATCCCATTTAAGCTTAGCGTATGTAGTCTTAGTTTTTTCTATTCCAAAGTTCTTAGTCTTAGGCATTTTGATTTTATATGTTAGCTTATGCTCGCCATATGCATTGTTAAGTCCTGAAATATAAACTGAAGCTGTTCCAGGAAGTTTATTGTTAGTGTAACTTAAATCATAGTTGATGCCCTCTAAAAGTTCCTCTCCCTGATGTGTAAGAGTAACTGTAGGCAATTTTCTCTTTCCTGTATATGTATATGAAGTCTTAGACAATGAAGCTGGGAACATATTTATATCGTACTTAACATTGACGATTTCTTTGTTTACTGATAATGGAGATAGCTTATTTGTGGTGAATACTCTAAGTCCCATTGAATAGTAGGCGCCTAAAAGAATAGTTGTGTCCACATTGTATGCACCCATGTTTAAGCCTAAGCTATTACCGTAGGCTACCATCTCACTAGAACCATAATTTTTATCGCCCTTAAATGAGATACCCACTGCTCCAATCTTTTTAGCAATATCAATTGACTCCTGATCTAATACTGTATTGAAATACCAGATAGGAATAGTTTTATCCACCTGCTTAATTCTCTTTAGGTAAGGTGAACTAAATGATGCAAACATTATATTGTCGATGCAACCTGACTCGATACATGGACGAACCACCTCGTTTTCTAAGTAGTTTACTGTATCAGGGTCATCGCTTACCTTAATTTCTATCATCCATAAAATTCCAGGATTACTTACTTCACTTTCTTTAATAAGATCTAATAATTCCTGAAGGCTCATTATCTTTAAGTTAGGATAAGCACTAATATTATTTCCCTTAGTATAATTGTATTTTCTAATCTGGTTAAATGTTAATTCATCTACCTTATCTTTTAAGCCCAATGTAGATTCGAAGTTATCATCGTGAATTACCACCCATGTAGCTACACCCTTCTCATCCGGCTTACATCTTCTTATATCTAACTCAATTGTTTTAAACTGCCAGTTTCTAGCCATAATAAAAGCCTGAAGTGAATTCATTGGCGCAATTCCTGAATAACCTCTGTGCGCTATCAAACTGAAAGTATCTGTGGGATAACCATATCTGTGAGGAACTCTGGTTGGCACCTCAGTCTCTGCCTGCGTAGTAGTCTGCTGGGTTGTTACCTCCTGAGTAATATTTTCAGTAGTGTTCTGTTCATTGCTCTGCTCCTGAATATAACTAGTTGTCACTTCCTGATTAGCTGATGTAGCTTCTGGCTCATCTGCTAAAACAATGCTAGAGGCAGACATAACTGTTAATACACTTACTAATGCTAATAACTTAGTTATCTTTTTCATAATAAACTCCTTATATATATTTCCTAATTTTATATAATTTTTTCGCACTATTTTCAATTATAACAATATTTGTGCAACAATTAAAAGTATAAATAGTAAATTTGATAAAATTTTAAAGTAAGATTGTTTTTATCATTGCAATTATTTTTATTATCGTTTATTCTATGAATATAGTTATGCAACTGGCGGATAAGTGGGATTACCCACAGGGAGCATAACAATAGTAAGAAGTCGACCGCCTGGGCAGCCCGTAGGTTACCCGGGCGGATTTTTATTTTCAAAAAGGAGTAGAATATGGAAAAATTATCTCTTAACAACGAATTATCAAAGAATTCATACCCTGGCAGAGGTATCGTTATCGGAAGAACTGCCGACGGTAAAAAAGCTGTAAGCGCATATTTCATTATGGGTAGAAGCGAAAACAGCAGAAATCGTGTATTTGTAGAAGACGGCGAGGGAATCAGAACACAGGCTTTTGATCCATCTAAGTTAACAGATCCTAGTCTTATCATCTACGCACCTGTTCGCGTATTAAACAACAGCACAATTGTTACTAATGGAGATCAGACAGACACAATCTATGACTTAATGAAAGAAGGAAAAACTTTCGAACAATCACTTAGAACTAGAGAGTTTGAGCCAGACGGCCCTAACTACACACCTAGAATTTCAGGTATTATGAACATTGAAGATGGAAACTATGACTTCTGTATGTCTATCTTAAAGAGCAATAACGGTGATCCGGATTGCTGCAACAGATACACATTCTCATATGACAATCCTAAGGCAGGCGAGGGACGTTTCATCCACACATACATGGGTGACGGAAATCCACTTCCTAGCTTCGAGGGTGAGCCAGAGTTAGTAGAAATCGATGGCGACATTGACAGCTTTACAGATATGATTTGGAACAGCTTAAATGAAGACAATAAAGTTTCACTTTTCGTTAGATTTATCAACATTGAAGACGGAAGCTACGAGACAAGAATCGTAAATAAAAATAAATAAGTTTTAAATTGGAGGATTTACAATGAAAGAATTTGAATTAAAATACGGATGTAACCCTAACCAGAAGCCTTCTAAGATTTATATGAACGAAGGCGAATTACCAATTAAGATTTTAAATGGTAAGCCTGGATACATTAACTTTTTAGATGCTTTAAACGGATGGCAGTTAGTTAAGGAATTAAAGGAGTCAACAGGACTTCCTGCTGCTACTTCTTTTAAGCATGTTTCACCTGCCGGCGCTGCTGTTGGTCAGCCACTTAGCGATGTTGAAGCTAAAATCTATTGGGTAGATGATCTAGAGGATTTATCACCATTAGCTTGTGCTTACTCAAGAGCTAGAGGTGCTGATAGAATGTCTTCATACGGTGACTTTATTGCACTATCAGATGTATGTGATGTTTCAACAGCTAAGGTTATTAAGAGAGAATTCTCTGATGGAATTATTGCACCAGGTTATGAGCCGGAAGCTTTAGAGATTTTAAAGGAAAAGAAGAGAGGCGCTTACGCTATTATCGAGATTGATCCGGAGTATGTTCCAGCTCCAATCGAGCATAAGGAAGTATTCGGTATCACTTTCGAGCAGGGAAGAAACGAGTTAAATATCGACGAGGAATTCTTCAGCAATGTTGTTACTAAGAACAAGGAATTAACAGAGCAGGCTAAGATTGATATGGCTATCGCTATGATCACTCTTAAGTATACACAGTCTAACTCAGTTTGTTTCGTAAAGAACGGACAGGCTATCGGTGTAGGTGCAGGACAGCAGTCTAGAATTCACTGTACTAGATTAGCAGGTCAGAAGGCTGATAACTGGTATCTTCGTCAGTCACCTCAGGTTATGAATCTTCCATTTAAAGAGGGAATGAAGAGAGCTGAGAGAGACAATGCTATTGACTTATACATCGGTGAGGATTACATGGATGTTTTAGCTGACGGAAAGTGGGAGAACATCTTCACAGAGAAGCCAGCTGTTTTCACTAAAGAAGAAAAGCAGGAATGGTTAGCACAGAACACTGATGTAACATTAGGTTCAGATGCCTTCTTCCCATTCGATGACAATATCGAAAGAGCTTATAAGAGCGGTGTTAAGTATATTGCACAGCCAGGCGGATCAATCCGTGATCAGGACGTTATCGATGCATGTGACAGACATGATATGGTAATGAGCTTTACTGGATTAAGATTATTCCACCACTAAGATATAATTTATAATCAAAAATCGGAATTGTAGTTATTACAATTCCGATTTTTTTAATGTCCGGATGGTGTTTCCATCAATAATTCTTTCTGAGATTTTAAATCAGCATAAAGCAGGATTCCAAAAGTTACTGTCATTGGCAATATTGCTACCCATATGCTCATCTCTTTTATAAATAAACCAGAGATACTTACTAACACTCCTCCTAGAATAAAGATTAGCAGCATGGAAATATGACTAAAACCTCGCTTTAATTTATCCCTGTCACCTTCTTTAGTTCCCTTTACTAACCAGATAACACTCTGTCTAATGTGGTTAGTACAAAAAGTAGTGGCCATTGGCACATGGTCTGCCTGTCTGAAGGTATTGTACTGCATTGATGCAATAAAGTTTATCATGATTTGCACCACGTGATGGTTAATAGACAGTGGAATAAAGCCCACTGCTGTTAACACCATTATCTCAATAAACACTAACAATGTGTCCCATCTTATCAGGCGGGATTTTTTTATGTATTTCGGTATCAACTCAGAAATCAAGGTTCCTGCAAAATATGCAAAAATTGGTACTAAATAATATGCAGCCATAGCCCATTTCTTTCGGCCTAACTCTGCTGCTAGCATAACTAGGTTAGCTGTTTGTGCATTACAAAATACTCCGCCTCTAAATATAAATGTATATGCCCCCATCATTCCCGCAGCCATCATTAAAAGATGATATACCACAGGATTTTCGCAAGCTAATAAATCTCTTTCACTTTTTTCCATTTAAATGCCTCCATAGTTAAAGGAGCGCAAATCACGCTCCTTTAATATCTTATAAATCACTTGTACAATTAGGACACTTAATAGCGTCAACGCTAATCTCTGATTTACAATATGGACATTCTTTAACAGTCGCTGGTGCATCCTTAGGCTTTCTAAGTGCATTCATAAACTTAACCATTGCAAAAATAACTAATGCCATAATTAAGAAATCAACAATCTGAGCTATAAATAATCCGAATCTGATTGTAGCTCCAGGTCCCATTCCAATCCATCTAGGAATTGTAATAGACCACTGACTAAAGTCGATTCCGCCTGTGAAAACAGAAACAACTGGCATGATGATATTATCTACCAATGAGCTGATTAATTTCTGGAAAGCTCCACCGACGATAACACCTACTGCTAAATCCATCATGTTGCCCTTAAGAGCAAACTCTTTGAATTCTTTTACAATTTTCATAGTGCATCTCCTTATATTATTTAGTTGTTCTAACCATTAAAATCATTATATCATTTTTTAGAAAGATTTCCTATTCTAATACTAATCATTTTTTACATACCAAGGTATTTTTTTACATCATCTACTATATTTAATCCATCGTGATATCCTAAGAAATACACTTCCCCTAATTTTTCAATATCTTTTTCTAATCTAGAAATTTCAATTGGCTTAGACGGAGTAATTACAAAAATCCTTCCATCTTTCTTTAGCTGATCTAACTCGTCGCATTGCTTATTATACATTTTCGAGCGATTAGCAAAGCAGTCTGCCATTTTAGGATAATTTCTAAAAAAGCCTCGCTTTATTTTAAGTTCTGTTTCCGTATCGCTTTTTCTGTAGCTATCATCCCTAGTCTTAATTACGATAATCTTTTCGTATCCTTCATTTAATGCCCACTTAAAAGGAATGCTGTCTGCACATCCGCCATCTAAATATAACTGGCCATCCATTGAAACCGGCTTTGACACCATTGGCATAGATGCTGATGCTGCAATGGCTCTGAAAATATCAGTACACTCGCCTTTTTCGAAATACTCAGGCTTTCCGGTTTTTATGTTAGTGGTTACTGCCACAAATCTTTTAGCCGGGTCGAAAAATCTAGCTAAGTTTAGCGGATAAGTAGAATCCACTCCTCCATATGTAGCTAGGATAAAATCAAATCCTATAATACCTTTATTTCTTCTAAAAACTGAAGGTCCCATATATCTTTTATCGTGTCTAAATCTTAAATTGATTTTAGCAGCCCTTCCAATGTGTCCTGCCACATAATTAGCGCCAATCATAGCCCCTGCGGAAGTACCGATAGTACAGCTTAAATTAATGCCATTTTCCATCAATGCATCCATGACACCTGATGTATAGTTTCCTCTAAAAGCTCCACCTTCTAGTACCATACAACCTTCAGTAATATCCTTGCTAGCCATTCCTGAGGGAATCTCATCTAGCCTTGAAAAAACTTTATTGCCCTTCATAATTCGCTCTCCTTTTTTCTTTTTAATTATCCCTCTATCTTTTTCTACCCTTACCATTTCGTTTAGGCTTTTTATTTCTACTTTCCATTGACTTCTTAGGTCTGTCAGTTTTTTTAGCGCCAGGCTTTCTCTTAGTGCCGGCATCCTTTTTCTTAGTGCCGGCATCCTTTTTCTTAGCGCCGGCATTCTTTTTCTTAAAGCCCTTCTGGATTTTTCTAGGAGGAATTAAACACTCCTTATCAAATCCAATTAAATCCTCTCTATGCTCTCGTATCAATGCCTCTTTTACTAAGTCGTAATTTTCCGGATTACGATATTGGATAAGGGCTCTTTGCATAGCCTTTTCGTGAGGATCCTTTGGCACATACACAGGCTTCATGTCAATTGGATTAATTCCTGTATAGTACATACATGTGGACACAGTTCCAGGCGTAGGATAAAAGTCCTGAACCTGCTCAGGCATATAGCCTAATCCCCTTATATATTCAGCTAGGGCAATGGCATCCTTTAGGGTAGATCCCGGATGGGATGACATTAAATATGGCACCATATACTGCTCCTTGCCTAGCTTTTTATTCACTCTTTCAAATAGCTTTTTAAAGTCATTGTAGACCTTAACCGATGGTTTTCCCATCTTATCAAGAACATTATCTGTAATATGCTCAGGGGCCACTCTTAACTGTCCGCTGATGTGATCCTTACACAATACTTCCATAAATTTTCTGTCCTTATCCGCCAATAAATAATCGAAGCGAATACCGGATCTTACGAAAACTTTCTTCACGCCTTTTAGTTTTTTAAGTTTCTCTAAAAGTTTAAGATAGTCGCTGTGATCCACCTCCATATTAGGACAGATAGTAGGATACATGCACTGCTTATTTTTACATGCTCCATAATCCTTTTGCTTAGCACAGGCTCGCTTTCTAAACTGGGCTGTAGGCCCGCCTACATCATGGATGTAACCCTTAAAGTCCGGCTCATCTAAAAAGCCCTTCGCCTCATTTACTATAGAGTTATGGCTTCTAGCCTGAACTATTCGCCCCTGATGGAAATTAAGGGCACAGAAATTACAGGCACCAAAACATCCTCTGTTAGAAGTTAAACTAAATTTTATTTCATTGAAGGCAGGAATGCCTCCATCCTTTTCATACATTGGATGATACGCTCTCATAAAAGGCATATCGTAAACATCATCCATCTCCTGCATTGTAAGAGGCTTAGATGGGGGATTTTGAACCACAAACATTGACTTATCATAAGTCTCATACAATCTGCTTCCGGCTATAGGGTCAGTATTTTCATGCTGAATCTTAAAACTTTTAGCATACTCTTTTTTATCATCCCTAATATTTTCAAAGTCCGGTAGCTTTATGGCATCATAGATAATATTTTCATCCCTGGTTTTATAAACAGTACCGTCAATATATGTAATGTCCTTAACAGCTATTCCAGCTGATAATGCATCCGCTATCTCCACAATACTTTTTTCACCCATTCCGTAAGATATAATATCCGCACCGGAATCTAGTAAAATGGAGCGGCGAACTTTATTATCCCAATAATCATAATGGCCTAATCTTCTAAGACTGGCTTCAATTCCACCTATAATAATTGGATCATCCTTAAACTTCTTTCTGATAAGGTTACAATACACCACCACCGCGTGATCCGGTCTCATTCCGCCTTTTCCTCCGGGACTATAGGCATCATTTTTTCTGCGCTTTTTAGCCACAGTATAATGATTAACCATGGAATCCATATTTCCTGAGGAAACTAAAAATCCCAGTCGTGGCTTACCTAAAACCGCGATGCTCTCCTCATCTCTCCAATCCGGCTGACAGATTAGTCCCACAGTATAGCCAAAGGCTTCTAAGCGTCTACCAATTAAAGCTGCAGCAAAACTAGAGTGGTCCACATACGCATCACCACTTACATATACAAAGTCTAACTGTTCTATATTTCTATCTATTAAATCCTGCCTGCTAACCGGCATAAAGCCCTGCGCCATATTGTTAACCTCTTTTATCTATTTTAAGTGCACGCATTGCATTAATAACCGCTATAATCATAACTCCCACATCGGCAAAAATCGCCATCCACATATTAGCTAAGCCCAGCGCTCCTAAAAGAAGACATGCCACTTTAACAGCTATGGCAAAGATTATATTTTCATAAACAATCTTAATAGTCTTCTTAGCGATTTTTATGGCCAATGTAATATTCTTAGGGTTATCATCCATAAGGACAATATCCGCTGCCTCTATTGCGGCATCGCTTCCCATAGAACCCATAGCCATTCCTATGTCCGCTCTAGTAATAACAGGAGCATCATTTATTCCATCACCTACGAAAGCCACCGATTCATCATCGTTTTTTTCTTCCAGTATTCTCTCAAGTTCCATAACTTTTTGATCCGGCAATAGCCCAGCCTCAAATCTGTCGACTCCTAGCTTTTCTGCCACACTTTTAGCTACACCATGGGCATCACCTGTTAAAATAACACTTTTAATACCCATTTCTTTCAAGTCGCTAATAGTCTTAGGTGAGTTTTCTTTTATCTTATCTGATATAGCAATATAACCTGCATATGCGCCATCCACCATGACATAAACCATAGTTTGGTCACTGCTCTTCTCTATATTTATACCATATCTCGCCATTAATTTCACATTTCCAACGGATATTTTCTTTCCATCATATATGGTCTCCACGCCGTGTCCTGCTATCTCTAATGTCTCACTAACCTTAGTCATATCTAATGTTCTAGCAAAAGCCTCCTTAATACTTACGGCAATTGGATGAGATGAGGCATTTTCAGCGTAAGCCGCATATTCTAGCACCTTATCCTCAAATCCCTCCTCTTCGTGAATCTTTGTTACCTGAAATACACCTTGAGTCAAAGTTCCTGTCTTATCAAATACAATAGTTTTAACCTTTGATAAAACCTCCATATAGTTAGAACCCTTTATTAAAATTCCATTGCTAGAAGCACATCCCACGCCACCAAAAAAACTTAGCGGCACTGATATAACTAATGCACAAGGGCAACTGATAACTAAGAAAGTAAGAGCTCTAAAAATCCAGTCGCCTATAGATGTAGTTCTACCCATAGCAGTTAGGGCTATTGGCGGTAAAACAGCTAGAGCTAGGGCTAAATAACACACAATCGGTGTGTAGTACTTAGCAAACTTAGAAATAAAATTCTCAGCCTTAGCTTTTTTCATACTAGAATTTTCCACCAACTCTAAAATCTTAGAAACTGTGGATTCATCGAATTCCTTAGTAGTCTTAACTTTTAATACAGCTCCTAGGTTAATGCATCCGCTGATGATTTCCTCTCCCACATTGATGCTTCTAGGAACAGATTCACCGGTTAGCGCTACAGTATCTAGGCTTGATTTACCCTCTATAACAATACCGTCTATAGGCACCTTCTCGCCGGGATTTACCACGATAACATCCCCCACTTCCACCTCGAAGGGATCCACCTTTTTAGTGCTTTTATCCTCCTGTAGTAAATTGGCATAATCCGGTCTTATATCCATTAACTCAGTAATATTTTTTCTACTTTTTCCCACGGCATAGCTCTCAAATAATTCACCGATCTGATACATAATCATAACGGCTGCACTCTCTAAATAATCCCCTAAAATAAATGCTCCAATAGAAGCTATGGCCATAAGGAAATTTTCATCAAAAACCTGCTTTTTAAAAATCCCCTTAACAGCTTTTCTTAAGATATCATATCCCACAATTAAGTACGGAATAAGATATAACAGTTTAAATAATTCATTGACCTTAATAAACCTAAATACAAGGGTTAGGGCTATTGTTAAGACAACGGCCACAATAATTCTAATTAAGTTTTTTCTCTGCTTTTTATTCATAACTAATCACTCCTAAAAAAAATGGTATATCAAAGTATTATTTGATATACCACTTAAACTATTCATATATTTCCATTTCATCCTCAATGGCTTTTACGTTCTGTCGCATATTAAATAATACATCGTCAGTGTCAACGCCCTCCTCGAACTCTACCTTACACTTTAAAGTCATAAAGCTAAGAGCTGCGTCCTTAACACCCTCAGTATTTTTAATGGCCTCCTGCATTTTCTCTGCACAGTTAGGGCAATCCACTTCCACTCTATAAATCTTCTTCATAATTATTCCTCCACGTGTTCCATTCCTAAACTTAAAATATTCTTAACATGATCATCATCTAATGAGTAAAACATACTCTTTCCTTCTCGTCTAAACTTAACCAATTTAGCATTTTTTAAAATTCTAAGCTGGTGGCTAACTGAAGACTGGCTAAGATTAAGTACCTCTGAAATATCGCTAACACAAAGTTCAGCGTCTAACAAGGCATATAAGATTTTTATTCTGGTAGAATCACCGAATATTCTAAATAATTCAGATAATTCATATAAGTACTCATCATCCGGCTGATCGTTTTTAACTCTCTCTAAAACATTCTCTTCCATCTTACCTCCTTTGAATATATGAACAATCATTCATATGTTCAATTAAATTATAATTCCTATATTGCTCCTTGTCAATATAGGAATCATAATTTTAAAAAAATTATTCCTTACTACCTCTTATTTTCTCGTATAATCGAATATGTCTCTTAACAATAGTCTCTTCTATTTTCGTATACTCTTCTTTATCTAATTCTTCTTTATGGTCTCTATTATAATTATCCAGTTTTTCTTCCACTCTATCTAATAATTCTTCCTCGCTTTTGGCATCCCAATATCCCCTAGCAAAAGCTCTTCCTTTTCTCTTAGCTTCAATAGCATCAAAATCATGAGTCTCCACAATCTGTCTGACAATACTATCAGCTAAATCTTCCATCTTCTCATCGGCATCATAGCCATATGCCCACTCAAACTCAGCCATTGTATCACTAGAAGTAATAGAAATTAAATTAACTTTAGAGCTATCCACTAATTTAAATGGTCTAGAAATTCCTGCAGCATCCAATGCCGCATCTATACTCATCTTTACACAGCCTTCCTGAATTATTTTTCCTGCGCCAAAGTCCCTAAGCTGGTCATTAATTTTTCCGCTGTGTCCACAAAGATAAAATTTCTTATTATTCTCAATAAATTTTTCATATATGCTAAGCAGACGTTTAGCTGCTGTAACATCGATATTACCTATACCTGAGGCATCAATTATAACTACCTTAATTTTTTTATTAGATAAAAGTTTATTTATATCTGCCTGAAATAATCCAATATTGGCAAAAAACAAGCTGCCTAAAAAACGATATATTGCCACATTTTCAATATACTTAGCTCTGCTGATTCGCCCGATGGTATAAAATCCCTCATGATTTTCAATGCATCCTAACATAGTTCTCTCCGGAGATGACTCACGAAGAACAAAGGTTACAAAAGATAAAAATAATCCCACTAGCACACCGTAGATAGTTCCCATAAACATAACTGCGCCGAAAACTGCAAAGAATATTAAGCATTCTACCTTATCTACACGTCTAAGTTTCCAAGCTAAGTCAAACTCACAGATTCCCATCAGGGCAGAGATAACTATTCCTGTTAGTATTGGCACAGGCATAAAGGCTATCATTCCCGTCCCGTATAAAAGCATTGCCCCCATAGCGATTACAGCCACCACGCTCATCACCTGAGACTTTGACTTAAATTGATCTGCAATACCTGTTCTAGAAACACTTCCACTAACCGGGCAGCATCCTATAAAGGCCGCAGTAAGGTTAGCAATAGAGTAAGAAAAAATCTCTGTATTATTGCTAACTGTCTGGTCATATTTATTGGCATAACTATTAGTGGTAAGTAAACTCTCCGCTAGAATAACTAGGGCAATGGTAAAGCTGGACATAATAATTTTTCTGCCATTTAATAAGATCAACTTAAACTCCGGTGCCTGAACGCTAGGTAGACCAGACTCTACCGCATCTAGCGTAACTATATTGCATGTCTTATCTATATTAAAAAAGTAAACCAGGCCTATTCCTATAAACATAGCAATAACTGCCATTGGCACTCTTGGAAAGAATCTGGCAAATATTCGAATCAAAAGAATGGTTGTAATACCTAAAATAAGGGCAGTTTTATTAACACCTATATTGCCCTGCTTAACTATATTTTTTATAAGATCAATAACCTCTCCGGTGCCCACCTTTCCACCGAAAAGTTTTGGCACCTGCATTAAAATAATTGTGCAGCCGATTCCGGATAGAAAGCCACCCATTACCGGCTCGGAAATAAATTTTACGAATTTTCCAGCTTTAAAAAACATAAAAATAGCTAACCAGATACATACCACAAAAGTAATAGCCGGCACCATTTTTATGGCCTTTTCACTTCCTAAAGTTATTCCTAATTCAGAAACTAACGCTCCACAAAGGGCAGCAGGGGCTGCGTCCACACCAAACACTAACTTAGTCGATGACGAAGAGATAGCAAAAACTAACACTGGAAAAAGTGACCCGTAAAGACCGTATTTAACAGGAAGACCTGCTATCTGCGCATATCCCATTGAGATAGGAATAGACACTAGTGCAATAATGATTCCCACTACTATATCATTTAGCAATTTATTTTTATTATAGTTCTTAGGTAATACCATATAAATCCTTTCAAAAAAAGACTGCTTATCAATGCCTTAGGCCTTGACACAGCAGTCTTAAAATTCTACTTATTTAATTCTTTCTTTAAGAAATCTAGAAGCTCATCATATTCTTCGAATGCTGGAAGATCTGGATAATCCTTCTTAATCTGCTCAGTACTCTTAAATAAGAAACCTGTTCTAGAATTAGTAATCATACCTAAGTCATTGTAGCTGTCACCACCGGCAATTGTATCAAATCCAGCTGACTGTAACGCCTTAACTGTAGTATATTTACTCTTCTCACATCTCATCTTATAGCCTGTAATATCACCGTTTTCAGCTACTTCTAATGAGTTACAGAAAATAGTAGGATAACCTAACTTCTTCATTAACGGTGCTGCAAACTGTGTAAATGTATCACTTATAATAATAACCTGAGTAAGTGTTCTTAATTCATCTAAAAACTCTTTAGCTCCAGGAATAGGATCAATCTTAGCTATTGTCTCCTGAATTTCTTTTAAACCTAAACCATGTTCCTTTAAAACATTTAATCTCCATGTCATAAGTTTATCATAATCCGGCTCATCTCTGGTAGTTCTCTTTAACTCCTCAATTCCGCTCTCCTTAGCGAATGCAATCCAAATCTCTGGTACTAAAACGCCTTCTAAATCAAGACATACTACTTCCATTATTATTTACCTCTCTTTTTAAAAAAAATTGTGTTTAGCCACGTTGTCAAGTATAAAATATTTTTAATATAAAGTCAATTTTTTGAAATTCTATTATTCTAAAAAATTTATGCTAGCCACTTACTAATAGTTATCCGGCACATGATGTACTATTGCATTTTTCTATTCTCCATTAAAACGACTGCAGTCAAACAACTGCAGCCGTCATCTCTATTTACAGTTAACTAACTTAGTTCCCTTATCACGATGAGGATGTCCTCCCTTTACTATTCCATCATAGATTGTCATTGGTGGATTGTGTTTAAGGTTATATATATGCAATTCTGAACCGTTCATATATACATTCCTTATTTTATTGTGATCCAAT
>CACZSI010000084.1 GCA_902783775.1 uncultured Lachnospiraceae bacterium
CACATTCGTAACAGGTTCGACTAAAGAGGACATCCATGTTGAAATTTGTTCAGCATGTCATCCATTCTACACAGGACAGCAGAAAGCTATTTCAGCTCGTGGTAGAATTGATAAGTTCAATAAGAAATACGGTATTAAATAATTTTAAAAATAAGGTTGGGAAGAAATTCTCAACCTATTTTTCTATTTAAAATTAGTATTAGTTTTCAGGAGATGAATATGAAAAAGAAAATGTGCATGTCGGGAATTGGCGGACAGGCTGTTCTCGAGGGAATTATGATGCGCAATAAAGATAATTATGCAGTGGCGGTTCGAAAACCCGATAATGATATAGAGGTTAAGGTAACCCATCACGTACCTTTTAACAGTGGAAAGAAGTTTATAAGCCTTCCTTTCGTGAGAGGAATCTTTAGTTTTATTGATTCGTTAGTGGTAGGTATTAAGACTTTAACATATTCAGCATCCTTCTATGAGGAGGATGAGGAACCTAGTAAGTTTGAGAAAAAACTTCAGGAAAAGTTTGGCGATAAATTAGAAAAAATCATTATGACATTTACTGTGATTTTTTCTGTTGCAATGGCAGTTGGATTATTTATGTTATTGCCGCTTTTAATCTCAGATGTTTTTTGTAAATATGTACCGGGAGTTAATAAGAATCATGTTCCTATTATAGAGGGCATAGTTAAAATAATTATCTTTATTGGATATTTATTATTGATTACCCTAATGGAAGATATTAAAAGAACATTTATGTATCACGGTGCGGAGCATAAATGTATTAATTGCATAGAAAATGGTTTAGAACTTAATGTGGAAAATGTTAAGAAAAGTTCTAGATTTCATAAAAGATGTGGCACCAGCTTTTTACTGGTAGTTATGGTGATTAGCATTATCGCATTTATGCTAATTAGAACAGATATAGTGTGGTTAAAATATGTTAGCAGAATTCTTTTAGTGCCGGTTATTGCAGGTGTTTCTTATGAGTTTATCAGATTGGCCGGAACTACAGAAAATACACTTGTTAACATATTAAGTAAGCCGGGAATGTGGCTTCAAAAAATCACTACTAAAGAGCCGGATGAGGATATGATAGAAGTGGCTATCAAATCTGTGGAGGCGGTATTTGATTGGAAAACATTCTTAAAAAATAATTTTGATAACATATAGTGTAAATCATAAGCCTTAATGGCCGTATAGGAGATTAAATGATTGTTTCAGAATTGATTAAAGAGGCTAAGGATTATTTATTAAAAAGAGACATTGATGATGCAGGAAGAGATGTCTATATTTTAGCCGAAGATCTTTTAAATATGGATAGAAGAGATATCCTTCTAAATCCAAACAAGCATATAGAAGATGAACTTACCAAAAAGTTTATAGAATCAGTGAAACTTCGTGGCAATCATATCCCTATCCAACATATCACAGGTCATCAGGAATTTATGGGCATTGATTTTGAGGTCAATGAAAATGTATTAATTCCCAGGTTTGATACTGAGATTTTAGTAGAGCAGGCACTAAGTTTTCTATCTGATAGAAATGACAATGTGGATGTTCTAGATATGTGCACAGGTTCAGGATGCATTGCAATAACTGTTGATAAAATGTGTTCTAACGCTACAGTGGACGCTTGTGATATATCGCCTAAGGCTTTAGCGGTGGCTAAAAAGAATAATGAAAAAAATCACTGTGATGTTAATTTTATTGAATCAGATTTGTTTGAAAATATCACTAAAAAATATGATTTATTTCTTTCTAATCCACCGTATATTGAAACTGAAGAAATAAAAAAGTTAGATGCAGAAGTTAAGTTACATGACCCAATGCTAGCTCTAGACGGTCACGAGGACGGGCTGTTTTTCTATAAAAAGATAATTGGAAAATTACCAATGCATTTAAAAGATGGTGCAAAGGCCATTTTTGAAATTGGATATAATCAGTCCGCTGCTGTGGAAAGTTTATTAAAGGACAATGACTTTATTAATGTTATCACTGTCAAGGATTTAGCAGGTTTAGACAGGGTAGTAATGGGAGATTATAAAATCATTTGATTTTTAATTTAAATTGCATATAATATAAAGTGGCTATTGCCTAATAATGGGTAATTAATTTAGTTTTATGAAAGAGGTTATAAAATGTTAGATAAATTAGAAGGAATTGTAGATAGATATAATGAGGTTATGGAAATGATCAATGACCCTGATGTGGTTAAGGATCAGAATAATTTTAGAAAGTTAATGAAGGAGCAGAGTCATTTAACTCCTATCGTTGAGACTTTCAATAAATATAAGCAGGCTAAGGAGACCATCGATGAGAGTCTTATGATTTTAGAGGAAGAATCAGATGATGAGATGAAGGAATTAGCTAAAGAAGAATTAAACCAGGCTAAGGCTGATGTGGAAAAGCTAGAGGAAGAGTTAAAGATTCTTCTTATCCCTAGAGATGAGAACGATGATAAGAACGTTATCGTGGAAATCAGAGGTGGCGCCGGCGGTGATGAGGCTGCTTTATTTGCAGCTGAGTTATATAGAATGTATAATATGTACGCTGATTCTCGCGGATGGAAGACAGAGATTGTTTCAATCAACGAAAATGGAGTGGGCGGTTTCAAGGAAGCTGTATTTATGATTAACGGTGATGGCGCTTATTCTAGATTAAAATATGAGAGTGGTGTGCACAGAGTTCAGAGAATTCCAGTAACTGAGTCAGGTGGAAGAATTCATACTTCTACAGCAACAGTAGCTATTATGCCTGAGGCTGAAGATGTGGATGTTGAAATTGACTTAAATGAGTGTAGATTTGACGTATTTAGAGCGTCAGGAAACGGTGGTCAGTGTGTAAATACTACTGACTCAGCTGTTAGACTTACACATATTCCTACAGGAATAGTTATCTCATGTCAGGATGAGAAGTCACAGCTTAAGAATAAGGATAAGGCCTTAAAGGTACTTAGAGCCAGACTTTATGAGTTAGAGCAACAGAAAAAACAGAGTGAGGAAGCTGAAGCTAGAAGAAGTCAGATTGGTACTGGTGACAGATCAGAGAAAATCAGAACATATAACTTCCCACAGGGACGTGTTACTGATCACAGAATTAAATTCACATCTCATAGATTAGAGCAGATTCTAAACGGCGATATCGACGAGATTATTGATAATTGCGTAGCTGCAGACCAGGCAGCAAAATTAGCTCAGGTGAGCTAAATAATGGAGGTGGTCCTATGTTAGAAAGCTTAAAATTAACATACTACGACAGAAGAGAGATGAAGAAACTAATCATCAATATTTCTGTTAAAGGTGGGCAAATTTACCACACGGTATCAGATGCCATTATGAAAAATGATATGACAAAGGACAAAGAAGCCTATTACATGAGCACTTCCTGGCTAAAGAAATTTGCGGCCCTAGAAATTGATTCTTGGGAGAGAAGATATAAAAACGAAACAGGAACTAAAGATTTCGTGGAGTGGCAGATAGATTATAAGTATATGGGAGAATTAAAGAAGAACATATACGGAATCAATATGACACCACCAAAGTGGGATGAATTTATTGATTTAATTTTCGAGGTAGCTCCTGAGTCAGG
>CACZSI010000085.1 GCA_902783775.1 uncultured Lachnospiraceae bacterium
GCTACTTCTCAGTGATTACACGGTCGCCAAGTGAAAATCTCTGTGCAAGCACAGATTTTCGCTTGGCTCGTCGTGGATAACAAAAAAGGCTGATGCAATGTGCATCAGCCTAATTTCTTTTATAATTTAATTATTAATCAAGTGCGTCTTTTACAGGTACTTCTACCTTTTCATCATAGCACTCAAACATCTTAGCTACATGTCCGTCATCCTTAACTCTTGATAAGATGCTTACGATAGGAACAATTATTAATCCACCTACCATTGCTACTACACCTGAGTTGATTGATGACTTAAAGATGTATCCTAAAACAGGACCCCATCCGCTTACGTCTTTTCCACTTAATGTAATTACTAACTGAAGGATAGCAATGCCGCATCCCCAGATATAGCAAATAGCAGTGGCAAATCTAGTAGTTTTCTTCCAATATAATCCGTATAAGAAAGGTGCAAGGAATGCTCCTGCTAATGCTCCCCATGACACACCCATCATCTGAGCGATAAAAGTAACTGTAGGATAAGCATCCTTTACAATAGCGATAATTGCAGATACAGCAATAAAGAATAAGATAAATACTCTCATAATATTAACCTGCTTCTTCTCTGTCATATCCTTCTTAGTAAATGGCTTAATAACATCTAATGTGAATGTTGAACTAGATGTTAACACAAGAGATGAAAGTGTTGACATTGACGCTGATAAAACTAACACGATAACTACTGCAATAATTACCGGATGTAAACCTTTAAGCATTGTAGGTACAATAGTATCAAACAATGGTTTTCCGTTTGGTCCAATCTTAATCTGATCTGCATATAGCTTACCAAATCCACCTAGGAAGTAGCATCCACCAGCTACAATAATAGCGAATACAGTTGAGATAACTGTTCCCTTATGAATGTCTTTCTCACTTTTAATAGCATAGAATTTACCTACCATCTGTGGTAATCCCCATGTTCCTAAAGATGTTAGTACTACTACGAATAATAATGCCAATGGATCAGGTCCTAAGAATGATGAGTAAGCACCCTGCCATCCTGCATCATCGATTTTAGCTAATTTCTTTGTAGCTTCAACTAATCCGCCATTCTGCATTAATACTGCACCGATAACTGCGCAGATACCAAATAGCATAATGATTCCCTGAATAAAGTCATTGATAGCTGTAGCCATATAACCGCCTACGATTACATATATACCTGTTAATACAGCCATGATAATAATGATTACCCAATATGGAATATGGAAGGCCATACCAAATAAGCTAGATAAACCATTATACAATGAAGCTGTATAAGGAATTAAAAAGATAAATACTATAACTGATGCTGCGATTTTTAATTTATCTGAGTTATATCTCTTTCCAAAAAAATCCGGCATAGTTTTAGCATCTAAATGCTGTGTCATAATTCTTGTTCTTCTACCTAAGATATTCCAAGCTAGAAGTGAACCGATAAAGGCATTTCCTAAACCAGCCCATGTAGCTGACATTCCGAAGTTCCATCCGAACTGTCCTGCGTAACCTACAAAGATTACGGCTGAAAAATATGATGTACCAAAGGCAAAAGCTGTAAGCCATGGTCCAACAGATCGACCACCTAATACGAAGCCTTCTACATCTGTAGTTTTCTTTCGTGAATAATATCCCACATATATCATAACTGCAAAGAAAATAATCAGCATGATACTGCTAAGTGTAGCTATGTTCATTACAAACCTCCTAAAATTAAAATATACTACTCTTAAGTTTAAATGCATATTCAATTGTAATTCTTAACCGTTCTGCTTTAAACCGTTACGCTTTAAAGCGCTAAACTGATTATATAAAAATATACCCCTCCTGTCAAGAGGGGTATAGCTTTATTTAGAATAGTTTTTAAATTCAAAGCCTAACATGGTAATATCATCGAACTGCTCTGCATTTCCCTTATATTTTTTCAAACTCTCAAACATTAAATCTAAGCTTTCATCAATTGGTTTATCCTTATCTTTATTTAATTCATCTAGCATTCTCTCTAAACCGAATTGCTCTAGTTTTTCATTTGTGGCCTCTGCCACACCGTCAGTGTAGACGAATATTCTATCCCCTGGCTCTAACTGAATTTCATATTCCTTAGCCTTAGTTCCAGGCATTGCACCAAGAGGCATTGAATGCTTATCTTTTAATATTTCATAATCCTGACCTTTTTTCATAATGGTAGGATACTCATGTCCTGCGTTAGCACATCTTACAACACCGGTTTTTAAATCAACTATACCTATCCAGGTAGTTACAAACATACCGGCATCATTGCCCTCACATAATTCATTGTTAGCTTTAACAATGATTTCCCAAGGAGATGCTCCCTCCTCGGCGAAGCTTCTGATGGCGGTCTTACTTCTCATCATAAATAGCGCTGCCGGAATACTCTTTCCTGAAACATCTGATATAACTAGCGCTATCTTATCTCTTTCAACAAAGAAGAAATCATAGAAATCACCGCCAACCTCTTTGGCAGCCTTCATTGTAGCATAAAGCTCAAACTCATCTCGATTAGGAAATCTAAAATTCTTAGGCAATGCTGATTCCTGAATAGCCTTAGCTAAAATTAATTCCTGCTCGATTCGCTTTTCCGCTGCCTTAATATATCCTTTCAAGGTCAATACCGTCTGGTTAATATCATCTGAAAGAGAAGCAAACTCCGAAGAAGATCTAACCTTTACCACCTCATTTAAATCACCATTAGTAATTTTTCCCAGCGACTTATTAATCAATAATATATTGTTAACTACGATCTGATTAACTAAGTAGGCAATCAATACATAGATAACGGTAAACAATAGAATATTACCCAGTGCAGATTCGTAACCCTGGGCATCTCTGTACCAATAAGCTTCATCATCGGCCATTGTGGTAATAATCCATGTATTCTTATCCACTTCTTCCATATAAACCTGGCACTTAATGCCCCAAAGTGTATCTTCATGAATCTTATCTAGTCCCTTAGCATATGTGTGTATGCTCTTTAGCGGAACATACGGCTTATTATCTGAACTTTTTAGCACCTCACCGCTTTTACTGATAATATAATAATCAACGTTCTTATCAGCCTCATAATCCAGACCTGCTAAGTATTTCTCTTTAATATAGGAGGCATTGTCCACTAAGGTCTCCTTACAATCCTGGGATGACACCTGAGTTTGAATCAGGAAGGCAAACATAAAATTACCGGCAATTACAATGGATGTAACAAAGAATAGCCATCTCTGGAATTTTCTAGATACCGGTATAGTATCCTCCGCCTGACGTTTAAATGGGTTCTTCCACTCCTTTATAAATACTTCTAACATAATAGAGGAAATCGCCATTCCAATACCTGTAAACATAATCATTGGAACGGAACATTTACTAACCACTGAAAACGCCATTCGCATATCACCTCTATGAGTGATAAATACCACATACATATGGAATACTTCCATCACTGCTCCCATAAAGAATGCATAGAATGGAGATGGTTTCTTTCTATTTAAGACCTTGATGTTCATTACCATTGCCACAAAACCTGCCAGGCATGTAGAAAGACTGCAGGCTATTCTGGTATAGGTACCTACATCAAAATAGGTTCCCGCAATATATCGCTCAATTCCACCTATTAATCCGGCGATAATACCTGATAGAGGTGAGAAAAATAAACCTGCTGCCAACGGCCCGATATCACGGACATTCATAACCATATTTTCATATGACACACCTGCGTGGGTGGACAATACTGAACTCAATCCAAATATCACACCAATGAAAATCTTATATTTAATATTTAATTTTTTCCCCTTAGTCAGGAACCACATTGCTGCAACTAGGATTATGTAAATTAACGTACTTCCTGACATTTTCAAGATCATTGATAACATAACGCTTCACCCCATCGTTAATCAATCCTTGGTTTATTCCCCTATTTTTCTGGAATCCTCATTGAAATATTTCTGGAAATTACTCTGAGCTATAAAATGAGAAACATTAAAATTTCTAATACCTATCTTATTCTTAGTGTAATCTGTATATTCCACACGAATATGAGCCCAATCACAATTTTTAATTTTCCACTCATAGTTTCCTAAGTGATTAAACACCGCATCCTTATGTTTAAGAATGGCAGGTGCCGCATCGCTTGATAAATCATTTATGTAATCATAGTCCACATAATCGATTCCACTTTTTTCTAAATTTTCATACATTGCCAAATCGTAAGTGGCAATATAGTAATCAGGATGGCTAAATGAAAATGCGATATATAAAACACTTACTACCACCACTGAATATTTAAATAGATTAAACTTTATATCCATAATCTGCTTAATTAGTCCCACCATTAACACTGTGATAACTAATAAAGCCCAAAGCACTAAAACTCTAATAAATGTAAGTCCGTACTCATCTACATACATTTTCATTCTATATGTAGATGATGCAATCATAATAAATGTACATCCGCACACCACAAAATTTAGAATCTTTAGCACAATATTTTTTCTAAAGAATTCATTGCATACTAATACAATCACCATATTAAACAGACATACAAACAATAGCTGGAAAAAACCTTCTCTAGCGTACTCTGCATATGTATAATCATCAGGTAACTGTCCATTTCCTAAAAATAGATAATATATCTGAATTACACTGAAAATCAAATATAAAAATGAGATGGCTGCTGTAAAAATTATAGCAATAATTGGCTCGCCATTTTTAATTTTTCCCTTCTTAAATTCATAGGAACGCTCCTGTAAATTCGCTACCATTCCATATGATGCCATATAGCCTAATACAAATAAGAATCCTATACTAATTATATCAAAAATCACATCTGCTATATGCAATTTATCAAATATTGATTCAAATATGCTATTAAAAACTCCGTCCGCACTCATTAACAATCCACAAATAATCACAAAAAATGGAATTGTTATACATACTCCTATTATAACATAAACTAGCTTTTTATTTTTCTTTAAACTGATAGTTGTTATATTTGAAAAGAAATCTCCCACTGCATTGAACATTTTTTCAATGGCCATTATTGGAATCACTACCATTGTAGATATCTGAATTGATGTTAAAACGTCCTTAACATCCACAAACATATATATTCCGGTAACAATTATAAGTAGCAATATAGCCATATAGTTAAAAAAGATGATCGTTCCATTTCCTGTTAAAAAGTTAGAAATAGAAAGTAATATAATACATGCACTGTTAAATTTTTCAAACTTACCAAACTCTTTTTCACTAATCTTTGCTACATAACTTATATATACCACTGTGGCAATAGCCGCAAACAGATTAAAAAAGCCATCCACGCTATGATAAATACCGATAGCAAAAATCATTCCGTATAAAAGAGATGGTAATCCTAATTTATTAAAGCGAACAGCTGACTTCTGTTTTCTTGTTTCTTTTAATTGCTGATAATAATTAGCTCTGTTATTCTGACCTCTATTGTAATTAGGAATATTTTCCTCATTACCTGCCATATTAGTGTTGTTTTCCACTGCTTAATCCTCCTTAGTAACACTTTTTTATATCTATTTTAATAAATCCTTTATTACCTCTGATGCAATAATTAACCCTGCCACTGACGGCACAAAAGCCACACTTCCGGGAGTTTGTTTTCTCCTGATATTGTCCTGGCTATCCTGCTCATTATCCACTAAAGGCTTCATAGCCTTCTCCTTAGAATAAACTACCTTTAGCTTTTTAACCCCTCTCTTTTTTAGTTCTCGTCTCATAACTTTAGCTAGAGGGCAGATAGATGTCTTATAAATATCTGTCACCTCAAAAGATGTCGGATCAAGCTTATTGCCTGCTCCCATAGAACTGATAATAGGGGTGTTTGATTCCTTAGCCTGCATTACTAAACCGATTTTTCCGGTAACAGTATCAATGGCATCCACCACATAATCGTACTGGGAAAAATCAAACTGGTCCGCAGTATCCGGCAGGTAAAATGTTTTATGTATATTTACCTTAGCCTCGGGATTTATAGATAAAATTCGCTCTCTAAAGGCATCCACCTTATCCATTCCTAACTTATCCACTGTGGCAATAATCTGTCTGTTTATATTCGATTCGGCAATAGTGTCATTGTCAATCAAATCTAATTCTCCCACGCCACTTCTAGCTAAGGCTTCCACTACATATCCGCCAACTCCGCCGACACCAAAAATCGCAACTCTGGCATTATGTAATTTCTCCATATTATTTTCGCCTAGAAGCAGTTTGGTTCTAGAAAATTTTTCTGACATAAAAACTCCGCTTTACTTATTATATTTCTCTTCTAATTTAGTAATAATATCCACTCTATTTTTGTGTCTTCCACCCTCAAACTCTGCATCGAAGAATGAGTCAAGAATCATCTTAGCTAACTCTGAACCTACCACTCTAGCACCAAATGCAATAATATTAGCGTCATTGTGCTTCTTAGTCATCATCGCTGAATATGGCTCGCTACAAACTGCTGCTCTAACTCCAGGCACCTTATTTGCTGCCAATGAAATTCCGATTCCTGTTCCGCACATTAAAACACCGTAATCCACATCACCCTTAGCTACAGCCTCACCTACTTCAGCTCCCTTATCAGGGTAATCACATTTAATAATTTCTCCATTGTCATCGTAACCTGTTCCAAAGTCTACACACTCATAGCCTTTTTCAGTCATATACTCAATCATTTCATTCTTTAAATCAATTGCTGCGTGATCGCATCCAAATCCTATTTTCATTTTATTTTCCTCGTTTTTATTTTATTTACTTAGGCATTATCTAAGCAAATTCATTTTAACAGTTATGAATAAGTTATGCAAATAATTCATATAATCAATATCACAGTCTTACTATATTTTTTTGACATTGCTTCCCATGCAATATATACTTATAATATCAATTTTTAGGAGGCAATTATGAAAAAAACAGGTTGGATAGCAGTCTTCTTATTATCCATTAGTATATTTATGATAAGTCTAGGCTTAATCATTTATTTTAATTACCCAAAAGAAAACACATCTAAGAAATATATTGAAACTACTTCTAATAATGTCACATCTACCATAAAGAGTAGCTTAGCTGACAATCATTCAATTAATTGGAAAAAACTTAAGAAACATAACAGCGATGTGTACGCTTGGATTTATGTGCCTAATACTAAGGTGGACTATCCTGTATTGCAAGCTACACCTGAGGAAACAGACGGTTTCTATTTAGATCATAATTTAGATAAAAAATATGAGTTTGCCGGTAGCATCTACTCTGAAATGCAGACTAATAAGGATTTTACTGATCCTGTCAGCGTATTGTACGGTCACAATATGAAAAATGGTTCTATGTTTAACACACTTCATAGATTCGAAAACTCTAAGTTCTTTAAAAAGAATGATAAGATTTACATCTATCTTCCTAAGCGAAGACTTACATATAAGATATACTCAGCTTATGTTTATGATGACCGACATATTTTAAATTCTTTTGATTTTACTGACGAAAAAATATTAAAGGCTTATCAGAAATTTACAATGAAGCCGGATTCTATAAACAGAAACTATAGAAAAGTTAAGTTAAATAAAGAGAGTAAAATTCTTACCTTAAGTACTTGTACTAATGGTAATAATGATGAGACTCGCTATATTGTACAGGGGGTACTTGTTAAAAATGAAGAAACAGAATAAAGGTGATAAAGAAAAGACTTCTATCTATGATCACATTGAATTAGTTAATGAGGACAATGACGGTCACATCAATATTAATTGGGATGAGGTAGAAAAAAATTACAGCAATAAGTCTGCTTCAGATATTAATACTCACTCACATCATCACAGACATCATCATTCTAGCAGACATTCTAGCAGTGGACATTCTAGCAGTGGACACTCTAGTAGACATTCTAGTGGTGAACATTCTAGCAGACACAGCCATCATCATCACAGACATCATCATTCTAGTAATTCTAGTGATAAGAAAAAATGGAGCACTAAAAAGAAGATTATTGTTATTATCTTAATTATTCTTTTATCACTTATTTTAAGTGCTGTCTCAGCATTTTTTATTTTAAGATATTTAGGAAAGAGAAAGTTAGTTAACAATAAACATATTTCAGTGACTGTTCCTAAGAATATTGACTATGAATCTAACGGAAAAATAGTTTATTACAAGGGACATAAATATCAGTTCAATGATTCCATTGCCACTATTTTATTTATGGGTATTGATAATCGAAAACTAGAGTCAAATGCTACAGCCGGAAATGCAGGCCAGGCCGATGCTCTATACCTTTTCACATACGATACCGACAATGGAAAGATTAAAGTGCTCTCACTTAACCGTGATACTATGACGGATGTGGGAAGATATGATGCTAAGGGCAATTATTATGATACACACCAGGCTCAGCTTTGTTTAGCCTATGCCTACGGTGACGGAAAACATAAGAGTGCTCAAAACCAGATTACTGCAGTTAGACGTTTACTATATAATGTTCCTATTAATTCTTATTATGCCATTGATTTATCTGCAATTAAGATTATCAATGATGATATTGGAGGCGTTAGAGTTACTCCGCAGTATACTTTTAAAGAATTTACAAAGGGACAGCCAGTACTTTTAAAAGGTGATTTAACTGAGGATTTTGTAAGATATAGAGATATCAGTTTATTAGATGATAACTTACGCCGAATGACTTGTCAGAGAGATTATCTAACTAGTTTTTCTGCCTCTGTTGTGCCAGCTATTAAGAAGGATTTAGGCCTTCCTGTTAAACTATATAATGATTCTTCTAAATTTACTGTAACTGATTTAGGTGTTTCTGATTTAACATATATCAGTTCACAGCTAGTTTCCACATATGACGGCTTTGAGATTCTTAAAACCGACGGAAAGTACGTGGATGCTGACAAAGATGAGTTCGCAGAATTTAAAATAGATAAAACTAAATTATTTGAGACAATTTTATCTATTTTTTATAAAAAAATTAGTTAATCCCATATTTACTTTTAAAAATTACTATTGTATACTTAATTATAAGGTTAATTATGTGAACGACTTATTTTATTATATAAATTGGAAGGAGAGTATTATGAAAAAAAGATTATTCACTATTCTGGCTATATTTGTTTTAGTATTTGCTTTTTCTGTGACATGTTATGCTAAGAAGAGTCCTAGGGGAAGAGTTCTTCCGGCCACAGAAAAAAATAATAAGCCTAACTCACCTCAGGGTGGTTCTAGTAAAAAGAATAATGACAAGAAAACTAATAACGATAGAGGTAACGGTAATAAGAGCACTAATAATGGTAGCGGAAGTTCTAACGGATACTACGGAAGTGATTCAGCTACATCACCTAAGACAGGTTATCCTATGACAGGTTTATTTATTTTAACTATAACAGCTGCAGGAATGGCAGTTTTATCAAGAGAAAAAATAGCTAAATAA
>CACZSI010000086.1 GCA_902783775.1 uncultured Lachnospiraceae bacterium
TGTTTTGGAAAAGAGAATGATAGAACTTTCAATGCAGAATCGTCTGCCTTATAAAGATGCAGCAAAGGAGTTCGGGTTAGAGACACTTAAGTGGCCAAGCCATTTGGAAAAATTGTATGACGAAACTCCAAAGGTTTTAGAAACTTTGAAAAAGAAATATCATTTGGGGATTATTGCAAATCAGAAATTAGGAACAGAACAGAGATTAACAGATTTCGGAATAAGGGATTATTTTGACGTAATTATTTCTTCGGCTGAAGCAGGAGTTAGTAAACCGGATTTGCAGATTTTTAAATTGGCACTTGATGAAGCTGGTTGTATGCCTGAAGAGTCCTATATGATTGGGGACAGACTTGACAATGATATTGAACCGGCTGCAATGCTTGGAATGAACACTATATGGGTGAGACAAGGTAGCTTTTCGCATGGAAATCCGGAGTTGATCAAATATAAGCCGGGAATTATCGTTGATAGGTTGGAAGAAATATTAAATTATTTATAGAGAAAATCTTCTTAACCAAACGAGGATAGTTAGAAATTAATAGGAAAAAGGATTTTGGGAGAGAAAAATGATAAAAATAGATATCTTCATGTTAGATGGAAAGATGTAAAACAGGACATTCAGGAGATAAAACAGGATATTGGAGACTCGAAACAGGACATTGGAATACCGAATGAGCTTAGTTCAAAGACAAAACAGCACATTCGAGATCTGTTTTGTGAATTTGGATATGAAAGATTTTTTGGAAGATCTGATGTGCAAAATATTATTGGAATAACAGCGTCTCCTTCATCTGCTTTATTAAAAAGAATGTTGGAGCTGGATTTGATTTATCCAATGAAAGGAAAAGGTAAAGGAAAGTATCTTTTTAGAAAATTAAGAACACTTGAAGAAGTGGAAAACATGAACGCAAATGAAGAACTGAACTTATTGAAAATAAGTCAACTAGAATATTTATGAGGGACTCGGTTATGGGGCTTTTGAGGAGTCTAAGGATTTCTATGACAGAGTATTTGAATTATGTGAGGACTAATATTGAGGAGGAAGAATTATGTGTTTAATATGCGATAGAATTGAAATGATTAAGAATGGAGAAAATCCATATTTTGTTAAGGAATTGGAAACAGGCTATGTTGTAATAGGAGACAATCAACATTTTTATGGATATGCGCTGTTTCTTTATAAGAACCATAAGTATACTGAACTATTTCAGATGGATATGGCTGAAAGAACAAAGTTTATGCAGGAGATGTCTATTGTAGCGCAGGCGGTTTTCAATGCGTTTAAACCGGAAAAGATGAATTATGAATTACTTGGAATGGGAGATGCACATCTTCATTGGCATTTATATCCTCGAGTAGAAGGGGATATAGAAAACTATGGAAATCATGGCAAAGGACCTGTTTGGTGGTATCCTATGGAAAAAATGTACAGCGATGAATGCCGTGTTGGGGGCGATGAATTAGAGCAGATGAAAAATAAATTGTTAATCGAATTGGAAAAACTATTATAATTAATAAAGAATCAGCAGATAATATTTGTTATCGAAAAAACAGGATTAAGGTATTAACATGAAAGATTTTATTTTTTAATAGGGGCAAGTGGGATTGTTATTTGGGTTAATGATATAGGTGGGTTTGATCCGACTGAAGATGAGCATTATTGCACGATAGAAGAGTTTATAGATGCAAAGTTTAATGACTTTGGAGAAAGATTCGTGTTGAAAAATGAATTAGGAGCACCAAAAATTTTGGAACCATATGCGCTATAAACATTTATAGATTCATTTAATTGGCCAAATACAAAGGAGAATGGCAGGAGTATAAATAATTGCTGGTGGTGCATAAATCAAGTCTAAAAGGAGCAGCGACTGCACCCTCAAAGAGAAAAAGTGCAAACAGGGTGCATAAATCAAGCCTAAAAGGAGCAGCGACTGCACCCTTAAAGAGAAAAATCGCATACAGGGTGCAAAAATCAAGCCTAAAAGGAGCAGCGACTGCACCCTTAAAGAGAAAAAGTGCAAACAGGGTGCATAAATCAAGCCTGAAAGGAGCAGCGGCTGCACCCTTAAAGAGAAAAATCACAAACAGGGTGCAAAAATCAAGCCTAAAAGGAGCAGCAACTGCACCCTTAAAGAGAAAAATCGCATACAGGGTGCAAAAATCAAGCCAGAGATGAGTTGGGACACCACCTATATTGGGAAAAGACCAACACATCCCAAGCCAACATATCCCAAGCCAACACCTCACAAACGCCCTATTTATAAGGTTTTGAGAAGATATAAGGAGAAATAAAAAGTAATGATAAAAATACTATTCATCTGCCACGGCAATATTTGCCGTTCTACTATGGCGCAATACGTTTTTCAACATTTAGTTGATCTAAATAATCTATCTGATCGGTTCTATATTGATTCTGCGGCCACTAGCACGGAAGAAATAGGAAATGGTATTCATTATGGAACAAGGAGAAAATTAGATCAGGTGGGAATTAAATATGGCGACCACCGCGCCAGACAAATAAAAAAGTCGGACTATGATAAGTATGATTATTTAATTGGTATGGACAGCGCCAATATAAGAAATATAAGAAGAGTGATGGGGGATGACCCTGAAGAGAAGATATATAAGTTATTAGAGTTTGCCGGAAGTTCTAGGGATATTGCAGATCCGTGGTATACAGGAAATTTCGACGAAACATATGATGATGTACTAGAAGGCTGTGAGGCTTTACTGGAAAACATAAAATAAATTACATAAGTAATCTATATTATGTTAAAATAGGCTAGTAACATATAAATTAGATAGGATAACACCTGTCTTTTTTATTTAGTAACTTTCAAGCAACTAATATGAAAGGATAACTGAAATGTTAGAATTAAAGAATATATCATATGAAGTAGAGGAAGATGGTAAGATAATAAGTATTATAAAAGATATAAGTCTTACTATTCCAGATAATAAACTTGTAGTTATTACTGGCCCTAATGGTGGAGGAAAATCTACAATGGCGAAACTAATTGCCGGTGTAATTAAGCCTACATCAGGTCAGATTTTAATGGACGGTGAGGATATTACAGATATGTCTATCACAGACCGTGCGAAAAAAGGAATCGGATTTGCTTTCCAGCAGCCTGTCAGATTTAAGGGAATTCAGGTTTTCGACCTAATTAAATTAGCCACAGGAAAGATGATTTCTATGGATAGCGCGTGTAAATATCTTTCTGCAGTAGGACTTTGCGCTAGGGATTACATAAATAGAGAGGTTAATGCCAGCCTTTCCGGTGGTGAGCTAAAGCGAATCGAGATTGCCACTGTATTAGCGAAGAAGTCTGAATTATCAGTATTTGATGAGCCGGAAGCCGGAATCGATTTATGGAGTTTCCAGAATCTTATTAAGGTTTTTGAGAATATGAGAAAAGATATTAAGGATAGCTCTATTGTAATTATTTCTCATCAGGAGAGAATTTTAAATATTGCAGACCATGTTATTGTTTTAAGAGACGGAGTGCTAGCGGACCAGGGAAATAGAGAGGAAGTTTTACCTAAGCTTATGGGAACTGATTCATCTATTAAGGAGTGCGTTCAGAGTGCCCAGTGGAAAGGAGAAGAGTAATGTTTCAATTAGACGAGATTCAAATGAGATTGTTAAACGAAGTAGCAGATCTTCATACCGTTCCGGAGGGAGCTTACAATATCCGTTCTAACAGTAAAGCAGCTGCCAGACAGTCCACTGCCAATATTGATATTGAACCTCGAGAAGAGGGAGAGGGAATCAATATTCATATTAAGGACGGAACAGTAAATGAGTCTGTCCACATCCCGGTAGTAATGAGCCAGAGCGGTCTTACAGAGACGGTATACAATGACTTTTTCGTGGGAGATAATTGCGATGTCACTATTGTGGCAGGTTGTGGAATAGATAACTGCGGCAATCTGGATTCTGAGCATGACGGTATTCACAGATTTTTTGTAGGAAAAAATTCTAAGGTTAAATATGTGGAGAAGCACTATGGCTCAGGTGAAGGAACAGGAAAGAGAATTCTAAATCCTGAGACTGAGGTTTATGTAAAAGAAAACAGCACTGTGGAAATGGAAATGGTGCAGATTAAAGGTGTAGATGACACTAATAGAAGTACTATCGCTAAGCTAGATGCAGGGGCTAAATTGATTGTAAGAGAGAGATTAATGACTCATGGCAATCAGACTGCATATAGCAGTTACGATGTAGAATTAAACGGTGAGGGTTCTAGTGCAGACATTGTTTCTAGATCAGTTGCCAGAGATGATTCATATCAGAAATTAGATTTAAAGATAGTAGGTAACAAGGCATGTTCTGGCCATACAGAGTGTGATTCCATTATTATGGACAATGGCCGCGTTTTAGCAGTTCCGGCATTAGAAGCTAACAATGTAGATGCTGCGTTGGTTCATGAGGCTGCCATTGGAAAGATTGCAGGGGAGCAGCTTATCAAGCTTATGACATTAGGTCTTACAGAGGCTGAAGCTGAGGAACAGATTATTAATGGTTTCTTAAAATAAATCTGAAAATCAAGAATAGGGATAGATTTAGGAGGAAAAATGAGTTACGCAGATAAAGTGTTTGTAAATATGTGTAAAGATATTTTAGAAAATGGAATAGACACTAAAGGTGAGAAAGTCAGACCTAAATGGGATGACGGAAGCTATGCATATACTATAAAGAAGTTCGGTGTAGTAAACAGATATGATTTAAAAAAGGAATTTCCTGCAATGACCATTAGACCATTGGGATTTAAAAATTGTATCGATGAAATTTTATGGATTTGGCAGAAGAAGTCTAATAATATCGCTGATTTAAATTCACATATCTGGGATAGCTGGGCTGATGAGAATGGAAGCATTGGAAAGGCTTACGGTTACCAGCTAGGTGTTAAGCATAAATATAAAGAAGGTGAGATGGATCAGGTGGACAGAGTTCTATATGATCTTAAGAATAATCCTTATAGCAGAAGAATTATGACTAATCTTTATGTTCACCAGGACTTACACGAGATGAATCTTTATCCTTGTGCGTACAGCATGACATTTAATGTCACAACAAATAAGGATACAGGTAAGCTTGTGTTAAACGGAATTCTTAATCAGAGATCCAATGACATTTTAACAGCCAATAACTGGAATGTTGCACAGTATGCTGTATTAATTCATATGTTTGCCCAGGTTTGCGATATGGAAGTAGGTGAGTTAGTTCACGTTATTGCAGATGCGCATATTTATGATAAGCATGTTCCAATTATCGAAGAGTTAATTAAACGTCCACAGCATGAGGCACCTAAGTTTGTGATGAATCCTGATATTAAGGATTTCTATGAATTCACTGTGGATGACTTTAAATTGGAGAACTATGAAACTGAACCACAGGTGAAAAATATCCCTGTAGCTATTTAAGGAGGTCTAATATGAATCTAATTGTAGCAGTTGATAAGAATTGGGCCATTGGTTATAACAATGGATTATTGGTAAGTATTCCGGAGGATATGGCATTTTTTAGAAATACAACCACAGGTAAGGTTATTGTAATGGGGAGAAAGACTTTGGAAAGTTTCCCTAATCAGAAGCCTCTTAAGAATAGAACTAACATAGTTATCTCCACTAAAAAAGACTATAAGGTGGATGGTGCTATAGTTGTAAATAGTATTGATGAAGCTCTAGATGAGGCTAAAAAATATAATACAGAGGATGTATATGTTATAGGCGGAGGCGCTATTTATAATCAGATGCTTCCATACTGTGATACAGCCTATGTAACATATATCAATAACAATTATGCTGCGGATACATATTTCCCAAACTTAGATGAGGACAATGATTGGGAGTTAGCACAAGAGAGTGAAGAAAATACGTATTTTGATATAGAATACTTTTTTAGAACATATAAACGTAAATAAAAACAAGGCAATTATTGCCTTGTTTTATTTTGTATAAAAGCGGAGAAGGTGGGATTCGAACCCACGCACCTAATTAAAGGCCTAAAGCATTTCGAGTGCTTCCTCTTGAACCACTTGAGTACTTCTCCGTATTTATAGATTATATCATATTAAAAACAATTTTAAAATTATTATCACTTTTATTGATTGACTAAAAACGGTGTGTTATACTTTATATTACTTATGACAAAAAGGAATGGTGTTTAAATGTCACTTGATAACTATATAAATAATTCAATTAAAGATGTTAATAGCCATATGGATCGCTTAATGTACGGAAAAAATAAATCCATAAATAAAATGCTAGACTGGGTATTGTCCAGTAAAGGAAAGCAGCTTCGCCCCAGGTTTTTATTAGCATCAGCATATAACTTTGATACAGAAGCAGATGTCAGTGAGTATGCAGCAGTTTTAGAGTTAGTTCATATGGCTACACTAGTTCACGATGATATAATTGATGAGGCTAAAACCAGAAGAAATAAAGAGTCGGTTTATAAGAAGTTCGGATTAAAATCTGCAGTGTATCTAGGAGATTATATGATGTTTTCCATGATTTATAATTTCCAATCAGAGTACAAGGAAAAAGCTAAGGTTTTAATGGAGGGGGTAGACAGGCTTTGCTACGGTGAGCTTAACCAATATGAAAAACTTTATGATTTATCTATTACTAAAGAAGAATATCTTGAAAATATAAAAGGTAAAACAGCATCATTATTTGAGATAGCTACAATGTCAGGGGCGATTTTATGCGATAGAGAAGATTATATATCTTCAATGTCCATAGTAGGAAGAAATTATGGAATGCTATTTCAAATCTGCGATGATTTATTAGATTTATATTCCGATAATAAAATTGGAAAGCCAATGTTTCAGGATTTTGAAAATGGTGTCTACACATTGCCTGTAATAATAGCTAAGGAGAATAATGAATATCTTAAATATTTAAAAGAATTAGCTAATGATATAAAAGATACAGGAATGGATAGTGAAGATAAAAATAGATTACTTACTATATTAGATAATGCAGGCAGTAAAGCTAAGGTAAAAGAGTTAGCTAATAGCTTATATAACGAGGGTGTAAGCATTATTGATTCAATGGAAAATAAGGAATCTAAGGCCTTTTTTACGGGAAAATACAATGATTTAATAAAGGAAATAGATAAAATGTGTAAGTAATAATTGAAACACGTTTTTATTAATAAAAGCATCTATTTATGTGGGATAAACCCATTAAATAGGTGCTTTTTTTATTTTTCTTACGTTAAAATTTTAGTATTTTTAGTTGTTTTTATTGCGTTTTTATTGGTTTTTTCGCGTTTCATAAAATGATTTTTAAGTGTTTTTATTGTTAAAATAAATAAATTGTAGATTTGCTATAAAAACGTTACCAAAAAATACGATAGCTATTGTTAATTTTGTATAAAGTTAAATAAAAACAGTTCAAACCCCTTTGCCTATATTGTTAAAAACGTTTTTAAAAATTATCATTAATTTAGGATTTAAAACGGATTTGTAAATGACTAAAAAAATGTTTATATGGTAAAGGAGGAAAAAAACATGAAACATAAGCATTCGAAAATGCTAAAAAAGTCATTAGCAATAGCACTAAGTTTATCTATGGCAGCGGGATCTGTCGTAGTAGCACCTAAGCAGGCCAAGGCCGCAGACAGAAGCAAACCATGGCTTCTATCAGCCGGACGACCAGCTTACTCATCATCAACTAATGGTGGAGATGTGGCGAGTTTCTCCACAGATGGAAAATTAGGAACACAGTGGGGAGCTGCAGCTAACAAAGCTGATCAGTGGCTTGACATCGATTTAGGTGGAAAAGCAGATATTAGTAAAGTGGTAATAGACTGGCAGAATGATGCCAGTTATGGAGTAGCTTATAAAGTATTAGTTTCAGACGATGAAATTAATTGGACAACAGCTTACGAAACAACTTCAGGAAATGGCGGAAATGTGAAGGAAGTTTTGAGAAGCGACGGATCAGTCGATTATAAGTATTATGAGGACGTTTTAAGTACGCAGTCTGAAGATAATTATAAATTGACACAGAAGAACGGAAGATATGTAAGAGTATTAGTAAATTATAGTAAATCACAGTCAGGTTCTAGCAATAAAAAAGATGGTTGGGGAGCCAGCATCAGAGAAATTGAAGTGTACGGTATTGGAGATAATAATTGTAATGAGCCTGTTTCAGAAGCGAAAAATATTGCCCTTGGAAAGAATGTAGAGGTTTCATCATATTCACAGCCTTGGTGGGCTGCAAATCCTTTGGCAGGAAGCAATGCAGTTGATAACGATTATGAATCATATTGGTTATCAGAGTCAGCAGATTCAGTTAAAGAAACATGTGACCAGAATCTTACAGTAGATTTAGGTAAGAAAGAAACCATCGGAAGAGTAAAGATGCAGTGGCAGACAGAGTACGGAAGAATTTGGGACTTACAGGTATCGGAAGATGGACAGAACTTTAGAACAGTTTACAGAAATCTTCGTGGCAATGGCGAGGATGAGGATATAAATGTATATGCCGAGAATGTTCGTTATGTAAGAATGCAGGGTATCTCAATGGGACGTGGTTCAGGATATTCTATCAGAGAACTTCAAGTTTACAATTATGTAAATGGAGATGAGAAGGTAACATATAACATCCCTGAATTACCTAAGAACAAAACAGTTAAAGTAGGAAAAGGAAGTTATGCTGTAGACGATACAGATTTATTACAGCCTAGAGATCCTAAGTATGTAACTAATAGTATTACAGGAGCTATACCTTCTAACGATTGGTGGACATCAATTGTATACACTAAGTACAGTGATACAATGCCATCACTTCCAATGGTATACTCATATGGAACTACAGGTTTAGGTCTTTACTACGCTGACGGATTCTATACTAGAACAGACAATGGCGGTATGGGAGCTGACAGTAAAACAAAGGACATTACAATTGGAACATCCAGCGTAACAGGAAATTCATCAGCTAAGTTAGATGGATATGGAGATTACTCAGTTAACGTATCTTTCTCAGATAACAATACAAAGAAGATGCTTAACACAATCGTAAAAGGTTCTCCATTCGTATATTCACAGTTTAGTGATCCTAAGTCAGCAGAAATTAACATTGGAAACTTAGTTAAATTCTTTGACGAAAACGGAAATCAGATTTTAACAGGTGATGACGATCAGATTACAATTGATCACTTTGGAATCGAGGCACAGAACGAGAGTGAAGCACCTGGCGAGGGAAATAAGAAACAGTTCCATTACTATGGAGTTTATCTACCAAAGAATTCTAAGGTAGTTAAGGTAGGAAATAAGTTAAAGATTCAGTTAGGGGACAACCAGAACTATATGGTAGTTGGAGCCCTATGCGTAAAAGAGCCTATTAAATTATTATCAAATGAGAATGTAGCTAATCCTGAGACAAAGATGGATAACGATGCTAAAGAGCAGTTAGCATATATGTATAAACATGCATATTCATTCATTACAGATACCAGAGTAGAGTATAACTACAATGACAATACAGGAAAATGTACTACCAGATACATCACAGATGTAGATCAGAAGAGAACAGATAATGGAATCGAAAATAGCACATTAATGTGTATGATGCCACATCAGTGGAAATATTCTAACGATTCATATGCTACAAAAAACAACGAGCCTTTAATTTACAATTCAGTTAGAGGTGATTTAAGAATTCATGCAGGAAATGAATTTACATATTCACAGAAATTCAATGGAATTATTCCACAGTACACAACTCCATCAGAGGCTAACAGCTATGATACTGAGTGGATGAGAGCCTACATGGAGCAGTTTACAGATTCAGCTCTTAAGTCATATTGGGTAGCAGATCCATATTGGCAGGGTAAAAAATCACATCCTATTGCAATGGGAATTTTAATTGCTGAGCAGTTAGGCGATTATGAGACTAGAGATAAATTAATTGATGTATTAAAGAAAATTATGGCTAACTGGTTAACATATGATGGAGTGGAAGATTATCCATATTATATGTACTACCACACAAGCTGGGGAGCAATCTCAGGTGACGGTGGTGACCACGGAATGGCTATTAACTTATCAGATCATCATTTCTTATGGGCATACTTCATATTCCCAGCAGCAGTACTTGCTTCATATGATAAGCAGTTTGTGGCTGATTACGGTGATATGATTGAAGTATTAATCAGAGACTGTATGAATCCTGATAAGAACGATGAAAAATTACCATTCATGAGAAACTTTGATCCATATGAAGGCCATTCATGGGCCGGCGGTTACGGAGATAATAACTCAGGTAATAACCAGGAATCAGCATCTGAGGCTACATTCGGATGGGCAGGCCTATATCTATGGGGATTAGTAACAGGAAATAAGAAATACCGTGATGCAGGTATTTGGGGTTATACATCAGAGGTTGATGCTATTGAGCAGTATTGGTTCAATATGGATCAGGGAACTGACAAAGATAGCCACAATTGGGCACCGGGATACGGAACAAAAGTATACGGCGATTCAAATGTAAACGTATTACCATATACAGGTATGGTTTGGGGATTAGGATACACAAACGGAACATATTTCTCAGGAAATCCATGTTGTATCATGGGTATCCACCTATTACCTGTAACACCTGCAATCACATATATGGGATATGATAAGAATAAAGTAACTAAGATTTGGAATGAGTACGAGCAGATTCAGGATGCTTATCAGAAGAAGGTTACAGCTGAAGGTGGCTCAGATCCAGAGGGATGGTACCACATTTTATGGCCATTTATGTCATTAGCAGATGCTAACGGCGCTTCAAACAGATGGGCTAATGAGTACAGCCAGCATATCAATGAAAATGGAAACTATGTAGATGGTGTATTATCAACAGATGAGATGTTTAACTCATATTGGTACATCCAGAATATGTGCGCTAAGGGTGATATCAACACAGATATTCATTGTACAGATTACACTTCTTACCAGATATTTAAGAAGGGTGATAAGTTCACAGCACAGGTATGGAACCCATCAGATGATGATATAACAATTCATTTTGCAAACGCTAACAACGTGGTTATTGGATCAGCTAAGATTCCGGCACACGGCTTAGTAAATGTAGACCCTACAAAAAACAGCGATGCTACAGGTTCTTACAACTATGTTGAGTACCAGAGCAGAGATAAAGTTAACGAAATCCCTGGCGTACTTGAGGCAGAGGATTACTATACTAACTTTAGCTGCGAGCCTGATAAGAACGATCAGGAAGGCGGATATGTAGGTTGGATTGATAACAAAGATTCATTATTATTTAACGTTGACGTTAAGGAAGAAGCTGACTATGTATTAGATTACAGAGTACAGACTACAGATTTAAATAAGAACAGTGCAATCAAGATTAAGACTGACAACGACGATGATTATATTAAGACTACTCAGCTAGGAAATTCAAGCTCAGAGTGGAAGAATGTAAAGGCAGATGGAACAGTACATCTTAAGGCTGGTAAGTATCAGTTGAAGTTATCATTCGTAGATGGTGGATTTAACATTAACTACGTTAAGATTTATAAGAAGGGTACAAAGCCATCTGTAGCTAAGTCAGATGATTTAACTAAAGCTGACTTAAGCGCATTGCCAGAGATTAACTTAGACAATGCAGATATTATTGATGTTTCATCATCAGCTAACACACAGAATGTTGGAAGCAATATGATTGACAATAACTTTGATTCCAGATGGGAGTCAAAAGCTGAGGATCCACAGTACTTTACTATCCAGTTAGATAAAGAAGAAAAAATTGGTGGAATCAAGCTATATTGGGAAGGAGCAGCTTCTAAGAAGTATAGAATTGAGACATCTAAGGACAATCAGAATTGGACTAAAGTATTTGAGCAGACTAAGGGACTTGGTGGCCAGGGCTTCGGTGATAACAACAGAGGCAATGGATTAGAGTCAATTGAATTTGATAAAGTAACTTCTGCTAAATACATAAGATTATATTCAACAGAGAGATTAACAGGATATGGTGTTTCATTATATGAA
>CACZSI010000087.1 GCA_902783775.1 uncultured Lachnospiraceae bacterium
GCGATTGTAACCTCGTTCTAAATAAACCGTCATGCGGTATCTAACTGATTAACAAATGAACAAAGAGACTGTGGTTGGATCCTTTCTTAAACCATCAAGTGGTAGGAGAATGAAACCAATCCACAGCATCTTAAATATCATAGTCGAACCTAGAGAAAAGGTAAAGAAAAGACTATGACTGAATAGTTATAAAGACCTTGGAGAGGGTCTCTAAAAACTACTACTATATAATACGAGGAGATAGTGATTATTAATTATTTTATAATCATTCAAAGAATATATGAAAAAAAGAATAATGGCTACTATACTAGCAATTTCTCTAACAATGATTTGTGAATCTTATTTTGTTAAAGCAGATACATATAATCTTAGCAATCCACTCGTAAGCAATAATAAAACAACATGGGATTGTATATATTTCGGAAAGTATTATCAATCAAATTCGAATATAAAAGAGCCTATTAAGTGGCGAGTGTTGCAGGTTGGTGGGAATCAGGCATTTCTGCTTTCAGACAAGATACTTTATAGATATGAAGTGAAGAATGAATATTTAGATAAAGTCACATGGGAGACATCTAGTTTACGAAATTGGTTAAATACGGATTTTTATAATAATGCTTTTTCAAGCGATGAAAAGAATATTATTATAAACTCTTATATTGAAAATAAAGGGTTTGACTGGAATGTATATTCTTATGAGAAAGATGATTTCTTTAAGTCAGATGGCGGAAGTAATACTTATGATAAAGTTTTCAATCTTTCAATAGAGGAAGTGAATAACAAGTCATTTGGTTTTGTGTCAAATGATCCAGATGATAATATTTTTTATAGCGATACTAGATATGCAGAGGGAACGAACTATTCAGGAAAAAGAGAAGACAATTCGTGGTGGCTCAGAACACCAGGAGCAAACAATTTGCCTTGTGTGATAAGTGAAGTTGCCCCGAAATGGGCGTATTACACAACTGGAGATTATTATGGCGTGCGCCCGGCAATAAAAATCAACTTAAACAATGAGTATTGGACAAAGACCGGCTCAGTAACTTTATCTCATAACTATATTGAGCATAAAATGAATGACTTAGATATTTACAATGGAGAAAGTAAAACAAATCAGCCTGATAAAAGTAACAGCACCAATATTAAGAATAAAACAGAAAAAAAATCTAATAGAGGTAACGTAGTTGTAAGCACAACATCAATTAAAAAGATAAAAGCAAAGAAAAAAACTCTAACAGTAAAATGGAAAAGAGTAAAGGGTGTTACAGGATATGAAATTCAATACTCATTAAAGCAAATTTTTAAGAATGCTAAAACTAGAATGATTAAAAAGTCTTCTACAACATTACTGACTATTAAGAAGTTAAAGAGAAGAAAAAAATACTATGTAAGGATTAGAACTTACAAAAGAGTTGATGGGAAGATATATTATTCAAATTGGTCAAAAATTAAACATAAGAAAACAAGTTAAGGGATGGTATTTCTAAATAAAATAATTAGGAGGAAATAATTATGAGAAAAAAGTTATTAATAATGAGTTTAGCGATGGCATTGGTTGTGGCAAATGGATTTGACACATTCACTGTAGAAGCAGCTAGTTGGAAGAGTAATTATAAGAAAGTTATAAAAAATTATCACAGAATAGATAAATATAATGTTTATGAAAAGGAATATTTTGGAAGTTCATATGGATTCCAAAAATATTTTATATCAGATATTGATTCAAATGGAACACCTGAATTATTATTGTATTCTTCATCAATGGGGTTGACATCTGTGTTTACATGTTCGAAGGGAAAATTGAAATTTTTATGGACGGATGATTTTTATAAAATTAAAAAATCAAAGAAATCTCTTGTAGTAAAAGGACACTGGCATGGTGCTGGAGGAACTAACGAAAAAGAATACAAGATATACAAAGTTCCTAGAAAAACAAGTTTGTATTATATTGATAATGCGTATGGTAATTACACTGTTAGTAAAGGAAATACATATAGCAAAGGGACAGCAAAAAAATATAAGAAAGTTTATAAAAAATATGTGAAAGGTGGAAAGAAAATAAGCAAATTCAAGAAATATAAATTAAAAAATAAGTCTGGTCTTAATAATTGGCAGTAAGGTGTTATAAAGGAGGTAAACATAAAATGAAAGTATTTAAATATATTGTATTATGTTCGATTATATCAATTTCAATACTAAACATTAATAGCGTGAGTGGAAAAACTGTCAAGAAAAGTGGTTATTATACTACAGTCGTTCAATCTAATAAACCAACATATGATGATGAGTACATTAAGAAAGTTAAAGTACGGAAAAATAAAATAATTACTTATGGTAGTTATCGTTTTGGAAAAATAATTTGGGGTGAAAAAAGACTTAAATGTCAAAAAAGAACATTTAAATTATCGAAAAAATGTATATATATTGATGGATATGGTGTGCCTGGAGGAAAACATAGAATAACAAAAAAGGAAGCAATGCAAAAATTTAAAGGAAATCTATATTTTCCTAATGGTTGTCCTATGTGTTGTATCATACGAGTAAAAAAAGGAAAAGTGGTAAAATTGATGTTTGGTCAAAATTAGATTATCAGGAAAAGGGTTGTTTTTTTATTAGAGTGTTGCAAAATGACTGAACATTTAATTTATACTCCAAAGGAGGTCTTATTATGAAAAATAGAATTAAATTATTGATGATGATTATTATGCTTGTGGGATTTGTATATATATCAAAGAATGAAATATATGCAAAAAGTAAAGCTGATAAGGTATATAGTAAATTTTTGAAAAAATCTCAATTCAAACTTAAGCACAATGTTGGTGATGAAATTATAAGAATCAATTACTATCTAAAACTAAATATTGATCATAAAGGATGTAAAGAGTTACTTATAGCGGATAACGAATATTCGATGTATATTCACATTTTTACAGTAAAAAAAGGAAAACTTAAATATATTGGAGGATTTTTTAATAAGTACGACAATATAAATATTAAATATAATAAGTATGGCTTAATTTCATATGATGGACCAGGAGGATATGGATACGTTTTAGAACAAATAAAGAAGGGGAAACTCAAAATAACAAAAAGTGTTTTCTGTAGAGAAGTTAATCCATATCCTAGAAAAAAATATTATGTTAATGAAAAAAAATGTTCTAAGAGAAAATTTAATAAATACAAAAAAAAATACTTTTCAAAAATAAAATCTATAAGTCTAAAAAAGAAGTAATATCAAGAAAGTGAGGAACATATGAATAGAATTAAATATTGTTCACTATGTATTCTTTGCGTTTTATCAGTTACTTTTTTACTGGCTAATAATATTAGCGCTATGACGATTAAGAAGACGGGGTACTATAGTACAGGCTTAAGCACAAAGAAAACAATTTGGCATGATGATTATGTTAAAAAGTTGGTTTTTAAAAAGAAAAAAATAATAACGTATGGAAGCTTTTATTATACTAAAAAACCAATAGGTGGAGGCGATTATTTAAAACCGAAAAAACGAACTTTTGTAATATCACCAAAATGTAAATATGTAATTATTAGCAATTTTCCAGAAAATAAGAAATATAGTAAAAGATTAAATAAATCTAAAGCTAAAAAATTGATAAAGCAAGGAATAAAAAGAGGCAATCCAATTAATTATTGTTATCTTGTGATAAAAAAAAGGAAGTTGGTTAGAGTTATGATGGGAAAAGGCGATTAGACCTTCGCTTTTGAAACGTTTGACCTAATTAACGGTAATAACTGTTAGAGATTAATTATTATTTAGGAAAAGAGGTGAAGTTAATATGAAAAAAATATTGCAAAAGAGAAATAAAATTATTATGATGTTTAGCATTTTGTTAGGTATATTGTTGGTGAGTACAACAAATGTTTATTCAAAAAATGGACCATGTTCAAATAAAAATTATTATGGTGGAGTTTTTTGTGATGCTGTACATCAAGCATCAGGTAATACAATTTATGCAAATAATAAACAAATACCGACCCAAACAATGAAAGGTGTAACGTATAACAAAAGTACCAATACATTAACATTAAAAAATGTTAAATGGATAGCTGGCTCAAGTGCGGCAAGGTTGACTATTCAAAATATGGGGGATGATTTCAAACTCAAGTTAATAGGGAAAAATTATATTACTTCTTTAGAGTTATATGGGTATAAATATAATAATAAAATAAAAATACTAGGTAATGGAACTTTATATGTAAATAGTAAGAAGATGTCTTATCCAGCTATATTAATTAGTGGGAATTCTTTTGTTAAAATAGAAAATACTTGCAATGTTTATTTGTATAAAGCAAAAAAACAGCCTATTATCAGAAGCATATATACTTCTAAGAAGGATAAGAATAAATGGATTGTATCCAGTGGAAAGATTAATAAGAAAATATCGTATAAATTCAAAAAGAAAGAAAAAACAAAATGGGGGCAGACCATAAAAAACGTATACTATGGAACGAATGGGAAAAATGTTTATAGTTCATTAAAAAAGTCAGCAACAAGTGTTAAACCTAATGCAATTTCAGTTTCGAAAAGTACAGTACAAAAAAAAGAAAGCATAACATACAAGATTACATTTAACCCCAATGGTGGAAAATGCTCGGAGAAAAGTCGAAAAAAAGAAAAGAATAAAAAAATTGGAAAACTACCTAAAGCAAAAAGGACGGGATATATTTTTAAAGGTTGGTATACGAAGAAAAAGAAAGGAAGTAAAGTCAGTGAGAAAACAAAAGTTAAAGGAAATATGTCTGTCTATGCTCACTGGAAGGCAAAGAAATATAGAGTGACATTGTATGATAATGGAAGTGTGAAAAATATATATTATAAGATTACTGAAAAGATTACTCTTCCAGAATGGAAAAAGGATGGATATGTTTTTTTGGGATGGTATACCAAAAAAACTGGCGGAAAAAAAGTGTCAACAATTAAGAAGGGAACAACAGGAAATAAGAATTATTATGCTCACTGGGAAAAAGCAAAAGTACTATTAGGGCAGACAATAACAGCAAGTGATGTCATTATAACGCTAAATACTTATAATAAAAATATTGGTGCGAAAACAAATGGAAATGGATTTTTAAGTTATAAATCAAGTGATAATAGTATTGTATCCGTTGATACAAATGGTAATCTTTACCCTCATAGAATCGGTTCGTGTGAAATAACAATTAGTGCTTCGCAAACGAGCGATTATAAGGGAGGTGGTCAAAAAAAAATAATGGTGACTGTCAATTCTACAGATGATTATTTGAAATATGAAATAGCAAATAAACTGCCATATCTGTTATCCGAGAATAAGTATACATCAATTTGTCCACAGGGAATGTGCATTGCTGGGGATTATATACTAATATCGGGATGTAATAATCATGAAAAAAATGAACAGAATATAAAAGATTCGGTAATATATGTATTGGATAAGCAAGGAAAATATAAAGGAATAATAAATTTGGTTGATAATAAGGAACATTTAGGTGGTATTGCATATGATGACAAAAATATATTCTTTGCAAGCGGTAAAAAAATACAGTATTTTTCAAAAAATATCTTAGATGTTTTTTCTCAATCTGAAACAAAAGAATTATTTCTTAGCGATTACGAAACATTATATACTTCAGGATTCGTAAGTGATGATATACAAATTTCAACATTAACTTATCATAAAAATGCATTGTGGATAGCTACCAATACAGATACTAATACATTTGAAATTAGGGCTATTTCGTTTAGATATTGGGGAGATTATCCTATGGCGACAAAACTTGTAAAAAATGAAAATGCATTTGGCAAGGATAAGATCGGTGTCAATGGTATAACTTTTGAATCAACAGAAAGTGATAGAATGTTTATTACAGGTTCAGTTGATAGAAAATCATTTTCAAAACTTTATTCATTGACTATAACACAAGAAATATTAGAAGAGCTTTGCCCAGTACCGCAGTTACTCTATGATATTCCGCCTATGGCAGAGGGAATGGCGATTATGGATGGTAAATTACTCATAGTATATGAATCATCTTCTAATTATTATAAATTACCATTAAAGGGTAACCTTCCAGTTATTTATCCTATGGATTATTTAACAGTTTTTAGATTGTCTGATTTTTAAAAACTTAATCGTTCAGGAAATAATAAACTAAATATGTTTAAAAGGTTTCTCAGAGTTATAATAGTTGTTTTCCAATGAAGTGGTATAGTAAAGTTGCTACACCTTGTACATTTAAATATAATAATATAAATAAAAGATGTCTTTCAAATCACGCAAAGTATATGCGTGATGGAAGACATCTTCTTTTTTTAAGAATTACTTCTTTTAAAGTAATTTAATATTTCAATTAATTTTGCATATGTGGTTGCGTCTATATCATCTGTTAAACTTAATAAATAATTACTATCTAAATTATTAGTTTTTCCAGTTAATATATAATCGCAACTAATAGAAAGAGCAGTAGATATTTTAATTAAATTTTCCGGTCTTACTGCTTTATCACCATTTTCTAAATAGCTTATCATTTGTGGTGATACATCGGCTAATTCAGCTAACTGGCTTTGAGTAAGATGCATTTCTTTTCTTCGATCTGCTATTCGATGTCCCATCTCAATATATAATTTTTTATCTGACATATTAATAAAATTCCCTTATAAAATAATTATAAAAAAATAATAACATTACAATTGAATAAAAGCGACACACTATAGTTGTAATAAAACAACTATAGTAGTATAATTAAAATCAATAGATGGTTACGGATAAAATTAAATACTTCTAATTGCTTTATATAGGGAAATTTGTAGAACTTTTTTGGTGGCTAATTAATTAAATAGTTAGGAGAAAAAAAGGAGGTTTGTATTATGAAGAGAACTATAAAGTTTATAATGGTGATGGTTTTATCATTATCTTTCGTACTAAATCCTATGGTTGCAAAGGCTAATGAATTTGAATCAGCAGAAAAGAGAAAACTTAACACAAAATTTTCCATTTATGCGGATGATCAATACTATTATAAAATTAAGGTTAAGAAAAAAGGTAAATATACAATTTCATTGAATACTAAATTGTGGAAAACAAGTATAGCCTTTTACAATAAAAATGGTAAACTTAAGGAACGCAGAATTATAAAGAAAAAAGTGAAACAAGGAAAGATATGGAGAGATTACGACGGAAGTTTTAATCTAGAAACATCAGATGTGACAGGTAGGTTTAAAGGTTCTTTTACAGTTAAATTAAAAAAAGGAACACATTATATTTATGTTTATCCATGTACAACCACTGATGCAGAATGTGAATACAAATTGAAATTCAAAACATCATTTAAAAAATAAATATGTTAATGGTTTTAAATTATTTGAATGGTATTACGATTCTTTTAAAGGTATATAAAGTTATTCTACAGATAGCTAATCGAAAGCTTGGATATAAGGAACAGTTTATTTTCCGCCGTAGCCAAAGAAACATTATACAAGAACTTATAAAGGTATTGGTTAAAAAAATTGAAAAAATTATCATTGCCACTTACTAAAGGTGTAGGTTTTGGAAGAAATCTTCATTGGACTATTAAGGGAGGCAGAGTGGTTAAACTAGAATATAGAGCTATTTAAAAAATCTAAATTGTCAAAGGGGCAATTATTATTAATTGTCCCTTTTAAATAAAAAGAAAGGATGGTAAGGGATTATGAATTTATTGAGAAGATTAACTGAAATACTAGTAATTGCCATATTTACTATCTTTATTGTATCGACAGTAAAGGCGGATGATGGAATGACTCTTTATGAAAATGAAAGTGCTACTAATCCAGCTATTGAAGAAGAAACAACTTCAGTCTTAAACGGATTTGTATCATTGGAAGATGGAAGAAAAAGATATTATATAAATAATGTTTATATAACTGGATTCAAAAAAATAAATAAGAAAAAATATTATTTTGATAGTAATGGAATTATGAAAACGGGCCATATTAAAATAAAAAAAGATTATTACTATTTTGATAATAATGGAATAATGAAAAATGGTTTGATAAAGATAAAAGGAAAAGTTTTTTATTTTAATAAAAATGGAAAGGCTGTAAAAAAAGGATGGATTAAATGTTCGGATAAGAAAAAGAGATATGGAGTGGGAAAAGGTGAAGTGGCTACCGGACTAAAGAAAATAGGAAAAAAAATATATTTTTTCAATACAAAGAAAGCTACAGTTAAAGAGAAAGGATTTATTAAATATAAAAATGCAGAATACTATTGTAAGGGGGCTGGTAAGTTAGCTAAAGGTTATCAGGCATTACGAAGAAAAGGAAAGTTAAATGGTTACTATTTTTCTAAAAAGACAGGAAAAATGGTAAAGAATAAAACAATTGGGTATTTGAGAATACCAAAGGACGGTAAGCTACCTTTAGCTTACGCATTGGGGATAAGAAAACTTAATAGTCATGGGTGGAATTTATATAGAGCATATAGTTATTCTAGATCATTAGCCTATTATGGACAGTTATATCGAACAAGTAGTAGTGAAGCGTATTCGCTTAGGGGATTTTTAGAAGGACATGGTAATTGCTATGTTATGGCTGCTACATTTTATATTCAAGCAAAATTATTAGGATATAATGCACATCAGATAAGTGGATATGTTGGTTCAGCACCACATTCATGGGTTGTAATCAGACATAGGGGCGGATATAGTGTCTATGATCCTGATTTCAGTCATGAGACTGGTAGAAATGGATGGAGAATATATTATGGAAAACCTGGAACTTGGAGATATAACAGTTATAGATTTATGAATTAGAGGTAAATATGAAGCATAAAATTTTGACAGTAATAGCATTTACAGTGACTGTAGTAATCTTAATAATTGGCGGTATGGTCACATATAAAACATATAATTTGAAAATAAAGAAAACTGATAGCGTAAAAAGAATTAATGCCGGAATTAATTATTCAGATTACAGAGATGCTGAAAGAAAACAGGTTGAAAGCATTGCAGATTATTATGCTAATAAGGTTTATGGTGCTGAATCTATAGAAGAAGTATCTAGCAAGGTAAATGCGGCGAATAGTGATATTTCAAAGATTAAAACAGATAAAATTTTAAAAGAAGAAGAAAGTGAATCTGAATCAATAGTCCAGGCAGAAATTGAATCAAAACGTCAGGTGGAATTGGCTAAAAAAAGAGCTGAAGAATATAGAAAAAAGATGGAAAAGGAATCAAAGAAAAAGGCGGAGAAAGAATCTAAGAAAAAAGCTAAGAAGGAAGCACAGAAAAAGCAAACTTTAAAAAGAAATAATCAACAGGTTAATTATAAGGCAAGAGTAAATACAAATAATTCTTATAAGGGGAGAACCAATAATACGGGAGGATGTGTAGGAAATGATGCAAAAAACTTCTATTAGTTCATATAGATATATAAGAATAATTGCCTGTTTTTCAATTGTAATTTTACATACGCTTTTTTCTGGATCTGTTTATTTTGAAAAGCATGTCACAGCTAAACAGAATTTAGTTAATCACATTATCCAAAATAATTTAATGTGGGCAGTTCCGTGTTTTTTGATGATTACCGGATCGTTATTACTAAATAAAGAAAAAGAAGTAGCGACAAATAAAATTAGAAAATATATTACTAGAGTTATGCTGGCGCTTATATGTTTTTCATTCTTATATCAAACTCTAAGTTATATATACGAAGATGAATCAAATATTTTGAAAGGATGGTTTTATAATTTATTTTCAGGACAGAGTTGGGCGCATTTGTGGTATTTGTATTTAATGGTAGGGATTTATTTAATGATACCGTTTTATAAAATGATTATTAATCAGATATCAGAAAAGCAATTAGTGTATTTGTTCTTTGTTTTGATTTTCTTTATTTCCATATTACCTCTATCTAAGCTGATTAATATTCAGAGTGGATTTTACATACCAACTAGTATTATTTATCCACTCTATATTTTCCTAGGATATTATTATGGAAATAAAAAAACACCGAGATGGTTATCCATTATATTGATTTTGGTATCTACCGTAACAATAGTAGCACTTACTATTGTTCAGGTTAATACTCGAAATGAGAGTATTTCAGAATTGCTGTTAGGTTATTCGTCAATATTAGTGATAGTACAAACCATAGGTATTTTTAATCTAATATTATCCTTTGAATTTAAGGAAAACTATATAATTAAAGTTATAGATGATAATACATTTGGTATTTATTTGATACACATGATTTTCATTAGAGCCATTTTAAAGTGGTATGGTTTAAATCCATACATTGGCAATGGATTATTATTTATTTTTTCTGTTTTCTTTATCAGTTTTATTATGTTTATGGTATCACTTTGCATTTCATATTCAATAAGAAAAATAACTAAAGAAAAACTACTCTAAAATCATACGTTGTGTATATCTAAAAGGGCATCAATTGATGTCCTTTTGGCATGTCAAGTTATTCATCGACTATTAAAACAAACTAAAAAAGGGCTTGAAAAATAATTAGCCATGTTGTATAGTGATAAACGTTTGAATAAATTGTGCATATTATTATACATAATTAACAAATATGCTTTAGAACAAACTCGATTTTTAAAATTAATAATTATTGATAATAATATAGAAGAAACTGAAACTATAATGGAGTGTGCAATGGCTAAGAATTTAGTGATAGTGGAGTCACCGACTAAGGTGAAGACAATTAAAAAGTTTTTAGGTACTAGATATGATGTGGTTGCTTCTAACGGCCATGTAAGAGATTTACCTAAGAGTACTATGGGTATCGATATTGAAAATGATTACGAACCTAAGTATATAACTATTAGAGGAAAGGGAGAGAAGTTAGCTGAACTTAGAAGATATGTTAAGAAGGCTGATAAGATTTATCTGGCTACCGACCCGGACCGCGAGGGAGAAGCTATTTCATGGCATTTATATTCTGCTTTGAAATTAGCGGATAAGAAAACATACAGAATTACTTTCAATGAAATTACTAAGCAGGCTGTAAAGGAGGCTATTAAGAATCCTAGGGAGCTTGATATGAATTTAATAGATGCGCAGCAGGCTAGACGTATTATCGATAGAATGGTGGGTTACAGCATTAGTCCACTATTATGGATGAAAATTAAAAGAGGCCTTAGTGCCGGAAGAGTTCAGTCTGTGGCATTAAAGATGATTTGCGACAGAGAGGATGAGATTAACGCATTTATTCCTAAGGAATATTGGGATATGGATGTGGAATTAAAATCCGGTAAGAAAACTTTTATAGCTAATTTCTATGGCGATAAGTCAGGTAAGCTTGAAATTACAGGTAAGGAAATGCTTGATAATATTGTAAAGAAAATTAGCGGCGAAGAATTCGAAGTTAAGAGTGTTAAAAAAGGAAAGAGAACACGTAAGTCACCTATTCCTTTTACTACTAGTACATTGCAGCAGGAAGCTTCTAAGGCACTTAACTTCTCAACTCAGAAGACTATGCGTATTGCACAGCAGTTATACGAAGGTATTGAGATTAAGGGCAGAGGAAGTGTCGGCCTTATTACTTATTTAAGAACTGACTCCACACGTATTTCTGATACAGCTAAGGCCCAGGTTAGAGAATACATCAATGAAAACTACGGAAGCGAGTACGTCAGTGGTGAGAAGGACAATGAGAAGAAGGGTAAGAGAATCCAGGATGCTCATGAGGCCATCAGACCAACTGATGTTTCAATAGAACCGGATGCTATTAAGGATCAGCTTTCTAGAGAGCAGTTTAGATTATATCAGTTAATCTGGAAGCGATTTGTGGCATCAAGCATGGACAATGCAGAGTACGAGACCACTAATGTTAAGATTAACTCTGGTGAGTATGAGTTTAGAGCGTCTACATCTAAGCAGACTTTTGACGGTTTTATGAAGGTTTATACATCTAGTGATACTGAAAAAGTTGTTACAGATAATGCTGTTGCTAAATTAGAAAAGGGTGATAAGCCTGAGTTTATTAAGTTTGATGAGAATCAGCATTTCACTCAGCCACCTGCACACTTTACAGAGGCTGCATTGGTTAAGGCGCTAGAAGAACAGGGAATTGGACGTCCTAGTACATATGCGCCAACTATTACAACTATCTTAGCTAGAAGATATGTTACTAAGGAAAAGAAAAACTTATATGTAACTGAGTTAGGTGAGGCAGTTAATTCAGTAATGAAAACTGCGTTTACAGTTATAGTAGATCAGAAGTTTACAGCTAATATGGAATCATTGCTAGATGCGGTGGAAGACGGAACTGTTCAATGGAAGACGGTTATCAGAAACTTCTATCCGGATTTAGATGAGATGGTTAAGGAAGCTGAAAAGACATTAGAAAAGATTGACATTGCAGATGAGGAATCAGATGAGGTTTGTGAAAACTGTGGAAGAACAATGGTTATCAAGTATGGACCTCACGGTAAGTTCTTAGCTTGTCCGGGATTTCCAGAGTGTAGAAATACAATGCCTTACTTAGAGAGAATCGGTGTGCCTTGTCCTGAATGTGGAAAGGACGTTATTCTTAGAAGAAGTAAAAAGGGAAGAATCTATTACGGATGTGCTGATTATCCTGAATGTGAATTTATTTCATGGCAGAGACCTTCAGTTTACAGATGCCCTGATTGTGGCGGATACTTATTAGAAAGGGGAACTAAGCTATCATGTGCCAATCAGGAATGTGGTTTTGTTATCAATATTAAGGATAAGGCAGTGGAAGGTTTTGAGAAGACTAAACCTGATAAGGAGTATAGAGGAAAGCCTGAAAAGAAATAAAAATAATTATTGCAGATATTTCTCGTTTATGTTAAGATAAATGAGTTGTATTAAACACATTTGTGGAGAAAGTATGCGGTGCCCTTGCTCGGGGTTGATATTTTCGATGAAGCAGATGGAAGAAATTTTAAAAAACCAGGAGGTATAAAAATGGGCGTTATTTCAATGAAACAGTTATTAGAAGCAGGTGTTCATTTCGGACATCAGACAAGAAGATGGAACCCTAAGATGGCTCCATACA
>CACZSI010000088.1 GCA_902783775.1 uncultured Lachnospiraceae bacterium
ATTGAAAATTGGAGGTACAAACAAGATGGAAAAAATTAAAATGACTACACCATTGGTTGAGATGGACGGAGATGAGATGACTAGAATCATCTGGCAGATGATTAAGGATGAGTTACTTACACCTTACGTTGATCTTAAGACAGAATACTATGATTTAGGATTAGTTGAGAGAAACAATACTAATGATCAGGTTACTATTGACTCAGCTAACGCTACAAAGAAATACGGTGTAGCTGTTAAGTGTGCTACAATCACACCTAACGCTGCTAGAATGACAGAGTATGATCTTAAAGAGATGTATAAGAGTCCTAACGGAACTATCAGAGCTATGCTTGATGGTACAGTATTCCGTGCACCAATTATTGTTAAGGGTGTAGAGCCATATGTTTCAAACTGGAAGAAGCCTATCACAATTGCCAGACATGCATATGGTGATATATATAAAGCAACAGAGATGAAGATTCCAGAGGCTGGAAAGGCTGAATTAGTTTACACTGATAAAGATGGAAATGAGTCAAGAGAGCTTATCCATAACTTTGAGGGACCTGGTATCTTACAGGGAATCCATAACTTAGAGGATTCAATTGAGAACTTCGCAAAGAGCTGCTTTAACTATGCATTAGAGACTAAGCAGGATCTATGGTTCGCTACAAAGGATACTATTTCTAAGAAGTATGATCATACATTTAAGGATATCTTCGCTGAGATTTTCGAGGCTGAGTATAAGGAGAAATTCGATGCTGCAGGAATCGAGTATTTCTATACACTTATCGATGATGCAGTAGCTAGAGTAGTACGTTCAGAGGGTGGATACATCTGGGCATGTAAGAACTATGATGGAGACGTTATGTCAGACATGGTTGCTACAGCATTTGGTTCACTTTCAATGATGACATCTGTTTTAGTATCTCCACAGGGATATTATGAGTACGAGGCTGCTCATGGAACAGTACAGAGACATTACTACAAGCACTTAAAGGGTGAGGAGACATCAACTAACCCAATCGCTACAATCTTTGCTTGGAGCGGAGCTTTAAGAAAGAGAGGAGAGTTAGATAACATTGCTGAGTTATCAGCTTTCGCAGATAAATTAGAAGAAGCTTGTATCAAGACAATTGAGAAGGGTGAAATGACTGGTGATTTATATCTTATCTCAACATTAGAGAACAAGAAGAAATTAAATACACAGGAATTCATCGCTGCAATTAAGAATACATTAGATGAGTTAATGAAATAATAACATTATAAAAATTCCCCTTGCGTGTTTTTTACGCAAGGGGAATTTTTGATACTTGTAAAAAAGTAATATATAAATTTATTTAATAATTGTTCCGACTCTGCCTCTGATACCGGCCTTAGCTTTTTCAATATCAGTAATAACAGCCATTCTATTTTCTCCTGAGCTTACAAATGAAAGAGAAGCATCTAGCTTAGGAAGGGAAGTAGCTGTATCTAAAAGATTATTGTTAACTAAATCCTGTGCCTGGCTAACTGTAAGTTCCTTTAATTCTTCTTTTTCTCCATATTTTTCAATTGTAATATAATCACTAGAAGTAAGAATCATAAGAGCATCAGCGTTTAACATATCTGCTAACTTAGCTGCTGTATAATCCTTTTCAATAATTCCTGATGCACCCTTAAGAGTAAAGTGCTGTTCTAATACTGGAATTCCGCCACCACCAGCTGCGATAACTACCTGGTGTGCATCTGATAATAACTTAATAGAATCAATCTCATAAATGTCGATTGGTTTAGGACTGGCAATAATACGTCTGTAGCCGTTTTCATCCTCTTCATATTCTACATAGTTACCTTTTTTCTTCTCATTTTCAGCTTCTTCTTTAGTCATAAGACGTCCGATAACTTTATGAGGATTATTAAAAGCTCTGTCAAAAGGATCTACGCGAACCTGTGTAATAACAGTGCTGACAGGCTTATAAATACCACGCTCTAGAAGAGCAGTACGAATAGAATTCTGTAAATCAAATCCAATATATCCCTGACTCATAGCAGAACAGATAGCCATAGGTGCCACAGTTCGATCTTCATCGAGACGTGAATACTCAGTCATAGCAGTCTGAATCATTCCCACCTGAGGTCCATTACTGTGAGTGACAACCACGTCATAGCCTTCCTCTACTAAATCAGCTACAGCTAATGCAGCCTTTCTAACTCTTTCTTTCTGCTTAGGGAAAGAATCACTAAAAGCATTTCTTCCAAAAGCTACTACAATTTTCTTATTCTCCATAATATGTCTCCTTTATTGATAAAATTAGGTCAAATAGAAAATACCAGTAATACTGTTTATATAATAATTTCCATCGATCATTCAATATAAAAATTATATTAAAAATCTCCCTAAAAATCAATGTTTTAGGGAGATTAAAGCTCTAATTTTTAGTATTTGCTAAGAGTGTTTGAAACTTCCTCCCATTTAGCCATTAATTCCATTAATGATTCCTCAGTTTCAGTAATCCTATTGTGTATTTCACTAAGTTTAGCTGAGTTAGTAGCATAATCGGGATTGTTCATATCATCATTTAGAGATTCCACTAAAGCTTCCTTTTTGGAAATCTCCTCCTCGATAGATTTTAGAGTATTTTCTAATTTTTTTATTTCATTTTTTCTAGCTTTTCTAAGCTTAAAATCCTCCTTATTAGAAGTCTTAGTCTTTTCAATGCTAGATTTAGTTTCAGTCACAAATCGCTTATTTAATTCATCCTTTTTTTCTTCGTAATAATCGAAGTCTCCTAGATAATTAATAAGAATATGATTAGTTAATTCAATAATTCGACTGGCTGTTCTATTAATAAAATATCTGTCATGACTAACATAGAGAATAGTACCCTCGTAGTTATTAAGCGCATCCTCTAAAATTTCTCTAGAAGTCATATCTAAATGGTTAGTAGGCTCATCGAGGATAATAAAGTTAGCCTCTGATAACATAAGTTTAGCAAGGGAAACTCGGCCTTTCTCACCACCACTTAGTTCTGAAATCTTCTTAAACACATCATCCCCTGTAAACATAAAGGCTGCCAACGTATTTCTGATTTTAGTATTAGTTAAGTCAGGATAAGCTAATGCAATCTCATCAAAGATAGTATTGTCATCGCTTAAGTTATGATGTTCCTGATCATAATAGCCGATTTTTACATTAGTACCTAACTTAATAACACCGGAGTCGGCATCCACTAAACCATTAATAATTTTAAGAATAGTGGTTTTACCTGTTCCGTTATCGCCAATTAAGGCAACATGCTCTAGTCTTTTAATTTCAAAAGAAATATCACTAAACAATGTCAGTGAATCAAAGGATTTCGATAATCCTTCCACACTTAAAACATCATTGCCACTGCTAATTTTAGGAGTGAGAGTGATATTCATTTTAGCGCTAATTTCCTCCGGCTTATCGATTTTTTCCATATTCTCAAGCTGCTTCATTCTACTTTGAGCGCGCTTATAGAATTTTTCCTGACGATAGGAGTAGAGCTTATCAATAACTTCCTGCTCGTGCTTTAACTTGTTTTGCTGTTTAAGATATGCCTTCATAAGATCATCGCGCATTTTAGCTTTTTTCATAGAAAAATCAGAGTAATTGCCATTGTAAGTGTGACAATGTGCATTAGATATTTCTACCACCTTATTAACAATCTTATCTAGAAAATATCTGTCATGGGCAATGATAATTACCGTACCTTTATAGTTTAAAAGATAGGTCTCAAGCCATGATATAGAGTTTAAATCTAAATGGTTAGTAGGCTCATCGAGAATAATGATATCAGGTTTTTCCACTAAGAGTTTACAAAGGGCCACGCGGGTTTTTTGCCCACCGGATAAATTCTTAACAGGCTTATTAAAATCAGCTTCATTAAAGCCTAAGCCCTTTAGAACACCCTCGATTTCACTTTTATATGCATAGCCATTTAAGTCTTTAAACTTTTGCTCTAATTTATTATGCTTTTCAATAACATTATGAAGTTCATCGCCAGTTAAAACACCCATTAGATTTTCTAACTTTCGAAGTTCATTTTCCATGTCAATGATATACTGCTTAACAGATTCTACCTCTTTATAGATGGTATTATCCCCCTCAGTATCCTGGTGCTGTGCTAAATATCCTACAGATGTATCTTTTGAAATGATAACTTCTCCATTATCTGCAGATAATTCATTCATTATAATCTTTAGCAATGTAGATTTTCCGGCACCGTTATTGCCAACAATAGCTACCTTTTCATATTCATTAACAAAAAAGGAACAGTCATCTAAGATAACGTCCTCTCCAAAACTTTTTGATATATGGTTACATGATAAAATCATAATTATTTAACCTTTCCTTTTAGTAAAATACCAAGAAGATTTTATCATATTTAAGGTTATTTTAAAAGGGAGGATGGGGGAGCAGAAAATAAAGAAAAAATCGTGGTTTAAGGCTTGTCAAAGATTTGACAAGCATATATCTGAGGCATATAATAAATATGTTATGGAATAGTTTAAATAAACTAGGAGTTTGTTATGGAAAAAATTTCAAAGGCGGTAATTGAGAGATTACCACGTTACTATAGATATTTGGATGAATTGCGCTCTAAGGGAGTGAGCAGAGTATCATCTAAGGAATTAAGTGCTATGATGCATGTTACTGCATCACAGATTAGACAGGATTTAAATAATTTTGGAGGATTCGGACAGCAGGGATACGGCTATAAGGTGGAATATCTCTATGATGAAATTGGAAAAATATTAGGACTTGATAAGAAATATAGAATGGTTATAGTGGGAGCTGGAAACCTAGGTCGTGCTATTGCTAATTATGGAAATTTTAAGAACAGAGGAATTGAGGTTATTTCACTGTTTGATCAGAATAAAGAGATTATTGGCATGGAGACAGCCGGAGGAAAGATAAGAGACATCAGTGAATTGTTTGATTTTATTAAGGAAAACAAGGTGGAAATAGTGGCTCTTACATTGCCAAAGGAGCCGGCTAAAAAGATTGCCAAACAGTTAAAAGAGCACGGAGTTAAGGCTTTCTGGAATTTTGCACACACTGATTTAGGTTTAGGAGATGGCGTTTTAGTGGAGAATGTTCATCTCTCAGAAAGTTTAATGAAGTTAACTTATAAAATATCAAAAAGCCAGAACAAGGAGTCATAGTAATGGATTACATTGTCTCAGGAAAAGAAAGTGGTAGAGCTGATAAATATACAATAAATGATATAGGAATACCGTCTCTAGTTTTAATGGAGAGGGCTTCTTTAGCTGTGGCCAATTTAATTGAGGACAATGAATATAAGTCTAGTAAAATGGTGGCTGTCTGCGGAATTGGAAATAACGGAGCAGATGGCGTGGCAGTGGCTAGAATTCTTTTAAATAAAGGATATAAGGTAGATGTCTATGTTTTAGGAAATATAGAAAAGGCTACTGAGGAATTTAAAGAGCAGGTTAGTATAGCTAAAAAGTTAGGTGTTAAGTTTACAGAAAGCATAGATAATTATGATGTCTACATTGACGGTATTTTCGGTGTGGGATTATCTAGAAATGTAGAAGGCGTTTATAAAGAGATAATTGAGAAAATTAATTCATATAAAAAGACAGTTTATGCAGTGGATATTCCATCAGGAATAAGTGCTGATACCGGAAAGATAATGGGGATTGCCATAAAGGCTAATTACACTGTGACATTTGGAAAAGCAAAGGTTGGAAACATTATGTATCCTGGGGCCGATAATTGTGGAAAACTCATTATTTCTGATATAGGTATAAGTGATATTGCATATAATGATTATTACACTTATTTAGAAAAAGAGGATTTAGAATTACTTCCTAAGAGAGCGAATTATTCTAATAAAGGAACTTTTGGCAAGGTGTTAATTATAGCAGGATCAGAGGATATAAGCGGTGCGGCATTGCTAAGTTCTAGGGCTGTGTTTAGCACAGGAGCCGGCATGGTTAAGGTTATGACGCATGATAACAATGCATCGCTAATTAAAGAGATGCTTCCGGAAGCTATGATTAGCTCATATAATGAGAAACCGGATTTAGATAAGCTTGATGCAGACATTCCCTGGTGCGATGTTATTTTAGCAGGGCCTGGAATGGGGATATCAGATAATGCTAAATCTATTTTAGAAAAAGTGTTAAATTCAGATAAAAAAATAGTATTAGATGCCGATGCTCTAAATAATATAGCAGAGGATGAAAATCTAAAAAATAGCTTAAATGAAAATGTAATTATAACCCCTCATTTAATGGAAATGAGCAGGGTTTTAAATAAAGATATTTCAAGTATAAAAGATGATATTATAAATACTGCTATTAATGCTAGAAGCTTAGGATCCCTAGTGGTTTTAAAAGATGCTAGAACAGTCACATACACAGACAAGGTTTATATTAACACCACCGGAAATAACGGTATGGCAACGGCAGGAAGTGGGGATGTTTTAGCAGGCATAATTGCAGGGCTTTTAGCTATCGGATTAAGCCACGAGTTAGCACCGCCAATGGGAGTTTTTATTCATGGTTTAGCAGGTGATATGGCGGCTAAAAGAAAGTCGAAGTCATCTTTACTGGCAGGAGATATAATAGATGAACTGTCTAATATATTTGAGTAGGCAGATTGGAGATAAAATGAAGGATTTAAGTAAGTATTATAGAGGATATGTAAGTATTGATGTTAATGCCATAAGAGATAACTTAGTGGCAATGATTGATAAAGTGAGTGATGGCACAGAGATTTTAGCAGTTCTAAAGGCTGACGGCTACGGCCACGGTGGCGTTCCAATTGCTAAGAAAATAGATGATTTATGTTATGGATATTGTCTGGCTACAGTGGATGAGGGTGCTATTTTTAGAAAGCATAATATCACAAAACCTATTTATATTTTAGGTTATGTGCCAGCTAGCGAGTATAAGGAATTAGTGGAGTATAATTTGATTCCACCGATTTTTACCTACGAGGATGCAAAAGAGTTATCCCAGTTTGCTAAGAAAGAGGGGAAAGTGGTGGATGTAAATATTGCTCTTGATACAGGAATGAGCAGAATTGGATTTTTCCCAACTACCCAGGCGGCTAAGGAGATTGAAAAGATAACTAAGCTTGAAAATATTAATGTTACTACCATATTTACTCATTTTGCAAAGGCGGATTATAAAGATAAGGAACATGCTAATAACCAGCTTAAGTTATTTGATGATTTTGTTAAAGAGTTAGATAAATTAGGAATTAGTATTCCTATTCACACAGTGGCTAATTCAGCAGCTACTATGGAGATGCGCCAGTGTGATAAGACATTGGATAGAATAGGAATTTCCCTTTACGGCTTATATCCATCTGATGAGATGGATATGGACCATATAAAATTAAAACCGGCTCTTTCCTGGCACACACATGTGGCATATATTAAGGAGATTGAGCCTGGAATGGGAGTAAGCTATGGTTCCACCTTTGTGGCAGACGAAAAGATGACTGTGGCTACCATTCCTGTGGGATATGCAGATGGATATCCTAGAAACTTAAGCAATAAAGGTTATGTTTTAATCAATGGTAAAAAGGCTCCAATTCTAGGAAGAGTTTGTATGGATCAGTTTATGGTGGATGTTACAGGAATTGATGTTAAGCGCCATGATTTAGTAACGCTTATAGGAAAAGATGGAGATTTAGAAATTAAGATGGATGATTATGCAGTGCTAGCCGGAACCTTTAACTATGAGTTTGCCTGCAATATATCAAAGCGAATTCCTAGGGTAGCCTACTTTGACAATGAAATTTATTGCACAAAAGACTATTTTGATGACGAATATAAATTTGACTAAACTAAATATAAGTGATAAACTCGACACGGAGTAAATGAAAGAAGGAGAATAGATATGTCAGGACATTCAAAATTTGCTAATATTAAGCATAAGAAAGAAAAAAATGATGCAGCTAAAGGAAAGATGTTTACAATTATTGGTAAGGAAATTGCCGTAGCAGTTAAAGAGGGTGGCGCTGATCCTAACAATAATTCAAAACTTAGAGATGTTATTGCTAAAGCTAAGGCTAATAACATGCCTAATGATACAATTGAGAGAGGAATCAAGAAGGCGGCAGGAAATGCTTCAGCTGTTAACTATGAGTCAGCTAGATATGAGGGATATGGCCCTAATGGTATTGCCGTAATAGTTGATGCTCTTACAGATAATAAAAACAGAACAGCAGCTAATGTTAGATCTGCTTTCACTAAAGGTGGCGGAAGCATCGGAACACAGGGATGTGTATCTTTTATGTTTGATGAAAAGGGACAGATCTTAGTGGATAAAGAAGAGGCAGAAATGGATGCTGATGAGTTAATGATGACAGCATTAGATGCAGGAGCTGAGGACTTTAAGGAAGAGGAAGACAGCTATGAAATTTTAACAGCACCTAATGATTTTAGTGTAGTTAGAGATGCATTAGAAAACGCAGGTGTTAAGATGGCTAATGCAGAAGTTACAATGCTTCCACAGAACTATGTTACATTAACTGATGAAGAAGCTATAAAGAAGATGAATATCTTAATTGATAAGTTAGATGAAGATGAGGATGTTCAGCAGGTTTATCATAATTGGGATGAATAATTAAAGGAAAAAGGTATGAATACTGTTCTTTTTGATTTAGATGGAACATTGCTTCCTATCGATATGAATGAATTTATGGAATATTATATTATGCTTCTAAAAACCCGATTAAAGTTTCGCGGTTATGAGGCTGATATTATATTGCCTGAGATTTTTAAGGGAGTGGACATTATGACTAATAACAATGGATTAGTCACTAATGAAGTCATTTTCTGGGAGCATATGTCTAAACTGTTTTTAACAGAAAAAGGACGTCCAAGTATTTCAAAGCGCAGAAAATTTGAAAAGGAAATGTTTAAATTTTATGATGAAGATTTTCATATTATTCAATTTTTTGCCAGACCTGACGATTACGCAGCTAAGTGTGTAAAACTCTTAAAAGATAAGGGATATCAGGTGATATGTGCTACAAATCCGCTCTTTCCTAGATTAGCCACTGAGAATAGAATCAGATGGGCGGGATTAGAGCCAGGGGATTTTGATTACATAACAACCTACGAAAACAGCTGTTATACTAAACCTAATATTAATTATTATAAACATCTATTAAAAATGATAGATAAAGATCCTAAAGATTGTATAATGGTGGGCAATGACATTGATGAGGATATGTGTGTAGAAAAAATAGGAATGGACACATATTTAATCGATAAGTTCATCTTAAATAAACATAATAAGGATATAGAAAAATATAAAAAAGGCGATTTCAAGGACTTATATGAATATATTAAGGATTTGAGAAGCTATTAAAAAACACGCCAATGGGCGTGTTTTTTAATGAAGAAAATACTACATCTAATTAAAAAAAACTTATATTATTGACAAGGAAATACATAGTGATTATAATAATATTGTTTGGGTCAAACGTAAAAAACGTTAAGGAGATGAAAAATAATGAGAAATAATTGTAAAAGAATAGGAACTATAGTACTGATAGGTGCATTGGCGATAAACAGTTTCTCGGTAAGTAATTTAAAAGCCAGCACAATAAGCGTATCATCTAGAAAAACCAAAGTTTGTAAGAGTCAGGAAAATAGTAAATCTTCTAATAGAAAAATTACAAAGGTTAAAGTCTATTACGCTAGCGGGAAAATAACAATTTCCGGTAAAGCTGTAAGATGTAATAAAGTGAGCGCTAAGTACAATGGTAAACTTAAAAAAGTTAAGGTTAAGTCAAATAAATTTAAAGTGACACTAAAGTACAAGAAAGCTAAGGATATTACATTATACGGTTTAAACGCCAAGAATAAAAAAATCACTGTGAAAAAGATGGTTAATAAAAGTGACTATATTTCAGAAAAGCCATCATATATCAAAATCACAAGAGATGAAAAAGCTATTACATATGAATTTCAGACTGAGGCTAATTCCGTGATGACAGTATCCTATAAGAAAGAAAAATTACAGAAAGTTTTAATAGATAGTTCGTATGAAATAATCACTATAAAAGAGAAGGACATTAAAGGTAAAAAAGGAAAAATCACTTTTACTCAGACTACCAGTGGAAAAAGAGTAAGTGAAAAAGTTAAATTGCCGATTATAAACATAGGCGAGACTATGAAGAAAACAGTATAGAAAAAAATAAAGGTCGGGATTTTTCCCGGCCTTGTTGTTTGTTAAGTGGTTTCTTTATTGGTTTGTTTATTGTTGGCTAATCGATTTTATTTATGGTATGGATGGTTATTTATAATTCTAAAAGCTCGATATATTTGTTCTAAAAGAACAACCCTCATCAACTGATGAGGAAAAGTCATCTTAGAAAAACTTAGGGCATAATTAGAAAGGGATAGTACTTTTTTAGAAAGTCCAATAGAACCGCCAATAATAAAGCATATTTTACTATTACCATACAATCCTAAATCTGAAATTTTCTCAGCCAAATCCTCAGATGTTAGCATTTTACCTTTTATTTCTAAAGTGATAATATAGCTATCTTTTGGTATGACTTTTATAATTCTCTCAGCCTCTTTATCTCTAGTTAATTCTTCTTCAGTAAAACTGGCATTTTCACTGGTTTTTTCATCCTGAACTTCTATAATATTAACATTGCAATAGGATTTTAATCTTTTAGAATATTCTTTTATGGCATCTGTAAAGTATTTTTCTTTAATCTTTCCCACGCCGATAATTGTTATATCCATTTTAGTCTCCCTTTAATAGATTATTTAGTATTCCTTTAAATGCTTGTGATTATCTTGTTATAAAACTCTAGATAGTATATACTAGGATTAGATATAAATCAAGAGATAGATACAAATATAGAGAGGTGTTTATGGAAAAGACAAATGAGACGATGGATAGTCAGATAGAGAATGTAAATACAGTAAATGACGTTGCAAATGATGCTGAGTTGGCGCAAGATTATTTAGATGATAAGATAAAGGAAGATGATAGTTTTGCGGATTATGTAGATGAGGGAATAAAGGCAGATGGTAGTTTAACGGATTATTTATATAATGAAACGCCTGCTTTTGTGAAATTGTCTGATAAGTACGAGGACGTTTTATCTTCAGCTTATACTATGATTTTTGTGGGAGTTGCAGGAATAATAGTATGGTTTTTATTATTCTTTAATATAATTCCTATGGGACTAGATCCAGCTTCATCATGGCTAATGTACTCAGTAATGGGTGGTATGTTTATTATATTTGTTGTAGCAGGAGTGGTTTCATTTATGCATGCTAAGCAGATAAAGATTCATGCCCAGGAACAGGATAAGTTAATTGAGGAAATAAAGGCTTGGGCTATTGAAAATATCACTAAAAAAGACATTGAAGTGGAAGAAAACGATATGCCACAGGAATTAGTATACATGGAGAAAACAAATAAAATTAAAGAAATAATAATGCACCAATTCGAGAATGCTGATGAAGCATTAGCATACGAATTAAAAGATGATATTTATGAAGCTATTGAGAAGAAATAGAATTGATTAATAACAATCATAAAAACACAATATGAATAATAGAAACAACTAGGATGAAAAAAGCATAAATAAAAGTGCATCAAAAACTTTTAATTCTAGTTTGATTTAGTTTTAAAAAGAGAGGAATTATAATTGTAGTTCTTCTCTTTTTTGTTTAAAGAGAAAACAAAAATATGATACAATATATA
>CACZSI010000089.1 GCA_902783775.1 uncultured Lachnospiraceae bacterium
ATAGCCTTAACATCTTTTCTTTAAATATAGTGTTCTAGCAAGACCTTAAGACCAATTAATATAAGTATTATTCCACCTGCTATCTCTGAATATTTCTTTAATTTCATTCCAAACATTTTGCCTAGAAGTACCCCTATTATGGACAGTACAAATGTGGTACATCCTATCAAAAGAGCTGATAAGAAAATGGAGATATTAAAATCATTTCCCATAATTCCAAAGGATAGTCCCACTGCTAAAGCATCAATGCTTGTGGCAATTCCTAATAGTAATAATTCTACGCATTTATTCTTAGCTTTCTTATCTTCGTCATCCCCTTCTAGAGATTCACGAATCATATTTATTCCTATAATTGCCAATATCACAAATACAAATATATAGCTGTATTTATATAAGCTTTTTATGGTATTAGACGATAGGAAATATCCTAAGATAGGCATAATTCCCTGAAAGCCACCAAAACAAACAGCTAAGAGAAGAGTAAAAAACTTCTCTATCTTTTTCATACTAAGTCCCTTAACCACAGATACTGCAAAAGCATCCATGGAGAGTCCCACTCCGATAAAAAATATATCTAAATAATCCATAACTTACTTCCCTAATATCTTTTCTAGTGCGAAATACAATGCCTGCATCTGAGCATCAGTACCCACTGTAATTCTAAGATAGTTATCTATTCTATCTTTATTGAAATATCTAACATAGATATTTTTTTCTTTTAATGCCTCGAATATTTCTTTAGCCGGTTTAGTTTTGTGTGTCACAAATAAGAAGTTAGTTTTAGAATCTGTCATTGAAAAGCCTAGCTCTTTTAGCTTTTCCATTGCCTTAGTTCTAGTATTAACAATCTTATCTCTAATTTCCTCAAAATATTCTTTATCATTTATAGCTGCTGCTCCAGCATAAATAGATGGCATATTCATTGTATATGAATTATATGAGAACTTAACTGCCTTCATAGCGTCAATTAATTTCTTATTACCGATGGCAAAACCGATTCTCATGCCTGCCATTGCCCTGGATTTAGAGTATGTCTGAATTACCAATAAATTATCGTATTTATCAATCAAGTCCATAGCTGTGCAATCAGAAAAATCCACGTAAGCTTCATCCACGATTACTACGCTGTCCTGATTATTTTTAATAATATATTCCACTTCCTCTAGAGGCATTCCAATAGCTGTAGGGGCATTAGGATTAGGGAAAATAATTCCGCCATTCTCTCTGTCAAATGACTCTTTAATAATTTTAAAATCATCATCCACCCTAACTGTCTCATAAGGTATTTTAAATAAATCAGCCCACACATCATAGAATGAATATGTTATATCTGGAAATAGAATTGGCTTATCTGAGTTAAAGAAAGTCATAAATGCCATTGCAATAACATCATCAGAACCCACGCCCACAAATACTCTGTCGCTATCTACATTGTAATAATCTGCAATAGCCCCGCATAAAAATGTGGCATCAGGATCCGGATATAAGCGATATTTATCTGAATTAATATTATGAATCACCTCTTTTACAGCTGGTGATGGTGGATAAGGACACTCGTTAGTATTTAGTTTAATAACATCAGTATTCTTAGGCTGTTCACCAGGTACATATGGTGTCACCTTTCTTATATATTCTTCCCACTTTTTCATAATAATTCTCCTCGATTTATGTAATTAATTTAGATTAGTCCTTCTTTACTACGTGACCTTTTTCTGTGATAACCTTAACTACTTCATCTACATAGTTTTCTGCCTCATCGTTTGTGGCAGCTTCTACCATAACACGGATAACAGGCTCAGTTCCACTTTCACGAACTAAAATACGTCCATTGTCACCTAATTGATTAGTAACTTTTTCTACTGCTGCTATAACATCAGCATCGTTTCTAGCCTCAGGCTTACTCTTAACTCTAACATTCTTTAAGCACTGTGGATAGATAGTTACAGGGCTAATTAATTCTGACATTTTTTTCTTAGATGAAAGCATAACTTCCATAAGCTTAATTGAAGTTAAGATACCATCACCTGTTGTGGCATACTTACTGTAAATAATATGTCCACTCTGCTCGCCGCCTAATCTGTATCCATTCTGCTTCATATTCTCGTAAACATACTTATCACCTACATCAGTCTTTTCATAGTTGATTCCTACAGCGTCAAATGCCTTATATAGGCCAATGTTACTCATGATTGTAGTGACAACAGTATCATTCTTTAACTCGCCTCTCTGCTTCATATAAACGCCGCAGACATAAAGAATTAAGTCGCCGTCTACCACATGTCCCTGATCATCTACACAAAGACATCTGTCAGCATCACCATCATAAGCGAATCCAATATCTAAGCCCTTCTCTTTTACAAACTTCTGTAATATCTCAATATGAGTAGATCCGGCATCCATATTAATGTTAGTACCGTCCGGCTCATTGTTTATAACATATGTATCAGCGCCTAGGGCATCAAATACACTTTTAGCGATAGTCCAAGCACTACCATTAGCACAGTCTAGACCTACTTTTACATTTCTAAAAGAATTTTTAGCTAGAGACATTAAATATCCCATATATCTGTTTCTTCCTGCATAGTAGTCCACTGTTCTACCGATTTTATCTCGAACCACGTATGGAACTGTATCAAAGTCATCGTCTAAATATTTTTCTACCGCATCGATTACTTCCTGCTCCATCTTCTCGCCCTCGCCATTTAATAGCTTAATTCCATTGTCATAGAATGGATTGTGGCTGGCTGAAATCATAATACCGCAATCGAAATCCTCTGTTCTTACTACATAAGAAACACTAGGTGTAGTAGTAACATGCAATAAGTATACGTCAGCACCTGTAGAAGTTAATCCTGCAGATAGCGCATCCTCGAACATATAACTTGATCTTCTAGTATCTTTTCCAATAGCAACGCTAGCCTTGTGGAATCTTCCATAATACCAACCTAAAAATCTTCCCACCTTAAATGCGTGCATCGCTGTTAAATTGACGTTTGCTTCCCCTCTAAAACCGTCAGTTCCAAAATATTTACCCATAATATTCTCCTTCTCATTTATGCATTGCCATTTTTATCGGCATGACAATACCTTATCTTTTATAATAAACTCTTTATCGCAGACGTCAAGTGCTGCTGATTTATGAGTTATAATAATACAAGTTTTTTGTTTAAGTGACTGAATGTTTTTTAAAACAATCTTCTCAGTCTTTTCATCTAATGCAGATGTAGCTTCATCTAATAAAAGAATAGGTGCCTTACTAACTAACGCCCTAGCAATGGCGATTCTTTGAGCCTGTCCCTCAGACACACCTCTTCCACCCTCGCTTAGCACTGTATCTAGTTTATCCGGAAGACTATCCACGAAATCATATATATGACTTATCTTAAAAGCCTCGTAGATTTCTTCATCAGTAACCTTGGGATTAAACAATCTCATATTATCTCTCAATGTACCGCTAAATAGGCAATTGCCCTGGGGTACATATGAAAACAAGCTTCTAGTTGTGGCATCGGCATGGATGAAATTACCGTTTTTAGTATATAGGCGAATCTCTCCGTGGTTAGGAGAATACACGCCTAATAACAGTTTCATCAATGTACTCTTACCGATTCCTGATATGCCTCTAATAGCTACGAAATCGCCTTTGTTAAAGCAGGCATTGCCGGATTTTAGAACCGTCTCTCTTCCGTAACCGAAAGCTATATTATCAAATGTAGCCTGACTAAACTCTTTATAGAATTTATCAGGATCCACCCTGTACTCTACGTTTTCTTCCTCAATATGTTCAATCTCCATTATTCTCTCAGCTGAAGCTATAATGGAATAATATTCCGGAAGTACCTTTGTTACATTTACAAACGGTGTCTGAATCTGTGAAACTAACTGAAGCACCGCCGTTAGTGTACCAAAAGTCATATTTCCGATAGTTACTCTAATAGCGCACCAAAGAAGAGCTAAAAGATAACCGGCATTAAAGATAAATGAAAAGCCAGCATTGGCTGTAATGCTAACCGCTCTTCTTTTCATCTGGTATCTGTAATTTACATCCTGCAATTTATCGCCCTTTGAGGCAAACTGTTTATTGGCATCAAAGGTTTTAATAACTAATAAACTCTCGATGGCTTCCTGGAAAAATGATCTTACTCTTCCATCGCTTTCCTGCACCTTTTTGTGAAGATGCTTTAGTTTTTCTCTAAATAAAACTGTAACGCTGGCCATCACTAATCCTGATACTATAAACAATAATGTAAACTTCCAATCAAACACAATAAGTACCGCAAAAGCTCCTACAAACTGTGTGATAAAATACAATAGATTAGGGATTATAGTGGTCATTCCGTTACTTACCACCGAAACATCACTGGTGATTCTATTAATTAATTCACCGCTGTGATATTGATTAATGTCCTCGTATTTCTTACGCATTATATTTTTAAAAAGGTTCATTCGAATAGACATATTTAATTCGGCTGCAACTCTAACTGTAATGCTTTGAGCTACGATTCTTATAATCATTCTAAGTAAGATAATCACAAGAATTATGATTCCAAAGAAAACTATTTCCTTAAAATACCTGTCCTTTAAAGATTTAGTAGTGGCTATAGAAGATTTGTAAGCAGCATCGATGGCAAATTTACTAACCGCCGCTATTGCTGTGCTCACAAGGGCTAAAACAATATTGAACAAGCTAATAAATATAATCTTTAGCCATTGATGACGGCTATTTTTCATTATCCATTTTATTGTTTTCTTGTCACTTACTTTTTTCATTTCTAAACCTTCTAACTACTTTAAAATCTGTTTTTAATTCTTTTTAAAAATATTATGACTGGATGTAATTTAACCCATAGCTTTACCTTGAGCCTATAAGGTCTGGCATTGACATCTATAATTTCATCTTTTCTTTTAATACCAATAACTTTTCCGATAATGGATTCCTTTTTTATATCGCTTTCACTGGAAATACAATTATCGCCCCTTAAGGTGTAAACCCCTTTTTTCTTTAAAATTATTCGATGCAGAATATATTTATCATTGTACTCAAACAACACCACATCGTATTTCTTAATAGGTCCTTTTTTTATAATAACCTCGTCAGTCTCAGCATTGATAAATGGAAGCATACTTCTTCCCTTAGGTTTAAAAGCTACCTCCTTGCCATCTTCTAAATCTTCTTCAATGGCATGAATCATATCTTTAATTGAAATCACTTTTTTCTTCATAAGCTTATTCTTCTTCTAATAAATTTTCTCTATTAACAATTTCTAAAAAGTTTTCTATATCTTTCATAGCTGTTTCATTGTCAATATCATACTCATTTATCAACCCATCTAACATGGCATCAACTGTGGTGCCATCAATTAGCTTATCAATTAAAAAGGCACCTGTTTCATTTAGCGTAAGCATCCCTTTAAAATCAATGATTCTATCCTCTAAAGGTACTAAAACGTAACAGTCTGCCATTTTTCTTTTTACAAATCCACTTTTTAATTTCATATTATTCCCTTCTTATAGCATTATATGCCATCTCCACAGCATCTGTGCTTATGTCACATTGCATTTGATATATAGGAATATCATCAGTTATTTTTTCTACAATATCTAAAACCTTTACCAATAATTTTTCCTGGTAAAATCTCTTTTGAGTCTGTGATATCACCAGTCCTACCGCTCTCTTTTTAGAAAGTTTTTCTATCTGATTTTCACTGCTCTTATTAACAAATACTATAGATTTTAACTTAGCTTTTTTATTTTCACTTAAATCAGTTTTTCCACTCCAAGGTCCACCGTAAGCTATCCACTCGCCATCCACTTTTCTAATTAATGGTTTATCATCATTTAAGATATATGCTCTGTCTTTAAAATAATCTAACCATAGTTTAGTGTGAGTAGACTTTCCTCCGCCTGAATTAGCAGAGAATAGATAAGCCTCTTTATCTAAAACCACTGCTGATGCATGAAGCATCATTCCTGAGTGAAATAGCAAATGTCTAAAAAATATCATGCCGGAATACATATATTCCACCATATGCATTGAAGCAGGAAATTTTTCTTTTCTGATTTTTTCATACTTTTCCAATGGATAATCTATGGTAATATCAGCCTCTCCATCCCAGTCGCACTCATACTTTTTAGCATATGATAAAAGGTGATTGTAATAAATATGCATATATACTTTTAAATCAGCTATTTTATATTTCTTATATATTCCTAGCTTTCCATTAATAAGTTCAGTATTATCCATATTTATTCCATCCCTGTTATCTATTTAGATTCATTCTCATCCGTATTATTATTTCCTGCATAACCGTAATTATTATAGCCGTAATAACCGTATCCATATCCATAATAACCACTTGATGAATAACCGCTACCTACACCATTATTTTCAGGATCCACCTTATTAAGAACAACTCCTAAAATCTTACATCCTGATTTTTTCATCTGCTCAAACTGCTTCTGAGCATATTTATAACTTACACTACCCTGGGCAATAAGGAATATAACCCCATCAGTCTGTCTGGCTACAATAGCCGGATCGATAACCTGACCAATAGGTGGTGTGTCGATGATAACATAATCGTACTCATCTCTTGTTTTACTAATCATTCTTCTGAAATATTCACCATCTAACAACTCAGACGGATTAGGTGGTACAGGACCTGATAAAATCATATCTAAATTATCAACATTAGTTGAATAAGTGATTTCTGATAAAGGTTCTGAACCGGATAAATACTGAGTTAAACCTTTAATTGCTTTATTGATTTTATAACGTCCTATAAGAACTGATTTTCTCATGTCAGCGTCAATGAAAAGTACCTTCTTTCCTGACTCAGCCATAGAAATAGCTAAATTAAGAGTTACCACTGATTTTCCTTCATTGGGAACACAGCTGGTAATGGAAACTACTTTAATGTCACTTCCGCAGAATTGGACATTAGAACGCAATGCTTTGAAGGCTTCTCTCATTTTAAAGTCCATATCTTTGATTTTTTCTAGATTAATATTTAGCATTTTTAAGCCTCCTTATCGTCATTTACCTGTAACTCATCAGGGGTTGGTTCTACTTTTTTCTTACTTCGATGTCCATAGCCACCATAACCGTAGCCATATCCATAACCGCCGTAGCCATAGCCACCATAGCCATATTTTCTAGAATTCTTATCCTTCTTAAGCGGAATAACACCTAATACGCTTACACCTAATCTCTTCTCGATATCCTCCGGTGTCTTAATTGTGTCATCTAAGATAAATAGAATTACACAGATAATAGTTGTTAACATAGCTCCAATTAAGAATCCTAAAATAGTATTTCTACTGATATTAGGACTGTCCGGCTTATCCGGCAATGTAGCCTCGTTAACAGACTTAACCGGCTCTAGGCCATCCATCATTTCTTTTAATCTACTATTAGCCACCTCACGCAGCTTATCTGCTATTTTCTTTGCCTGTACCGGCTCCGGATTAGTAACACTAATCTGCAATATTCTGGTATTTTCAATTAACTCAACCTTAATATTAGAATCAAGGTTAGCAATACTTGTTCCTAAATTTAGATCAGAGATAACCTTATCTAAGATAGGTTCACTGATTAACAACTGTGGATAATCGTTAGCTAACTGTGATGCGAAAGCTAAATCGCTAGCTGTTAGATAATCCTCTTTAGGATCCTGCTTACATAAAATATAAACCTTTGTCTTTGATACATACTGAGGTCTAACAAAAAACTTAGTATATACGAATGTTACACCTGCTGCTAAAATACCAATTAAGATAATAATAGTAAGTCTGCTCATTATATATGACATTAATCCTTTCAGATCAATCTCAATCTCGTCAATATTATCATTATCTACTACTTCTCTCATAAATACACCGGCCTTTCATTATTTTGATTTCTTATATATATTTATTTTTTAATATTTTCTTAGGATTTTCATTTAATATAATATTTAAGATATACTCAGGATATTTTTTCTTTAAGCTTTCAACGCACTTATCCCAATGTACTCCTCGATGATTAATAGAATGTGCATCACTGGCGATAAAATGAAGAACCTCCATTTTAATCAACTCATCCACAAACTTGCGATTCTTATTTAAGACTGATTCCACATTAACCTGAAGATAGCATCCCATCTCCACTAGATACATAATAAGGTCTTTTCTTATTCTGCCAAATCTCTTTCTAAGAGCAGCGTATCTTTCACAATGGGCTATAATAGGCATAAATCCTGCATTTAAAATATCTCTAATATTTCTCTCCATCTGTGAAAATGTCGATGTGGGATTAAACTCTACTAAGACATAGTTAGAGTTAGCCATAGTTCTGATTCTGTCTTCTAAGAGATATTCTGCAATATCCTCAAAGGCCAGAATCTCACAGCCCAAATATAAATTCATATCTGGATGACTCTTTTCTATTTCTTTTTTAATTTCATCGAAATGGCGCTTAACTCTATCTTCCTTAGGCATGCACTCTCCCCACACATAATGTGGTGTCATAATAACATCCCTTACACCCTGCTGATACTCTAAATCCAGCATTTTTAAAGATTTCGATAACGAGTTAGCCCCATCATCCACACCATATAAAATATGATTGTGTATATCAATTATATTTTTCATAATTTTAAACCCGTACCTATAAAATCGAACACTCAGTCTCACCCACTATTTTACCATATTATGCACGTTATAACAATTTATTTCCTTATAGTTTCTGCGTAAAATTATATTAAACTATAAAGAATTCAACGGCATAAACTGCCAGGCAACTAGCCACTGCTATTTGGAACATATTAAAGTCTTTTATTGCCAATATAACAGCTACCACTAAGGCTATCATTCCAGAGTATGGACTTTTAGTGGCATGTATTATAGCTGGAAACGTCATTACAGATAAGGTGACATATGGCACATAATATAAGAATGATTTAATATATTTATTTTTAATTTCTTTTCTGATTAATGTTAGCGGCAAAACTCGAATAGCATAAGTCGCTACAATCATTGCCAATAAATATAAATAAACGTTATTCATTCTCACCCTCCTTAACAGGGAATAAAATGGTGGCACCAAGGGCGATAGCCACAGTTAAAAATATAACCTTTAAGCCGTCCACCTGCTTTCCTGCTATTTTTAGATATTTTAGCACTTCACCTGATAGATAGCTTAGTATAAAGCTAAGGGCAACCACAAAGCCCACTATCTTGTTTTTCTTACACTCGGGGATTATGCAGGCAATAAACATGCCAAACAATCCCACACCCAGAGCGCTTACCACCCTGGCTGGAAGAACACTACCTAATTCTACTCCTAGAACTGTTCCCAATGTCCACATTGGTGCGGCGATAAAGCCCATACCATATACATAAAACGGATTAAGCTTTCCCGGCACACTGATGGCAGCTCCAAATATTTCATCTGTTATGCAATATCCCATTAGCATTCTTTTAAGAAGCGATGTATTTTCATCTATTTTTTGGCTAAGTACGCAAGACATAAGAAGATATCTGGCATTGGTGATCATCTCCATTAGGACTACTGTGGCTATTCCCACTCCTGCTCCCATAAGAGTAAAGGCAATATATTCACCGGCAGATGCTAACAGTCCAATACTGGCCACCGCTGATTGAATAGCTGTGATTCCCACCTTTTTAGCCTGAATTCCCAAGGTAAAGGATACCGCTAAATATCCCAATGCAATAGGTATTCCATTTTTAATTCCTTTAGTAAATTGTTTTAAATTATGATTTTTCATTGTCTCTTTCCCTGTTAATCATGTTATTTTATTGTCACTGACAATACTGCATATTTTCCATTAGAAGCATAAATATAAATCTTACACTTTCCTCTTTTAATTCCCTTAATTACGCCATTTTTATTAACATTAGCCACATCTTTATTATCAGATTCAAAAGATATTTTTCTGTGTTCTTTAAGTTTTTTATTCTTTAGAACTTTAAACTTTATCTTATATTTTTTATTAACTTTAATCTTAACCTTAGTCTTTTTAGGCTTAATCTTTTTAACATTACCATATTTACCACCAGCTGTTATGGCGTGAACTATCTTAGAAACTGCTAATGTATTGCTATCATTCATAGCCACAACTAAATATTTATAATACTTAGCTTTCTTTAATTTTAAGGCTTTAAATGAATTATTATATACCACTTTTAAAAGCTTATATTTTTCTCCACATCTTCCACCGAAAACTAAATACTTTTTAGCACCTTTAATTTTCTTCCAAGATAATTTAATAGATTTCTTTTTAACCTTTTTAGCACCTAACTTTAATTTATGAAATGTAGAATTTTCAAAATCCTTATCATTGGATGCTGAAAGGATGTTATCAGCTACAGATTTAGTGGTGACTTTAGCTCTTGTAGCCAATGCTGATGTAGTCTGCTGTGCTGTAGTCTGCTCTGATGTAGTCTGAACTGTAGTAGCCTGTGCAGAAGTTTTTATCTCTGTAGCTGGCTGTGTTGTGGTAACCTGCGCTGTAGTCTGTCTAGCTGTAGTAATCTGCGCTGTGGTCTGTCTGGCTGTTGTAACCTGTGCTGTAGTCTGTCTGGCTGTAGTAATCTGTGCTGTAGTCTGTCTGGC
>CACZSI010000090.1 GCA_902783775.1 uncultured Lachnospiraceae bacterium
ATAGGACAAAGACTAGTAAATTCCGGACAGTTAAATTTTACAAAATAATCATTTTCAGGATGCTTATTAGAGAAAACCTCTAGCACCTCTGGATCATATTCCATTTTATATACAGTTCCCTGACTTCCTAATTTAGTTAAATTTTCATTCTCTCTCATGTTGGTCTCCTTTTTAATTTATTTTATAGCCGGATCCTTAACGCCATTGGCCTTAAAAGCAGCTTCTCTATCGATACATGTTCCGCACACTCCGCAAGGTTTATCTCCACCTTCGTAGCATGACCAGGTCAATTCATATGGAACCCCTAATTCTAAACCTATCTTAACCACATCGGCCTTATTTAAGTTAACAAATGGCGCATGAATCTTTAGCTGGTGGCCTGAGCCTTCCCAAATCGCCTCATTCATGGCATTGTTAAATACCGGTGAGCAGTCCGGATATGCAAATCCTGCTGAATCATCTGCATGGGCGCCATAGTAAATAACATCGCACTCCTTTGATAAAGCAATGCTGGCAGCGGATGATAAAAACAATCCATTTCTAAATGGCACATATGTGCTAACAGGCTTTTCACCCTTAGTTTCGCTAATCTGCTCTGCATAACTTTCCTTAGGTATTTCTTCATCAGACTGCTGCAATAATGAACAATCACTGTACTCAAAGATTTTAGCTAAGTCTAAGAATAATTGTTCCACTCCGTAATGCTTAGCCACTGCAATGGCAGCCTGTATCTCCTTATCATGCTTCTGGCCATATGATATGGATAGTGCAATAACATTATTTTTTCCATACTTATCTACAGCCATTCCCAATGCTGTGGTGGAGTCCACTCCGCCACTAGATAAAACTAATGCCTTCATAATACTCTCCTTCTACTTTAAATACATCTGCAATGATACATCATCCTTAAACTTTCCACGAAGTTCCGCAGTAAATGTCTTTGTATTATTCTTCTTTATTCCTCTGGCAGATACGCAGCTGTGGCATCCCTCAATAGTTACCGCCACATCCTCACTTCCTGTAATTTCAGTTATAATATCTGCAATATCCTGCCCTATTTTTTCCTGAAGCTGTAATCTTCTTCCTACCATATCAACCACTCTGGCGATTTTTGATAAACCTACTACTTTTCCGTTAGGTAAGTATGCCACTGTAGCTTTCATATCATACATTAATGCCATATGATGCTCGCAATATGAAAATAGATCTATGTCCTTCATCACTACCACTTTAGAGTTATCTACATCGCTAACTCCCTCCTCAAATGTCTTATCAAACATCTGAGCAATCTCATGGTTAGAATAATTCATTCCCGCAAAAACTTCCTCATACATTTTGGCTACGCGTTGGGGAGTGTCCTTTAAACCTTCGCGGTCAGGATCATCACCTAGCGCAACTAAAATTCCTCTGATATGTTCCTCTATTGCCTTTGTATCTATCATTTTAAACTCCTCTCTTATTCGGATCCCAAATAACCTTATGCATTTGGATTTGTAATTTTATATCATTTAAGTTTTTATCTATCATAAAATCTACTATTTCATCAGGCTTAATCATTCCAAATATTGGACTTAAAAATACCTGACATCTATCACTTAGATTGAATTTTTCTATTATATATCTAGCCTTTTCTAAGTCTTTTTCATTTCCCACAACAAATTTTACTGAGTCACGAGAATCGATAAAATTAAAATTATCTAAAATCATCTTATCCTCACAACCACTAGATGGCGATTTATAATCCAGGGTAAATGATAAATCCTTAAAGCCCTCTTTATCTCTTAAAGCTGCCGTACTTTCAATGCTTACTGCGCCATTGGTCTCGATCTCTACCCTAAAGCCTTTATCAATTATCATCTTTATAAGCTTATTAATGTCTTTTTGAAGCAATGGCTCTCCGCCAGTTAATGTAATATTTTTAATCTTTGTTTTTTCTATATAATCTAGAAGTTTTTCAGGCGTCATTTCTTGATAATCACAATCCGGCTCATTAGCCCACTTAGTATCACAATATGTGCAATTAAGATTACAGCCTTTAAACCTTATAAAAAGAGCCAGTTCTCCAGCCCTTTTACTCTCGCCATTTATACTTACAAATTTTTCTACTACCTTCATTTTTTCTCCCAAATTCTATTCTTCATACGCAGCATAATTATTAGGTGTCTCGTAAACCTCTATGCGATTTACATTAAATCCCTTTTTTTTCATAACATCATAAAAATATTTAGAAAAGTTTTCTGCAGTAGGAATAAATGGAAGTTCATTTAATACAAATTCCTCATCCTTAAG
>CACZSI010000091.1 GCA_902783775.1 uncultured Lachnospiraceae bacterium
AATGGAACAGACGATAATTTAGAATTAGCTAATATGGCTAAGTATTATGTTACAGATCCACATGGAAAATTATGTACATGGAATCAGCAGACACAGTCCTTCGAGGTGACGAATAATACAGATTATTCTGCATTGACAACTGAACAAAAGGCACAGTTTACTTTTGAAACGTCAATGAATGGAGCTATTTCTAAAATTCCTGCAGGATATATTGTAGAAGTACCTAATGTGCCTGTCGGCACTAAGTTTAAGGTAGTTGAACGAGAAAATGAAGTACCTAAAGGATATAGCTTTGACAGTTATGAAAGAGTAGGAGGCAGCTACCACGCTGAAGATGGTGATACCTTGAATTCCGGATGGGTTCGAGCTAACGAATCACCTAAGATGATTATTAACAATAAACGTGGTTGGAGTCTTGAGGTTAACAAAGAGTGGAGTGACAAAGAGTTTTCAACTTCACATGATCCGGTATATTTAGCAGTTTACAACGGAAATACATTAGTTCCGGGAACGGTGTGTTGCTTAGCACATCCTACTACAACTAAACAATACTTCTTTGAAGATTTAATGGCCGGGGCTGATTTTGAGGATTATAAAGTGTATGAGGTAGAGCTTACTAATCCGGTAGTAAATTCAGAGGGCCAGCTAGTATCCTATGATGGAATTAGAAAACGCCTAAGTGAGGGTGATGATACTGTTATCAATGCAGTAACTAATAATAGCAACACTTCAGCACCGTATACCTATTCAGTATCATACGAATACGGAACAGCACATCCTCAATCAGGAGGAACTAGTCAGGTAGAGAACGTGCGAGAGGATACAGTTAAAAATACCCGTACCGGTGGTGTAGTATTAACACTTTATGATATGAATACTAATGAAACCCTTCCAGGCGGAGAGTTTACATTGAAAGAAGGAAATATCACTTTAGGAACATATACATCAGATGGAGAGGGTAGAATAACAGTTCTTTATGATTTTGATAGGAATGCTAATTATACATTGACTCAAACTAAAACTCCAGCAGGATATATTAAATTACCTAATCCGGTGGTATTTTCCATTGGAAATGATAATTCAGTTACAATTAGTGGAAATGAGCCGCAATGGCAAAACGGTAGAAAAAGTGAAGTGCCTGGAGATAGTTTAGTGGCATACATTAATGTTTATAATAAGCCATATGTATTGAGCGCATTAAAGGTAGATGGCTCTACAGATGCAGCGCTATCAGGTGCACATTTTGCCCTATATAGAAGCGTTCAGGGTCTGGGTGGACCTGTAAAAGATTTAAATCCTATTCCAGGTTATGAAGATTTAGTTAGTGATGTCAATGGCGTAATACCAAGGGTTGATAATACTTTAGCTCCTGGAAAATATTACTTAACAGAACTATCGGCTCCAAGCAGTTACAATATTCACCAAGAGGATATTGTCTTTATAATTAGTGAAGATGGTAACATTAGCATAGAGGGAGCGGAACATGAAGATCATTTGGTAATTACCGGAAATACCCAATGTAATTATACATTACACGTTCCGAATTTTAAAAATGAGCCTGTAGAACTGGTATTAACTAAAACAGTTACAGGATCCTTCGGAGATAAAAATAAGCAGTTTACTTTTAAGCTAGAAGTAGAAAATGCCGATGAAGAAGAAGAATATTCATGGAGTAAAAATAATGTAAATCAGTCTGAGCCAATGCATCCAGGCGCATCGTTTACAATGGGACATGGCGATGTTGTTAAAATTATGATTCCTGTAAACAGCCGAGTTACAGTTACTGAAGATAATAAGGATTATCTAACCAGATTCGTATTTAATAATACAGGTGTAAGTGTTGGTAATACGGAAACTTTCTTATTGGCGCGTAACTCAACACTGGCAGTAACTAATAATCTAGATGCCGTAATTCCGGTTGGTGTATTTAATGTGACAGCGGGAATGGTGGTTGTTATCGCAATTGGTTGTGTGTCAGTTATATTTAGAAAACGTCGTAAAAAAAGGAGCTACTAATGAACAACAAGAAGGGTAAAAACATAATAGTATTAGTGCTTGCAATATTTTTAGTTGGTGTGCTGGTATATTCCTTATATCATGGATTGATAATCTATATTCCGCAGATGCAGGAACAAAGCAGGTTTAGTACAATAAAAAGCATGGTGGATAAAAAAAAGCAGCAAGAAAACAGTCCGGCTAAGTTTAATAAATTAGTGAGAATGAACAGTGATTTTAGCGGCTGGCTGAAAATTAAAAAAACAAAGATAGATTATCCGGTTGTTATACCACGTGGAAAAGATAGTGAATACTATCTTCATAGAGATTTTGATAAGAATTATTCATTCTCAGGAACGCCATATATAGGCGCCGGTGCCAATGAAAATTCAGATTCATTTATTATCTATGCCCACAATATGAATAACGGTACGATGTTTGGAAATTTAGATTATTATAAGGATAAAGATTGGGCTAAAGAACATAAACTTATAGAGTTTGAAACTATAAGAGAAAAACGAAAATATTGCGTGTTCGCAGCACTTCAAACTAAAGTGGGAAGTAAGGATGAGTACAAATATTATAATAGGACAGGATATCTAAATAAAAAAGATTATGAGAATTTTATTAAAGAGATTAAAGATAATTCTTTAATAGATATAGGAACTTATCCTAAAGGAAGAACTCAAATTCTGATGCTTTCTACATGTAGTTATCATACAGAAAATGGACGTTTTGTAGTGCTAGCGTATAGAAGTGAATAGCAGGGTGCACCCCTAAATGTTAGACGTAAAGTTTATCATTTAGAGGTGCTTTTTTTTTAGCCAATCTCCTTTCTGCCTTACATCCCCAGTCCCTCGCTCTTATAACGCCTTTATAATATACACGTTATAAGAACATAAATATTTAATATTATTTTTTATTTTTAAACTATGCTACTATTAAATCAAGAAGAGGAGTATTACTTAAAGGCGAACGTAGAGGTAAAACATGCATAAGATGTTTTTCCGAAAACATAAGCTAAATTCAAGTTATTACAGTAACTTCGCCATCAGGATGTTGGACGCAGTAGTTGGTTCAAACCAAATTGCCAAAAATATACCCAAACCGACTACTTCCATTCCTGAGGGAGAAAAGAGTAGGCTTATATATCATTATTTTGAAGTGATTTAAACCATTTTCTAATAAACTTTAAAAATTCTTTTTCTGCCGGTGATAATACTTTATTTTTTTCCCAGGCAATAACCAACGGACTAGGGTACTTCTCATCGAAATTTAATATTTTAACCCCGTTATACGGATGAGTTAAATAGTGCTTTCTAGGTACTATTGATACACCAATATTTTTCGATACTGCATAAGCTGTAGCTAAATTATCGTGGGATTGAAAAACATATATTGGTGTGAACCCACCGTATTTTTCACAGTATTTAGTAGATAAAGTAGCTGTTGGAATAGTTCCATAAACACCTACAAACTTCTCATCTTTAAGTTCTGAAATATTTATTGTATCCTTCTTACTTAAAGGATTTTTCTCTGAGACAATGGCAACAAAATCATCCTCAAATATCTCTTCATATTCGAATTTAGACATATCTTCTACAGGAATCATAAAAGTAAAATCATATGGAATCCTTGAAGAATGTAAAACCTCATCAACGAATACATTATCAATATAAATACTAGGATGTGTATATCTAAAATCCACCAGATAATGTGGCTGGAAAAAAGGTGCATCCTGAACATATAAGTTGATTACACATTTTTGAAGGTTTTCAAAATGTAGTGTAGATTCATCCACGGAATTTAAAATATCTGTAGCCTTTTCTAAAAGATAACGTCCCTCTTCATTCAGAAAAATTTTCTTTCCAACCCTATCAAATAATTTAACATCTAACTCTTCCTCGAGTCTTTTTACAGCATTACTAATGGATGGCTGTGGAACCATATTTTTTATGGCTGCCTTTGAAAAGTTTTCCATCTCCGCTGCGTCTTTAAAATATTTTAATTGTAATAATTCCATAAAAATATCGGCTAAATCGCCAATTCCCCTTTCCTAGATTTAAAATCTATTTTAATAACGCTCTAATAGTCTAAGTATATTGTACATAAAACTATTAGAATAATAAAGTAATAACTACTTAAAATTAAATAAAAGATTATGGCTTAGCCATATACTCTAATTCCCTTGTCTGACAAGCTTATAAAACTGGCGGATTTATTGAATTTATGGCGGTAATATAGTACAATAATTAGATGTGAAATATATGGTTATACGGAAAGGTTTTTATATGATAAAAAGAAATATATTGTTAAATCCAGGACCTTCTACCACTACGGATTCTGTGAAAATGGCGCAGGTTATTCCGGATATTTGTCCTAGAGAAGAAGAGTTTGTGGAATTAATGAAAAAGATGCGAAAAGATCTTTTGAAAATCGTTCATGCTGATGAGAAGGAGTTCACATCAGTTCTTTTTTGCGGTTCGGGAACTATTAATATAGATGCGTGTATTAATTCGCTATTGCCGGAGAATAAGAAAATTTTAGTGATTAATAATGGAGCCTACAGTGCCAGAGCAGTGGAGGTATGCCAATATTATGGACTTGATTTTATTGACCTAAAATTTAAGGAAGATGAGATGGTGGATTTAGAAAAGGTGGAAAAAACGCTAAAGGAAAATCCGGATATTGCACTGGTTCACACTACTCACAATGAAACAGGAACAGGACTTCTAAATCCTATAAGAGAGATAGGTGCGCTGGTTCATAAATATGGAGCAGTCTTTACGGTGGATACCACTTCCACTCTAGCTATGAGACCTATCGATATAAAGGCTGACAATATTGATTTCTGTATGGCTAGTGCCCAGAAGGGACTTATGTCAATGACAGGATTATCCTTTGTTATAGGCAATAAAAAAATTATCGAGGAGTCTAAAAACTATCCTAAGAGATCTTATTATTGTAATCTATTCCTGCAGTATGATTGTTTCGAGAAAACAGGTGAAATGCATTTCACTCCGCCGGTTCAGACAGTGTATGCCACAGCCCAGGCTTTAAAGGAATATTTTGAAGAGGGCGAGACAGCTAAGTGGGAGAGACATTTAAGAGTGTACAGAGAAATTAGAAAAAATGCGCTAGAGCTAGGCTTTAAGGAAGTTATAAAGGAAGAAAATCAGGCAGGATTAGTGGAAACCTTAATTTATCCGGATGATTCTAATTGGGATTTTAAAAAAATTCATGACTACTGCTATGAGAGAGGATTTACTATTTATCCCGGAAAGATTTCAGACGCTAACACCTTTAGATTATGCTCTCTTGGTGCAATTGATCAGGATGACATTAAGGAATTCTTTAAGGTATTTAGAGAAGCTCTTGATTTTTATGGAGTAAATATACCGATAATATATAACAACTAGAAAAGAGAGGAAATTATGAAAATATTAAGCCCTAAGAAATTATTGATTTCAATGTGGATAATACTGGTGGTTTGCCTATATCCATGTATTTTTATGTATACACAAAATATTGCAGAAGAAGGTGGAGACAGCATTTTATTTCCAATGGAATTCTTCATTTTAGTTGCCATATTCATATATGGAATAACTTTGTTAGTTTATAAAAGTGCCGAGAGAGCCACTTTATTTGCAGCATTTTTTATGATTATTTTTATGAATTATTCTTTCGTAAAAAAGATGTTTATTAGATTGGACATTCCTGTAAATGAGATAGTTTTTGGAATTATCGCCCTAATTATAATTATTGGGATGGGAGTCTTTTTAAAGAAAACAAAAAAGAAGGTTGAGATTTCATTGCCTATTGTGGGATTAGTGTTTTCAGCCCTTATTATTATGAATATAGCAATGTCTATTCCTCAAATAGTTAACAGTAATGAAAATATTAAGGAAACTAAAGTAAATTACGCTAAAGATAAGAGCTTTAAGGAAAATGTTTATTTCTTTATTTTTGATGAGTATGGCGGAAAAGCTAACTTAAAGTATTATTTTGATTACGATAATACTGATTTCTTAAATAAACTAAGAGATAAGGGATTTTCTGTGTCAGACAATACATATAACAGGGAGTCAGTTTATACATATGATATAGTACCTAATATCTTTAATCTAGAATATGTTACTGATACTAATAACACTCCGGCGAAAAACAAAAGCGCCCTAAATAATCCTGTATTATTTAAGTTTTTTAAGAATTTAGGATACGAGATAAATGTTATTAATCATCAGAGATACCTTAACACAAAGGATTGCAATGTTTTATTTGAAAGCAATAAAAAAGCTATTGTAAATAATGAACATAGTATCGGTGATTATGTTTTAAAAAATAGTTTTTTTAATTATATAGATAAATTAGCTAATTATACTAGAGATAGAAAGGATTATGCTAAGTTTGTAAAAGGGTTTTTTGATGACTATATTAGGGATGCAAGAAAAATGTTTGATTGCTTTGAAAATTCTTGGAAGGAAGCAAAAGACAAGCCGACTTTAACAGTAGGTTATTTTGCATGTCCTCACAGACCTTGTGTTTTTGATGAAAACGGAAATGAAAATAATTATAAGGAATTATATAAATATAAAAAAACATATATAGGATATTTAAAATATCTCAATAAGGAAATCTTAAATTATGTAGATAATATTAAGAAAAATGATCCTAATGCCATTATTATTTTCCAGGCTGATCATGGAGCTAGAATTCCATTATTTTCAATGAATGAATATAATATGGATGATTACAATGAAAAAGTGGAAAGTGAAATGATGCAAAACGCATTTAATTGCGTTTATTTCGGAAATAAAAAGGATAAGAATATTGAGGGACTATCTTGTATTAACACTATGAGATATGTTCTAAATGAGCTATATAAAACGGATTATAAAATGATTAAACCTAAAGAAAATTATATTGTCAGCTGGAAATATGATTTAAATGACAATGATTAGACGGAGAAAAATATGAAGAAAGTTTATACTTGTTTTACAACAGATTTTATTCATGAAGGACATAAAAATATAATTAGAGAATCACAGAAGTACGGTGAAGTTATTGTAGGTGTATTAAGTGATGAAGCTATGGTTCGCTATAATCGCTACCCTTCTATTTCTTTTAAGGAGAGAATGGAGCTTATTAAAAATCTAGAAGGCGTAAGTGATGTGGTGGTCCAAAAGGAAGTTATGTATGACCAGGTGATTAAAGAAATTCATCCGGATTATGTCGTTCACGGTGATAACTGGCTAGAAGGACCGATGCGTGCTATTCGAGATAACGTGGAAAAACTTCTTAGTGAGTACGGTGGAAAAATAATTGATGTTCCTTATACATACAATGAGGATGTTAGGCGCATCGAGCTTCGTATGAAGGAATTAATGGCAATGCCAGAGTACAGAAGAAAGAGATTAAAGCAGCTTATTAATCTTCGCCCTATCGTTAAGGCTATAGAGGTTCACAGCGGTTTAACAGGGCTTATTGCAGAAAAAACTGTGGTGGAGCATGACGGAGAAATCGATCAGTTTGATGCTATGTGGATTAGTTCCCTTTGTGATTCCACAGCTAAAGGGAAACCGGACATCGAGGTAGTGGACATGACTTCTAGATACAGAACGATAGATGATGTTATGGAGGTTACCACTAAGCCAATTATTTTCGATGGCGATACCGGCGGAAAGACGGAGCATTTCGTCTATACTGTTAGAACCTTAGAGAGAATCGGTGTGTCTGCGGTTATTGTGGAAGATAAAATAGGTCTTAAGAAGAATTCTCTTTTTGGAACAGAGGTAGTTCAAAAACAGGATACTATCAAGCATTTCTGTCATAAAATAAGCGAAGCTAAAAAGATTCAGTTAACAGATGAGTTTATGATTATTGCCAGAATCGAGAGCTTGATTTTAGAACAGGGAATGGAAGATGCTCTAAATAGAGCTGAGGCATATGTAAAAGCCGGAGCAGATGGAATTATGATTCACAGTAGAAAGAAAGATCCGGCAGAGATTTTAGAATTTTGTGATAGATTTAGAGCACAGGATAAAACGACTCCTATAGTGGTGGTGCCTAGTTCATATAATACCATCACTGAGGCAGAATTAGAAAAACACGGCGTAAATATTGTAATTTATGCTAACCAGCTTACCAGAAGTGCCTTTCCTGCAATGGAACAGACTGCTAAGGACATACTAAAGTATCACCGTGCTAAGGAAGTGGATGACAGGTTATTGCCAATAAAGGATATTATCACTCTGATTAATGAATTATAATTCGGGTTAATGGAGGAAATATAATGGAAAATGCTATACTTATGGCCTCGGGCCTTGGAACTAGAATGAGACCTTTGACTAATGATACTCCTAAACCACTTATTAAGGTTAAGGATAAGCCAATGATTGAGACTGTAATCGATGGGCTTATTAAAAGGGGAGTAAATAGAATATGCATCGTGGTGGGATATTTAGGTGAGCAGTTTAATTATTTAACTGAAAAATATCCGGCGGTGGAGATTATTGTTAACAATGATTATAACAAGGCCAATAATATTTCTTCTGTTTACTATGCCAGAGAAATTCTAGATCAGGGGGACTGCTTTATCTGTGAGGCAGATTTATTTGTTTCTAACAAAGCTCTGTTTACGACTAAGCTAGATGAATCCTGCTATTTTGGAAAGATGGTTAAAGGAAAATCACTAGACTGGGTTTTTGATACTGATAAGGATGGAATAATAACTCGAGTGGGAAAAGTAGGAGTGGACTGTTATAACATGGTGGGAGTTTCCTATTTTAAAAAAAAGGATGGGATGCTTCTTAAAAAAGTTATTGAAGAAGCTTATATGTCAGAGGAAAACAGGGATAAGTTTTGGGATGACATTGTCAATGAAAATATAGATAAGTTTAAATTAAAAATTCATCCTGTAGAAAAAAATGATATTGCAGAAATTGATACTGTAGATGAGTTAAAAGCTATGGATGATAGTTATAAATAAGTGAGAAGATATTATGAAAGTAGAAAAATTAGTAGAAATAATGGGAGCGGATTTCTATGCCGGAGTGCCGGATAGCCAGCTTAAACCATTATGTAATTATTTGATAAATACTTATAGCATTAATAATAAAAATCATATAATAGCCGCCAATGAAGGAAACGCCACAGCCCTAGCGGCAGGCTACCATCTAGCTACAGGTAAGGTGGGAGTAGTCTATATGCAAAACAGCGGTGAGGGCAATGTAATTAATCCACTAGCCTCATTATTAAATGAAAAGGTGTATGGGATTCCCACTATATTTGTTATTGGCTGGAGAGGTGAGCCTGGAGTACATGACGAGCCTCAGCATATTTTCCAGGGGGAAGTAACTTTAAAGCTTCTAGAGGATATGGGAGTAAAGTATTTCGTTATCGATAAAGAAACGGATGATAAAGAAGTGGCTAATGTCATGGAGAAATTTAGAGAGTCACTAAGTAAAGGGAAGTGTGTAGCTTTCGTGGTTAAAAAAGGTGCTCTTAGCTATGATGATAATGTTAACTATAAAAATGATAATAAGTTAATAAGAGAGGAAATAATTAAGCATATTGTAGATGCCAGTGATGATAACCCTATAATTTCCACAACAGGAAAAGCCAGCAGAGAGCTTTTTGAAATAAGAGAGGCTAATAATCAACCTCATAAGTATGACTTTTTAACAGTGGGATCAATGGGGCATACATCATCTATTGCCATGTCAATAGCTGTCAATAAACCTAATAAAAAAGTTTGGATAGTGGACGGTGACGGCGCTATGCTTATGCATATGGGAAGTCTTGCTCTTCTAGGTGCTAGCAAGCAGAAAAATATTATCCACATCGTAATTAACAATAGCGCCCATGAGACAGTGGGAGGAATGCCTACCGTGGCAGGAAATGTGGATATCACAGGAATCGCAAAGGCCTGCGGTTATGAGATGGTTATGTCCATAGATTCCTATGAAGATTTAGACGATGCATTAAATAAAGTGAAAAATGAAGATAAACTAACTTTTATAGAAGTTAAATGTGGCATTGGTGCTAGAGAAAATCTCGGAAGACCAACTACCACAGCCATGGAAAATAAAGAGATGTTTATGGATTATCTAAAAACAATCGATTAAGTGAGGCAGAAAAATGGAATTAATAGAAAATTTACTTAGCGTGCCATTGGGATGGCTTATGTATTTTTGTTATCAGCTTGTTCCTAAGTACGCTATGGCAATTATAATTTTTACAATTGCCACTAAAATTATTTTATTGCCAATATCTATTTGGCTACAAAAAAACAGTGTTAAAATAGTGGCTATTACTCCTGAATTAAACAGGATAAAAGCGAAATATTACGGTGATAGCGACACTATTGCAGAGGAGACTTCTAAGCTTTATAAAAGAGAAAAGTATAATCCTTTCTCCAGTATTATTCCTCTTTTAGTGCAATTAATTCTTTTAATGGGATTAGTACAGATTATTTATAATCCACTAACATTTATTTTTAGAGGAAATGAAAAGGTTAATAATGCTATTGTATATGAGGTGACTAAAAAGGAGCAGTTAGATTTTGACTCTTCATCTCTTCAGATGCAGGTGGTGGATTATATTAAAAAATATAAGGATATGTCCGTGTTTGATTCTGTTAAAGAAAAGTACCCTAAGGCTGATGTTAAGGGATTACTTAAAGAGATTAAGAAATCTGACATGGAATTATGCGGATTGCAGCTAGGAGTGGTTCCGTCTAAAGATAAGGGATGGGCACTTTTAATTCCGATTTTAGCAGGACTTGCTGCACTATTTTTATGTGTGGCACAAAATGCCATAAACCCGCTGCAGGCAGAGCAGGGTGCCTTAAATAAGTATGGAATGATGATTTTTTCAGTGGCATTGTCACTGTTTTTAGCTTATTATGTGCCTATTGGCGTGGGATTTTATTGGATATGGAGTAATCTGTTTACTATATTGCAGCAGGTATTACTTAATTTAGTTATAAATCCTAAAAAGCATATTGACTACGAAGCGCTAGAGGAGAGTAAGAAGGAGCTTGATGAGTTATCTAAGATGGCTCCTAAAAAGAAACTTTTTAGCAGAAATCCTAATGCAGATAAGGAGAAGCGTGATTATAAAAAATTCTTCTCAGTGGTTAACAAGCATTTAGTTATCTATGCTGAGGGCAATGGATATTATAAATATTTTAAGGATATTGTGGAGTATATTTTAGACCACACAAATTTAACTATTCACTATATTACCAGCGATGCCAATGATAATATTTTTAATATGGCTAAGGAGTGTGAACAGATAAGGGCTTACTATATTTCCGAGAGGAAATTGATTTCTCTAATGATGAAGTTAGAGTGCGATATCTTTTTAACATCCACTCCTGATCTTGATAATTATCATATTAAGAAAAGTATTCTAGATAAAAATATTGAATATATTTTTGTAAATCATGCTATGAATAGTGATAACTTAACGCTTAGAACTCATGCGCTAGATAACTTTGATACTATCTTTTGTACAGGAAAGCATATGGTGTTAGAGCAGAGAGCCATTGAAAAGCTATATAATTTGCCGGAGAAAAAACTAGTTGAGACAGGTTATTGTCTTCTTGATAATATGGTTAAAAATTATGAGAAGATGGATAAGGTTAAGAATGAAGTAAAGACAGTTTTAATTGCTCCATCCTGGCAAAAAGACAATATTATGGATCTTTGTCTAGAACCATTAGTTGAAAATATTTTGAAAAAAGGGTATAAGGTTATAGTGAGACCTCATCCGCAATATGTTAGACTGTATCAGGAAAAGGTTAGAAGTATTGAAGAAAAGATGCAGGAAAAATATGGTAAGATGTTTATGTTTGAAAGTGACTTTTCATCTAATAATTCAGTTTATCAGGCAGATTTATTGATAACCGACTGGTCTAGTATTTCCTATGAATACAGCTTTTCAACTTATAAGCCAACTTTATTTATCAATACGCCAATGAAGATTATGAATGCAGAATATGATAAAATTGACGTGGTGCCTTTTGATATTAAAGTTAGGGATGAGATTGGTGCTTCATTAGATGTAGCAGATATAAATAATGCAGGCAATGTGGTAGAGGAACTAATTAGTAAGACTGAAGAGTATCACGATGTTATAGATAAGTTTAAAAAGGAAAACTTCTTTGGCCTAGGTGAGGCGGCTACTAGAAGTGGAGCCTATATTATTGAAAGTATTAAAGAAAAAATAGCAATAAGAAAAAAAGGAGAGTAGAAAATGAATAATGTAGTAGTAGCTTATATTGACCCATCAGTTATGACATATTTAATCCAGGCTGTGGTAGGTATTGTAATTGCCATCGGCGCCGGAGCAGGTCTTTATTTTAGAAAGGCTAAGAAAAAAGTAGATAAAAAATTAGGAATTGATGAGAATAAGAACAAAGAAGTTGAATCAGATGAGATAGAAGTAAAATAATTAAGGAGAAACTATGCTAAATAAGACGGACTTTTTTACGAAAAACTTCTGGAAATTATATTTTATTATAATTGTGGCAAGCACAATTGCGTATGTGGGTATAATAGGTGGAGAAACAGTGTGGACTGATGAGGCTTTTACCTTTGCGATGATGAAAAACACTTTTGTTAAGATGTGTAAGATTACAGCTAACGACGTTCATCCGCCACTATATTATATTTTATTAAAGGCCTTTACTGCGCCTTTTAAGCACAGCTTAGTAAGCGCTAAATTATTTTCTATAGCCACTTGCGTTATTACAATTGCATTTGGCGGATATCAGATTAAAAAAATGGTAAATGTGAAAACAGCTTTGGCATTTATGATTCTATACTTATTTTTCCCATTTATGCTGATTTATTCTATTGAGGTTAGAATGTATGCTCTATCGGCTATGTTTGTTTTTATGGCCGGCGTTTACGCATATAAAGTATTTAGCGAGGAAAAGAAAAGAAATATAGTTCTTTATGCGCTTTATACATTGTGTGCCGCTTACACACATTACTATGCGCTAATTGCATCGGGAATAATTTTCTTAGAATTACTATTCTTCGTAATTTATTATAAAAAAGAAAAAATTAAGCAGGTTCTCTTATCTTTATTGGCAATGGGCGTAGTTTATCTTCCATGGCTATTAGTGCTATTAGCTCAGGTAAGAGAGAAAAAAGAGAATGGCTATTGGATTGGGGAAATCACAATGGAAACTGTTAAAGGATATTGGCTAAGCGTATTTGGAGCTAGATACATTTCCTTCTTCCCATGGATTTCTAGCATGTTATTTATAGCTGCAATGGTTTATGCAGTTATAAGAATAAATAAAAAAGAAATTATTTTAGCCCTATGTTTTATGGCAGTTCCCCTAGGTACATTGCTAATAGGTGTCGGCGCATCCGTCGCTATTCAGCCGGTTTTCGTAATAAGATATATCGTACCGGCAATACCGCTACTGATATTATTCCTAGCCATTGCCACATCAAGCATTAGAAATAACATAGTCTATGGTATAGTTATAACGATATTTATAGTGGGTGGATTAGCTAACTATGTAGGCGTTTATAAGCAGGAATACGATTTATATCCTAGTGCAATGACCAAAGAAAAGTTAGTTAAATATGATGTGGACGGATATATGGTATATGCTAATACAGCGATTACACCGGTGTTAGGATATTACGTAGATGATAAGCCAATTTATACATTAAGAACTTATGATAAGAAGAGTAATCCATTTAAAAATTTATATATAATTAAAAACGTAAATGATCAAAAAAAGAAAAAATTATTATTTTTTAATTGGTTAGGATTAAAGCCATCGGCGCAAATTTTAAAAAAATATGATTCTGAATATGTGGGAGTATTTTTTATCGAGGGTAATTGGGCGGATGTCTATATCTTAAATAGAAAGAATTCTAAAAGTAGGTCTTAGGGCCTGCTTTTTTTTATCTGAAAACTTGTTTAGAGGAATAAAATATAATAAAATATTTTATATAAGAGGCTATTTAGCCAGATGTTCGGATTAAAAATTTCATAAGAAAGGAGTGGTTTTATGAAAAAACTACTATCAATTTTAGTAGCTATAGTTATGTTGTTTTCAGTAATGCCTGTTACTATTTATGCTGATTCTAAAGACTATCAATACTATCAGGATCTATTTTGTCAGGGACTAGCAGATCCTACTTTTAAGAAGACAACTAAGAACTATGATGGTTATAAGTTTGTGGCTGGTTCAGAGGTTTCATGGGATTGCATTCTCTATACCCTGACAGCTAAGGTTACAAAGGTATCTGGTAACAATGTAACTTTCAATGTTATATTTAACAGTAAGATTCCAGGAGATGCTATTGACCTAGATGCATATAGAATATCTATTGGAACTAAAACCTTTAATTTCGGTGAAAATATGCAGTACACATTAGATACATCAGATGCTCACGAGGGAATGAATTTCTTAAAACTAAAGGTTGAAAAACATGAGAAAAATACATTTGTAATGTACAGCACAAGTAAGTATTATGAAGCGATAAGAAAGAATAGAGAAACAGCGCCTAAGACAACTGATTATATCGATGAATATTGGCTGGAAGATGTTTATTATGTTTCATATTATAAGAAACCTGATTTAAGCCTAAATTCTAGTTATTATAAGGTTACAAAGAATTCTATTTCTCTAGGTACATACACATTTAACACTATAATTAAGTATAGAAAAAAGGGTGAAAAGAAATGGAAGGATAAATCTTTTGGGGCTAATAAAAAGATTAGCTTTACAGGCTTAAAGGCTGGTACAGTTTATGAATTTACACCATTATTCTCACTTCCATTTGATGATCCGGAAAGTGGTCAGAAAAAGATGGTGGTAGATACATTGGGTAAACCATTTTATCTAGTAACTGTATTTAATAAAAAGCCTAAAATTTCTTCTGTGAAAATCACAAAGATTAAATT
>CACZSI010000092.1 GCA_902783775.1 uncultured Lachnospiraceae bacterium
AGTGAAAGCCAGCGTCTTGAGGCGCTGGCCAGTAACAGAGGCTTATAGCCTCAGAGCAAACCACGTCTTTCAGGCGTGGTGCTGATTAATAAACTATATCCCTTTAAATTTTGGCCTCATAGGATGCCACAGATTGTTCTAAGTGAAAGCCTAAATTATTATACAGCCTAAAGGCTGGTTCGTTTTCTTTAGTTACATGTAATATGGCATAACTATATTTTTTAAATAAATCATCTAATGCCATAGATAACATTTTTGTGGCATAACCTTTCCTTCTAAATAGCTCCACCACTTTAACATTAGAGATGGATGCAATATCACCCTCTATATCTGCCACACATCGGCCAATAGGCACATTATTTTCTAATGCATAGTAATAAATAGTGCTGTCAGTTTCGTAAATATTAAGTGAAATATTATCGCATTTATTTTTATACTCAAAATCGTTGATAGCCATAATACATTCAGTTTTTTGATATTTAAATCCTAGGAGTTCTAGATTTTTAGCGTGATGGGAAGTATTGTTATCAGAATATGACTGAACATAATAATGCCTATAATCCTGTTTTAAAGCTTCATATAAAAATTCGTTAATAGCTTTTTCATCGTAATCCGGTGATGGGATTATAACAATCTCCATCTCGCATTCATCGAAAACAAAAGCAGACAGAAATCCCGCAGTTTTCCCGTCTAGGGTGGCAATATATAAAAAAGGCTTATTTACATTTATTTTATTGTCCTCGAAAAAATAATTTATATTGCAATGATTTTTTGCATTATATTTTTCAGTAAGTTCTTTTAAATTGTTTTCCAACTCACTGTTTCTAGAATATAATTTCGTTAATTCTAAATTCATATTTATTCCCTTTTTTAGTAAGTATTAGATAAATTTTAACACAGGATTATTCATTCTTTCAATAAACATTTTATTCTTTGTGCTATAATAGCGAATTAGAGGTGATTATCAATGGAAAGTTTAGTTTTTAGTTTAAATGCCACCATACCAGTGTTCTTAGTGATTATGGTGGGATATATATTAAAAAGAATAGGATGGATTAACAAAGGGTTTATTGACGCGTCAAATAAGATAAACTTTAAACTTACCCTGCCGGTTTTATTAATTCAGGAATTATCAGGAACAGATTTTGTTAAATATTTTGATTTTAAATATGTACTGTTTTGTGCCATAGTTACCACCATAAGTATTATGATGACCTGGGCTATTGCTAGAAAAATGGTTAAGGACAAGTCCATAGTGGGAGAATTCGTGCAAGGCTCCTATAGAAGTTCTGCAGCAGTACTAGGAGCTGCTTTTGCCATTAATATGTACGGAAATGTGGGAATGGTTCCGCTAATGATAATTGGCGCGGTGCCTCTTTACAATATATTTGCGGTAATTATATTGACAGTGGAATGCCCTGAAAAAACTGATGACTTAAAATCTGTTAAGGATACTTTTATAGAGATTTTAAAAAATCCTATTATAATTGGTATAGTTATAGGAATCATTCTTTCAATATTAAAGATTGATTTTCCGACTATGGTAGATAACACAGTTTCTAATATAGCAAAATTAGCTACGCCATTGGCGCTACTAAGCATCGGTGGTGGATTTGAATTTAAGAGGGCAATAGAAAAGATTGAGCCTACGGTATCAGCCGCTATATTAAAATTATTGGGCTGGGCACTTTTATTTATGCCAATAGCAGTATTGCTAGGATTTAGAGGCGAGAAACTTATGGCCATTATAATTATGTTAGGATCTCCAACTACACCTAGCTGTTATATTATGGCTAGAAATATGAAAAGCGAAGGAACACTCACATCAGGTATCGTGGTGCTCACAACGCTTTTATCTGCATTTTCTTTATTAATTTTAATTCTAATAGCCAGAGTTTGGGGATGGCTCTAAAATGGGAATAGCGAACAAATAAATAGTATTCCCGGAATAGTAATTAGTGAAAATAGAGTTGAAATAAAAATAGACTTAGATGCGAATTTACTATCTAATTTGTATTGTGTAGCGAAAATCAATGTGCTGTTAGCTACAGGCATTAGAAATTCGATAAAGAATACATAGAAGAGTAAATCGTCCTTTATCACTAATTTAAAAACAGGGTATAGAATAATAGGTAAAATCACCTGTCTTATAAGTACGAAAATATAAATTCGCCAATAATTAAATACTTCACTGATTTTCATGGTAGCTAATGTAGAGCCCACTAAAATCATTGACAGAGCAGGTGTTAGATTTCCCAATGTTTCTACGATATCGCCTACAGGCCCCGGTAAATGAAGATTTAGTCCATACATTATTATGGCTATAAAAGATGAGAACATTCCCGGAGTTAAGAGTTTCTTAAAGGAAATTTTAACCTTTGATTCCGAACCGTATCCTATCATAATAATACCGTATGTAAAAATAGCAATATTAAAAAATACATTTAAAATAGCGGCATAGAAAAGTGCTATGGTGGAATTATCACCGAAGGCAGCTTCAATAATAGGAAATCCCATAAAACCAATATTGCCGAAAATCATCATAAACATATAGATTCCCTGGCGGTTTTTATGGACCCCCATAGTTTTAACCATTATTTTTACAATAATAAAAGAAATAACCGGCATTAAAATATAAAACAGAGCAGAAAAGATAAACAATGCAATTATCTGTCCTTTAGAAGGTCTGCTAACCATTTTTGATACTGCATTGATAATCATCATAGGCATGGTTATCTGCAATACAAAAGTATTTAGATGCTTGTTAACTTCCTGATTCAATATATTCGTTTTATAAGCGAAATAGCCAACGGCAATAATCATAAATAATGTTACTAATTGGCTACAAAGTACCGTCATATTAATCATATTTTTCTCATCCTTATCAAACTTATCTTAATAGTTCCAACATTTGTATTTTAAAGAAGATATTTTATATCGTCAAGTAATAATTACTGTGCTATAATTACGGTAATAAAGGTGTTTTTAGTTTAGGTCAAAGAGGCCTTAGATTGAAGAGGGAGCGGGTTATGAGCGAATTTAAAGGTGTAAAAACAGATGTGATAACAATCTATTTAAAGGATAGATTAGATTCAAAAAATGCAGAGAGAATTGAAAATGCTATTTTCGATTATATAGGCGAAAATAATGAAATGCCAATAGTGATGGATTTAAAAGAACTTGAGTATATTTCAAGTAGTGGCCTTAGAACTCTTTTAAGAATTAAAAAATCTAATAAAGATTTTAGAGTGATTAACGTTAATTCAGATGTATATGAAATCTTTGATATGACTGGATTTAATCAGATTATGGACATCGAGAAGGCATACCGTGTGGTTTCAGTGGAAAACTGTGAAGAAGTGGGACACGGTGCTAATGGAAGAGTTTATAGAATAGACAATGACAATGTAGTTAAGGTATACAGCGATGTCAATGCCCTAGAGGAAATTAAGCATGAGCGTGAGGTGGCTAAGAAGGCATTGATATTGGGAATTCCTACAGCTATTTCTTACGATGTAGTAAAGGTGGGAGATTGCTACGGATCTGTATTTGAGTTGCTTAGCTCTAAGTCATTTTCTCAGATATTAGATGAAGAGCCGGATAAGTTTCAATGGTGCGTGGATGAGGCAGTGAAAATGCTAAGAAGGATTCACGAAACAGAGGTGGATGAAGGTGATTTGCCAGAGATTAGACTTAAAGGAATATCATGGGCTAAATATATTTCAGATTATTTGCCACAGGATACAGCTTCTAAATTAATTAGTGTGTTCGAAAAATTACCATATGACAATCACATGGTTCACGGAGATTTCCATTCTAAGAATATTCATCGTGTTAATTCGGAGGTACTTATAATAGATATGGATACATTGGCAGTGGGACATCCGGTGTTTGAGCTTGCTGCAATGTACAGTGCTTTTATTGGATATAATGAAGGTGATTCAGAGGGACTTAAACAATTCCTAGGTATTGATTTAGAGACTGCTACTAAGTTCTTTGAAGCTGTGGTTAAAGGCTATTTAGGTGATGCTAGCGATAAGTATGAGGAAGTTTTAGATAAGGCGAAAATAGTGGCCTATACCAGAATGATTAGACGCAATATTAAGCGTGGAATGATAAATGAAGAAAAAGGTAAGGCTCAGGTAGAACTTTGGACTGGCAGATTAATTAAATTACTTGAAAAATATGATTCCATAGATTTTTAGATTTAGAATGGTAAATATATTTATTATAGAAGAAACTAAAAAGATAGGGGTGATTAGATGATTAGAGATGATATTAAAAAAGTAGATTTACATATGCATACTACTGTGTCTGATGGAACTGATACCCCTTGCGAGATTATTGATAAAGTAAAGAATGCAGGAATTGATTTGTTCGCTGTAACAGACCATGATTCTATTTCGGGAAATAGGAAGATTATAAATAATTTAAATGAGTCATCGCCAATGTTTTTAACAGGGGTAGAGTTTTCCTGCCAGGATTCAAACGGAAAATATCATATTCTAGGCTATGGCTGTGATATAGAGTCTAAGGGCGTTAATGAGGTGGTGAAAATCGGACATGATTTTCGAATGAAAAAGACCTATGATAGATTAGACTTTTTAAAAAGTGAATATGGTTTTGAGTTTCCGGATGAGGATGTAAAAGAGTTATTGAAAAATAAAAATCCTGGGAAACCACATATTGGAAAGATGATGGTTAAGTTAGGATATGCTAAAACTAAGGATGAGGCAATTAATAATTACATTAATAATTGTGTGAGTAATAAAAAGCAGTATATCACGCCTCATATGGCCATAAGAGGCATTTTAGAAAGCGGTGGTGTGCCAATATTAGCTCACCCATCTTATGGAAGTGGAAATCAGCTTATATTAGGCGCTGATATGGAAATAAGATTAAAGTACTTAATTGATATGGGACTTAAGGGAATAGAGCTTTATTATTCAGGTTTTACTAATAAAATCATTAAAGAGCTAATGGATATGTCTAAGCGATTAGATTTACTAGCTACAGCCGGCAGCGACTACCATGGAAAAAATAAGTTAGTACCTCTCGGTGACAATAACTTAGATGATATAAACGACGGAGTGGAAGGTATTAAGAAATTTATTGAATTAATTGACGATAAAATAATTAGATAAGTAATAATTTAGGTGAAAATAATGAAGAGGGATATAGTAGATTTAAATACAATGCAGACAGCTATCTTTGACCTAGACGGCACACTTTTAGACAGCGCCTGGGTTTGGGATAAGGTAGATCTAGATTTCTTAGGCAATAGAGGTTTTGAAGTGCCTGATGATTATACGGATGCAATAGCACATATGGGCTCTACGCAGGCTGCGGTGTACACTAAAGCCCGTTTCGGTCTAAAGGAGAGCATAGACAGCATAGTGGCGGAATGGATTGATATGGCCAGATATGAGTATGCTAACGATGTGGTTTGTAAGGACGGCGTTAAAGATTATTTAAAATTGCTAAATGATGCCGGAATTAAAATGGGAGTGGCTACTTCTTCTGACAGAGAATTATTTATGAAAGCTCTAGAGCGAGAGAAAATCCTTGATTATTTTGACACAATTGTTACAGTTCATGAAGTAAAGCGCTCAAAGGGATTTCCGGATGTCTATGAGAAGGCTTGTAAAAATTTAGGGGGAGATGTTGATAGAAGCGTAGTTTACGAGGATATATTAGCAGGAGTTACAGGTGCTAAAAGCGGTGGCTTTGGCACTGTAGCGGTGTATGATGAAAAATCTGAGCATAAAATGGAAGAAATAAAAGAGGCAGCTGATATATATGTAATGAATTTTAATGAATTATGCTAATTTTTTGTTACAAATATTAAAAAAATAATTTCGAATAAATTTCCTTTATATAAAGGGTTTGTAACAAAAATGCAACATTAAAAAACAGGATTAAATGCGAGAAAATGCCCAAAAACCTTGACAAAAATTGTTTTTTTGGTATCATAGTTAAGTGTAACAAATATGTAATAACTTTGTAAAACTATGGAGGTTGTTTTGAGGCAGAAGATTTTAGGGCTTACATTACTTACATTTTCACTATTTTTTGCAGTATTTTTCATAAGTAATATGAGCATCGTAAAAGCGGATAGCGAGATAAGCACATCTATTTCAGATGATAATTCAGAAATTAAAGAGACTAGCGAAGTAGAAACTATTGTAGCTAGTAAAACTCTAAAGGTAAATAAAAAGACTACAGTAAAGAAAGTTACTAAACTTACTAAGAAATCATTAAAGAATTGTGTTTTCACTACTAGTAAGAAGTCAGTAGCCACAGTTTCTAAGACAGGAACTATTAAGGCTAAGAAAAAAGGAACAGCTGTTATCACAGTAACTAATGAAGCACAGCAGACATTAGCTACTATCACTGTTAAAGTAAAAAACAGATTCTCAGCTAGTTCATTAAGATTACTATCTTCTATTGTATACAGTGAAGCTGGTGATCAGTGTTATGCAGGAAAGAAGGCTGTAGCTATCGTAGTAGTTAACAGAAAGCAGTCATCTACATTCCCTAACACATTAAAAGGTGTTATTTACGAAAGAGGTCAGTTTACTCCTACAGTAAACGGTTCATTTAATAAATCACTTAGATTATATGATAGTGGTAAGATGAGTAAATCATGTATCAAAGCTGCTACTAGCGTATTAAACGGTGATAAGAGCATTTCATTAAATGGAACAAAGATTAATATGAGCGGATATTATTTCTTCTCTGGTTATGTACCAAATAGTAGATTATCAATCCAGTCTCATATGTTTAAGTAATAGAAGTAATAAAAAAAGAGGTTGAACCTCTTTTTTTATTGCTTATTTTTTTTCTTTATAATTCTAGGATAATATTTATCATACCAAGGTGAAACCTTCTTAACTACAAATAAGCAGATTAGAAATGCTAATACAATGGATGCTAAAATATCACTTGGGAAATGAACATATAAATACATTCTAGAAAATGCTATTGCTATTGCCAAAGGATAAACTAAAAAGCTGAGTTTTCTATGATAGAAGCTTATGATAAATGCTGATATAAAACTAGCTAGAGTATGTCCTGACGGAAATGAATAATCCCATGGTTTTTTAATTAGCAATGTTATATTTCTAAATTCATATGGTCTGGTTCGCATTACTATATTCTTTAAAATGCCATTGCCGATAATAAGACCTAGTACCATGCCTATCATAGCCAATATTCCGGCTTTACGGTACTTTTTATTGCTAATCATAAATAAACATATGACAATCCAAATAACGCCTCCTGAAGCCGTTAGAGTGAACTTAGGCATAAACATATCTAAAAAGTCACTTCTGCAATACTTTTGGATGGCATCTAGAAAATCTAATTCGTAATTCATATTATACCTCCTATTTTTGTACTTAGTATATTGTAGCATTAAATGGATAAATATCAATAAACTTGATATAATAAAAGAGATAAGTTTTGGGACTGAAAGGAGAGCGGATATGAGTAAAAGAGAAGAGGCAATTAAGTATAAAATGAGCGGATATAATTGCTGTCAGGCAGTGCTTGTAGCATTTAAAGATGAGCTGGGATACAGCGAAGAAGAAGTAATGAAGCTTGGAGCCGCTTTTTGCCTGGGAATGGGAAATATGGAAGGAACTTGCGGTGCCCTAATAGGGGCAGAGATGATTTTAGGAAAACTAAAATATACAGGACGTCCGATTATACCCCAGGCTAAAGCTTTGATGGAAAGCTTTAAGGAAAAATCAGGTTCTACAGTTTGCGGAGAACTAAAGGGCATAAAAACAGGAGAAATCTTATGTGATTGCAATACTTGTGTAGGCAATGCAGTTTCAGCCTTAGAAGAAATTTTAGGTAATAATTAAAAGGAGAAGTGATATGGTAAAACATGTAATTTTATGGACATTAAAGGATGAGTTTTCAGAGGAGGAGAAAAAGGATATCGTAGCAGGCATTAAAGAGGGCTTAGAAGGCTTAGCAGGTAAGATACCGGGGTTAGTTGAGATAAAGGTTAATACAGGCCGTCTAGCTAGCTCTAACGCTGATGTGATGCTGGATTCAACCTTTGAGAGCGAGGAGGCGCTAAAAGCGTATGCTACACATCCTGAGCATGTGGCAGTGGCAGATGGTAAGGTTAGACCGTTTACAGCCATTAGAAGCTGTTTAGATTTTGAAATATAAAATAGGATGAAGATATGAAAATTTATGATATTTCGCAGGAGGTTTTCGGATGTGAAATATTTCCGGGAGATCCTAAACCTGAAAAGGAAAAAATATTAAAGATAAGTAAAGGTGAGGTGTGTAATTTAACTGCATTTAGCATGTGTGCTCACAATGGCACTCACGTAGATGCAATGAATCACTTTTACAATGATGGTAAAACCATCGATAAAATCCC
>CACZSI010000093.1 GCA_902783775.1 uncultured Lachnospiraceae bacterium
AACAGTAGCAGTTAATGTAAATGGTACTTTAACTTTATAATCATTTGTTGATGATACAACCTGAGTAATAATCAAATCTGCCTTAGCTACTTCTGTAGCATAATCATAATATTTTGATTCTCCTGTAATTGTTTCATCGTATGTAGCTGTAATATCTACATTAGATTTCTGATCTAATTGTCTAGAGAATGTGTATGTATAAGTTCCATCCGCTAAAGTAGCATTTGCATTCTCTCCAGTAGTGTTAATTACTTCTGTGTAAAGAACTCCATTAGATGTATAAGAAATCTTATAACCAGTAGCCTTAGAACCTGCTGGCCAAGATGCAGTTACCACATCATTATTATTAGCTAATGTTAATGCTGCGCTATCCACTACCATAACTCTAGTGTTAGTTGTAAGGTTATTTGCCTCACCTGCAGTACCTTCCGCTATAACATTATCAGCATCAGCTCGGCCTGCAATATCGATATATCCGAGTTCATAGTCAGCCTGTGTAACTGTGTAATTAAATGTATAGTCTACAGATTCTCCAACATCTAAAGTATGTATACCTTCTGTTGACCATGCTCCAGGATTGCCATTATTAATAACTATTTTTTCAAGAATATTGCCCACTGCTGTAGCTGCTGCAGCACCATTATTTGTCATTACCATTCTAACATTAATAACATCGCCTACTTTATAAGCTTCTTTGTCAGTAGTTAATGTTGTTATAACTAGATCTGGCATATCTACTTCTGCCACAGTTACATTAAATGTAGAATTATTATTAGTTTCATTACTTTCAACTACTGTATTTCTTTCATCTACTTTATAATTAAGAGTTTTTTCACCAACAGTAGTTGGATGATATCCTGTAACATAATCAGTAATTGTCTCATTAGGAGCTAAATCAATATTTATTCCTGCCTTGTAATTAGTCCAAGCACCATCAGATGCCCATATTACTAAATCATTAGTAACAGCCTGTGCTGTTCCTTGGTTTTTAACTGTAAATACTATATCATTGTCTAAATCAAGTTTAGCGCTTTCTCCTCTAGCTCCCACAGATACAGCAACCAAATCAGCTAGTGCTGTTCCTCTAGCATAATCGATAGTATCTGTACCATATACTGTTTCTACTGCAACTGTTGTGTTATTTTTCAATACAACATCAGCAGGGAAAGTATATGATGTGGAACCATTAAGAATTGTCACTTCATGTTCCTGATTATCAGTTGTTGTATATTTTAATTTAACTGAATCCGGAGAACCTGTTATATTAGGCCATGACGCTACAACATTAGTTCCGTTGTTAGTTAATGTAAGTTCCTTAGGATGTTCGTAGAATTTGAAACGAACAGTCTTTTCATTATCATTATCAGACAACTCATTAACATGTGTATCAGCATCTGCTTTTCCTCTAAATGTAACAATGCCTGCATCTCCTTCACCAATAGTGTATGTGTACACAGCATCCTCTGTACCACCTACTGGAATAGATCTACTTGATTCAGCATTGAAAAGAACAAAGTAACCATTCCCAACATTTGATTCTGTAGCATCTCCTACTGCCTTCTTATATAACCATGTTGTTAAATTACCAGTTGTTGGAGCTGCTGGAACAGTACCAATATTCTTGGTAGTCACTTTAATTTTAATAGTATCTCCAACATAGAAAATTCCATTCTCATTATTTCCATTGTTATCTGTTATTTTAATATCTGAGATAACTAAGTTAGCCTTATCTTCCTGAACAATATTAACTGTTGCAGTTTCCTCACCAGTTTTAACTCCTGTTTCTTCCTGATTCTGACCAGCAGGAAGTCCATAATAACTTTCTACTTTAACTGTGTGATTTCCTAATGCCAATCCTGTATATACATCGTTCAATGTGGCATTATCACTAACCTCATTTCCATCTATATATACTTTATAGTAATAATTATCAGCTAAGTGTTCTGGAACATTAGTGTTCCATCCTACCTGGATGCTATTGTTTGTTGTATCCCCACTATTAGGTATTGGTGATCCTGTTACCTTAGTTACCTTATAAACATCTTTTGCAACTGCATCAGATAAGTTAAGAGTAGCTCCATTTAATCCGTGTAAATCGAATAATAAATCATATGTTTCTAAAACTGGAGTAAATGTAAATGAGTAATGAAGAACCGCTGTACCTGTTTGCTCATCATATACAAATGGATACTCTGCTGCTGGACCATCTAAAGTTGCATCATATCCTGGTTCATTATCATCATCCCATGGATCCTGATATACCCAACGTAAACCTGCAGCAATCTGTTCTTGTGTTAATCCATATAGTTTCTTTGCATATTTATAGTCACCATTGTCATTAGCTATCTCATCTGCTACGCATTTAATGCCAATTTTTAAACTTCCAGGATTATTTCTTATTGTATTGATAATCTCTCCATCTGTAATAGTTAAATCAAATGAAATATTAACTAATCCACCTACATCTTCTACATTAAGATGTCTATCATAGATAGCCGCTTTAGCATCCCACTGTGCTGCACTAGTAATATTAGTTAATGTTACAGTACCATCATTGAGGTATGTAGCTTTTAATCCTGAAACTTCTCCGTCTTTTGGAGTAATAGTGAAATTCCATTTACTTGGAACTCCAGTATTATTCCAGATATCAGTTTTATCACCATAAATATAATTCTTATTTAATGTAAATGTATCTGTTCCAATCACTTTTTTAGAACTAACATCAGCAAATGCTGCCGGAGCATTTTGCCCATCTGGAATAGCCACTACAGAAATTGAATGCTGTCCGATAGTCTGCGCCTGTCCATTCTTATCTAAAGTACCATTCTCAGTATCTACTAGAGCATAAGCTGGTACATTATAAGATGTTTCTGTAATATCATCTTTCCAAAGTTTGCCGTCAACATATATAGCATATGTGTGATCATCTACTGCATCCCATGACATATAATCACAACGCTCTTTCTCCCAAGCTAACTCTATAGTTCCTGTAGAATGTAATGTAGAATCTATTGCTTCTGGATCTTTATATTTAAATGAAACAGTCTGTGAATCAACTTCTTCTTCACCTACGAATGTTTTTAATACAACATCGTATGTTCCATATTGAACACCTGTTAAATCTAATGATGTAGTACCTGTAGTAATACCACTAGTTGTATTTCCATTAAATGTTACAGAATATGTTGCACTTGCTGCTGTTGCATCTGCGCTAGGTGTCCATGTTACTGTACCATTATTAGCTACAGCGAAACCTGTAGGCTTGTAGTTAGTTGCTGAATTTTTCTTTACATAAACTGTAACAGGTGCTTTGTTTGCATCTAAAATATCAACTCTATAGACTCCATTTTCACTCAAATCAGTTTTTAGAATTGCGACATATGCCGCACCTGAATTAGTATAAATATAATTATCAATGGCTACTCTCTTGTATGCTGCTGCTACTCCTGTTTGAGGTAAATATAATTTTGTTCCATTTTCATGGTTGACATTTGCTCCATCTGCCTTCTTTGAAGCATATTCACTAGGATAAAAATATTGATATTCATGATTTTCTGTTCCAGCAAAATCAATCCATTCAATATTTTCTGGAATATCATTATCATCCAAAGGTTCTAAAGTATCCACATAAATACTCTTTTCCACCTTCATATAGAAAACTCTAGAATCACCAGTTGTAAAATCAACTTTCAATTTGAAAATATGGTAATCTTCATTTGCTCCCAATGCAAACAATGACTGTTTTGCATAAAGAATATCTCCACCATTA